>JAAYDF010000361.1 GCA_012729395.1 Phycisphaerae bacterium
AAACACAAGGCGATTCCGGCCTAAGCCGAAATCATACGCGAACGCGAGGCTCAACACCAGCAGTGCGGCCTGCGCGAGCGGATAAACTCCGCGCGTCATGACCCCTCGCCGCACGGCAGTACCATTCGTGCCTGTCCCCCTTCAGGAGGACGCTAAACACGTACGTGAGCAGTGTTTTTCGGGGGAGAGGCACGCTCACACAGCAGTGGCAGGCGACGGCGCGTGCCGGGCCCGCCCGCAGCCACAGTTCGGTGGGTGCACCCGACCGGCCGAGCGGCCCGGGCTGCCGGCTTTCCCAAAACACCAAGGTCGGTTACAATAATGGGATCGTCGCAGGTCTTCTTTCGGGCCATGCCCAACGAAAGGGCCATACCATGGCGGTACGAGCATCCATTCATCGGCCGCGGCGGGCGGCAAGCCGGCCAACCCGCGGGTTTACACTCATCGAACTGCTGGTTGTGGTGGCGATCATCGCCTTGCTGATCTCCATTCTGCTGCCCTCGCTGGCCAACGCGCGCGAGCAAGCCCGGCTGGCCAAGTGCTTGGCGAACCTCAAGGCGCTCGGCGTGGCCACAACGGCCTATCTGACCTCCGAGCGGGATCGTTTCCCGTGGGGGCCGGTGGTTCGAGCCAGCAACGGCAGTATTGCCAAGGCGTCCTGGTACTCGAACTACTTCGGCGGTAACCGCGGCAACGGCGATCCTGGCGGCAGCCTCGATCCTTACTACGGCCACGGCTGCGAGTTCGACTTCCTGCCCAAGCACCGGCCGCTGAACCGCTACGTCACCACCGCCCGCCTCGGCACTAGGGCCGACCTGCGGGTCTTCGAGTGCCCCTCGGACAAGGGGATCGCCAGTCGTCGTTACCCGGATTCCGAGCCCACACGCACTACCGGTTACGAGGTCATGGGCACCAGCTACGGATCCAATATCAACCCCGACCTTTACATGAGACGCTATGACACCAGCCATGGCTCTTCTTCCACAGTCCAGCGACAGGAGCGGCTCATGAATTCGGCGATCCCTCTCATGCGCAAGCACGGGGATTCTCGGGTCATCATCCTGCATGAGGACCGGTCCGACGTGGCCCTGGGCGGCGTGCTGTGGGATGTGCCCCCAGACTACAAGATCGTGGGCTGGCACGGGAAGGCCAACCGGCACAGTATTCTCTTCCTCGATGGGCACGCGGCCAATATCTACATCGACCACAAGAAGATCAAAGACCATCGCCGGGCGAGCGCGACTTTCGATGACAACTGCAGCAACACTTCGGTCGGCCCCGACCCTGGTTGCATCCACGGGGACGCCGACTGGGTTGCTCGTCAGGATTTCGGCCAGGAGTGAGTGCGGCGACCGTCAGAACCCCGCAAACGACGAAGACTCTTGGCTTATCAGTAGGCCAGCCTCAGCATGCGGGGTCAGCAACCATGCCGGTCTGAGTCCACCATGTAAGCAGGATAATCATGCCTTCAACAGAACAGAACAAGACTGCGGTCATCATCAAACTCGGTCTCGTGGCATTAGCTTTCGCCGGAGCTGTCTTCTTCACGATGCGCGGCCGCGGCGACGACGAAGCCCGTCAACTCGACACCCCGGAGTCGGCCCGCCCATACATCTGCCTCGACGATGGCCATGTCTTTCAGGTTACCCCTGCCGACTTCAAGCGGTTGACTGAGAAACTGCCTCCCGATGACCACGGCGGCAATGTGCTCGTGATCCCCTGCCCCACGACCGGCCAAGTGACCGCCACCCCTGCCGAGCAGTGCCCCAACGATCAGACCTACTTCCCGCTTCGGCAAAAGAACGGCAAGTTCGGCAAATGCCCGAAGTGCGGCTGGTCCCGCCACGGTCACTGACGGACCACGGACCGCGGGTCATCCCTTTCGGGCTATCTTGCGGGCCGCGATCGCGGCGGCGGCGGCCTTGGCTTTCCCGGCCTCCTTGGTGTCCTTGTCCTTGCCGGCCGCGGGTTTGGCGACCTCTCCGGCAGAACCGGACGCCGCTTTCGAGGTCGCCGGGGCCGGCGCCGGCATCCGCTTGGCGATGATCGCCTGCCGCAGTTCCTTGGCCAGGTCCGGATTGTCACGCAGGAACAGCTTGCTGTTCTCGCGCCCCTGCCCCAGTCGTACCTGTCCGTAACTGAACCATGCCCCCGTCTTCTCGGCCAGGCCGTCCGCCAGCGCCAAATCCAGCAGATCCCCTTCCGAGCTGATCCCGCCGCCGAACATGATGTCGAACTCCGCCGTCTTGAACGGGGCGGCGACCTTGTTCTTCACGACCTTCGCCCGGACGTGGTTGCCCACCGACTGCTCGCCCTCCTTGATCGTGGTCACGCGGCGGATGTCCAAACGGATCGAGGCGTAGAACTTCAACGCTCGGCCGCCCGGCGTGGTCTCCGGGTTCCCGAACATCACCCCGATCTTCTCGCGGATCTGGTTGATGAAGATCACGATGCACTTGCTCTTGGCGGTGATGCCGGTGAGCTTGCGCAATGACTGGCTCATGAGCCTGGCCTGCAAACCGACATGCGACTGCCCCATTTCACCTTCCAACTCGGCCTTGGGGACCAGAGCCGCCACCGAGTCCACCACGATCACGTCCACCGCGTTGGAGTGCACGAGCATCTCCACGATATCCAAGGCCTGCTCGCCCGTGTCCGGCTGACTGACCAGAAGCTGATCCAGCTTCACCCCGCACTTCTTCGCCCAGGTGGGATCAAGAGCGTGCTCGGCATCGACAACCGCGGCGACGCCCCCATTCTGCTGGGCAGACGCCACGATGTGTAGGGCCAGCGTCGTCTTACCGCCCGACTCCGGCCCATACAGCTCCACGATTCGTCCGCGGGGAACACCGTAGCCCCCTAAGGCCAGATCGAGCGACAGCACACCGGTGCTCAGCCCGTCGTGTACCACGCTGGCATTGTCGTCGAGACGCATGATCGCGCCCTTGCCGAAACTCTTCTCAATCTGCTGGAGGGCTCGTCCCAGAGCCTGCTCCCGCTTCGCGGTGATGTCCTCGCTCATGGCTTTGATCCTCTCGGAACCTGGGTGTCTGACCGAACTCGGCGGCCCAGTATACCGAGATCCCGAAGTTTGGCAACTGTTCGGTATCAAAAAAAACTGCCGTCAGCCTGCCTTGCGACGCCCCCATGCCACAGGCGCGGATGCCCGAAACCGGCCGCTACCGGCTCGCGGGTTCGCAACTCCCTGTAGATACAGAGATTACGTTCCACCGGTCGTCGCGCTGGCATCCAGGGGCTCAGGTCCGGCCGGTCGCTTGAGTATGACAGCGATGAACGGGGCTTTCTGGTAGCGGCCGACCCCTTCGCCGGGGCGGACAGGCTGTGGCGGCCGGCGTCTGAGGATCTCTCGCTGTCCAGCGACCGCCAGAGGCGGCGGCCGCTACAAAGCAGCGCGGCCATATTGGGCTTACGCGGCGGTGCCTGCGGGATGCCTGCCGGACGGCAGGGGGAGCGGCAGTCCAGCCGGTTCCGCGATGGCCTTGCGGCTCTGCTCATGGCACAGAGTCTGCCCAAGAGCCAACAAGGAGGTCGCGTCGTTGTACAATGGTAGCGCATGGCCGGGTGGCGGCGGTGCAGCCGGACGAGGCCATATGGACAATCGCGAATAGAATGACTCTATGGTCCGGTCCCCCAAGCACAAGCAGCAGAATCGCTCCGCTTCGGAGCCGCCAGATCGGCCTACTCAAGGTCGCAGTTTTGCGACGGCACTTGGTGAGTTTGCCCGGCCTCTGGCGGTGGCCCTCTTGGCGGCGCTTGTCGTTCTGGTCACGTACTGGCCGGTCCTTAGATGCCAGGCCATCTGCTTTGACGACGAGCAGTTTCTCTTCGGCAATCCCTACCTCATGAACCCAAGCTGGTCTGGGGCCGGCAGTATCCTGGGAGAGGTTTGTCATTCTGCCAGCATCAAGGGCTACTACGAACCGCTCACGCTTATCTCGCTGATGGCCGACGTGGCCTTGGGGGGCAGAGCCGACAACTTGGCCCCATTCCACCGTACCAGCCTGGCACTGCACGTGGCCAACACCTTCCTGGTCGTCTTGCTGATGTACCAGGTGTTTGGCAGTCTCTGGTCGGCGGGGCTCGTCGGGCTGTTGTTCGGACTTCATCCGATGACAGTCGAGCCCGTCGCCTGGGTATGGGAGCGGAAGACACCGCTGGCCATGCTGCTGGCGCTGGCGTGCCTGATCTTCTATGTCCGCTACACGCGGCGGCGGCGATGGACCGCCTACCTGGCGAGCCTGGTGATGTTCGTCCTGGCGGTGATGTCCAAGCCGACAGCCGTCCCTCTGCCGCTCGCGCTGCTGCTGCTCGACTACTGGCCGCTGAAACGCCTGAGCCTGCGAGCGGTGATCGAGAAAATACCCTTCCTGGCGGTTGCCCTTGTGTCCGGGATTGTCACCATCATATCCACCGCCAACAACGCGGAAGTCAAGATGATCGGTGGAGATTCGGGTCCGGTGTCGGCCGTGCTGAGAGTGGGCTATCTGGCGGCCTTTTACCTCGGCAAGGTTGTCTGGCCCGCCCGCCTCTCGCCGTACTACGAGCTTCCTGCGCTTTCGCTCGCCAATCCCGCCGTGTTGGCGGCGATCATGACGTTGGTGATCGTGGCCGCGACGGCCATCGTGCTGTTCCGACGGACGCCTGCCCCGGCCATGGGATTGGGTTTTTTCTTTCTTTTGATCTCGCCCACGTTGGGAATCGTCGGATACAGTTGGGTGGTCGCTTCCGACAAGTATGCGTACTTGCCGGCCATCGGCCTGCTCTTCCCTGCCGCCGCCGGACTGGCGATGCTCTTCCCACGCGACGGCGTACGAAACCGGCGTGTTGTCGCGCCTGCTCTGGCTGCGATTCTTGCCATTGCCGCCGTGCAAGCCTTCGTCACGCGCCAACAGATCCAGCGATGGCGAGACACGGAAACCCTCTTTGGCCACGCTGTCGCGCTTGCACCCAATGGCGCCGTGGTGCACAACTGCCTCGGTATCGCCTTGGGTAAGCAATCCAGAATCGAGGAGGCTACCGAGCGGTTCATCGAGGCGACCCGACTCAACCCGGGTTACGTTGAAGCTCACTGCAACCTGGGGAATGCCTACATGCTGAAGGGCCAGCACGACAAAGCGACACAGAGTTACGAGGAAGCTCTCAGGCATGACCCGCATCACCCCGCGGCCCACTACAACCTGGGCCTGCTGCTGGCCCGCGACGGGCAATCCGACGGCGCCATTCGTCGCTACCGCGAGGCGATCCGTGCCAGACCACACTACACGGATGCGCATTACCGTCTCGGCGTGGAACTGATGCGCAAGCGGGATTTCGCCAACGCGGAGGTTCACCTTCATGAGGCCATCACCCTGAACCCCGGCCTGGGTATGGCCTATGGCTTCCTCGGCACCGCCCAGGCCGCACAAGGGGATCTCGACGGGGCCATTCGCACGTATCGCCAGGGCCTGCGCATTTTCCCGTCAGATCCCGACCTCCACTGCGCCCTGGGCGAGTCCTACGCGAGCAAAGGCCTCACCGCCGATGCCCGCCGCGAGTGGACCGAGACGCTGCGGTTGAATCCGAACCACCGCCAAGCGGCTCGCTACCTCGCCGGCGAGTAAACGCTTCTGGGCAAGAATCTCGACGAGGTCCTTGATGCCATCCTCCGAACGCTCTTGCACCGCGGGCGAGCCCAGACGCGGCCTGGGCGACAGATGGGGTCGTGGCGGACACGAGGAATCGCAGCTTCTGAGGCTGTCTGGCGTTGTCGCCGAAACCCCCTTCCCAACGGCGAGAAACGCGGTATAATGGTCGGCGGTAGGTCTTTGAGTAGTGCGATTGCACTGTATATGCTGAGCGTCCGGGGGCTGGCTCTTTTTTGCCGGCGAGAGGCCTTTCCGCACGGTCCAGTCATCTGACGCACAGCGGCGCCGGTGCACCGGACAGGCTTCAGGGCGGAGGAGTGCCTGTCCCCCTCCGAGGACGCCGAGCACGTACGGCAGCGCTACTGAGGCCGACAGGCGGATTTATGTAAGTGCCTGATGTTGAAAACCTGCGGGCGTAATTCAGTGGTAGAATGCCAGCTTCCCAAGCTGGACGTCGTGGGTTCGAATCCCATCGCCCGCTGTGGATATAAAGGCTTAGCCGAACGCGACTTACGCGTACCTGCCGGCGTCAGGCAGTGCGGCTGCAATGCTCCCGGAAAGTGGTAAAATACCACTTTCCGGCGAGAAGGAGCAGTCGCATGGCCATCCAATCGTCTTCGCGCATCCCGAAGTACCGTCTCCACAAACCGTCCGGTCTGGCCGTCGTCCGGCTCAACGGACAGGACACCTACCTTGGCCCTCACGGCTCCGATGAGAGCCAGCAGAAGTACGCCCGGCTCATCAAGGAGTGGCTGGCGAACCACCGGCTCCTGGCGCCCGCCGAAGAGGCGGACGGCCCGCCCGGCGATCTGACCATCCACGAACTCATCGACGTTTACCTGAAATTCGCCAAGGGCTACTACGTCAAGAACGGTCGGCCCACCGGCGAGTTGCACAACCTCAAGGACGCCCTGAAGCCGCTCGCCCAGTTGTATGGCGATTCCGCCGTCGCGACGTTCGGCCCCCGCGCGCTCAAGGCCGTCCGCCAGGCCATGATCGACGCCGACCTGTGTCGCAGGTCGATCAACAGCCGCGTCAATCGGATTCGCCGGATGTTTCGCTGGGGCGTCGAGAATCAGATGGTCCTGCCATTGTTGCTCGAAGGACTTCGGGCGGTTGCGCCGCTTCGGCCGGGGCGTACCAACGCCCGTGAGACCAAGCCCGTCGAACCGGTGCCCGGCCACCTGGTCGACGGCGTCCTGCGCGTCGCTCCCCGGCAGATCGCCGCCATGCTCCAGCTTCAACTGCTGACCGGCATGAGGCCCGGCGAGGTGACCATCATGCGAATGGCCGACATCGACATGAACGGCCGTGCCTGGGCCTACACGCCACAGAGCCACAAGACCGAGCACCACGGCCGAGTCCGCGTGATCTACCTGGGACCCAAGGCCCAACAGGAGCTTCAGCCGTTCATCAAACCGAACCTGACCGCCTACCTGTTCGATCCGAGCGAGGTCGTCACCGAATATCGTCAACGTATCCGCGAGGAAGCGAAGATCTGCCGGCCGGAGCACAAGCTGAGCAAGCGTCGCACGCGAGCCAGGCGTGGCCCGGGCGACCAGTACACCACCAACACTTACGCCCGGGCAATCGTCAAGGCGTGTGACAAGGCGTTTCCGCCACCGAAGGAGCTGCAGGCCGACGAGTTGACGCCCAAGCAAAGGGCTGCCCTGCGGGCGTGGCGGAAGGCCCACCGGTTCTCGCCGAACCAGTTGCGGCACAACGCGGCCACGCAGATCCGCAAGGAGTTCGGCATCGAGGCCGCCCGGACCGTGCTGGGCCACACGTCGTCGGCGGTGACCGAAATCTACGCCGCCATGGATTTGGCCCGGGCCTCGGAGGTCATGCTGCGGATCGGCTAACACAGGGGTTCCTGATGATGAGCCGATCAGCCCCGAACCAAATCGCTGATTCCATAGAATCCGAAATTGGAGATGCCGTGCCCCGGGCAGAGACAATTAGGCCGATAAGCCGTTCCGTGGCGCACGTCAGGGGCCGCCTCCGCGTTCAGGAACAAAAAACTCCTCAGCAGGACAATGTGGCTGCATCGTGGCGCTGGTATAATGCTGAGCAAAGGGCTTAACAATGGAAGCGGCCGAGGACGGGCAAGTCACGAAGTTCCCGACAACTCGCCAGTTTGTGTTGGGGATAAGAGCGAATGGGGCGGACCATGGCGGCCTGAAAAGCTTCGGGACGATAACCGACATCCTCAGGTATGACTTGCTGGTCAGCCATGGTCGAGATGTGACGACCCCGAATCAGCATCCGGGATGGTCACATCCCGTCTGATAATCGCAAGGAAGGGGAAGAGCATGCGTCTCATCGCAGTGTCTACGATCGGCTTGGCTGTAATCCTGCTGGGGACGATGGCTTCGTACGGCCAGGTTGCCGCGGAAGACACATCAGAGTTGATCGTGTTTCTGAAGCCGGGCACGGACGCGAAGGGGTTCGCTGCCGCGCGGGGGCTGACCGTCAAGCGAGCGTTACGCAGCGACCCCAACGCCTACGTCATGGCGGCCGCTGATGCCAAACAGGCCCGCGCCCGCCTCAACTCGATGCGAGCAACGGCGAAGACGGAATCAGCCGGCCCAATCCGGTCGGCCTACGCTAACGCCAAGCGGCACTACGTCCTTGATGCGTTCGTGCCCAACGATCCGTACTTCCACAAGGACACACCGTCAGCGCCTTGGCCCGGTCAATGGCATCTGGTCAACGAGCATACGCCGGGGCTCGACGCGCGAGTCGAGGGTGCATGGAATCGCAACGCGACCGGCGGCGGGGTTGTCATCGGCATCTGCGACGACGGGTTGCAGACCGCCCATCCCGACCTGGCGCCCAACTACCTGGCGGCTCATAGCTGGGATTTCTACGATGATGACAGCGATCCCAATCCGGCCCAGACGGCGGACAAGCACGGCACAGCGGTGGCGGGTGTGGCGGCGGCGCGCGGGGGCAACGGCATCGGCGTGACTGGGGCGGCGCCGTATGCAAACCTGGCGGGCCTGCGGCTTCCGTTCCACGTCCTCGATCAGGACGCGGCGGACTTCGTCGATGCCACACTTTATCACAGCAGCGGATCCAATACTTCGATCAAGATCAAGAACCACAGCTACAGTTATACGAAGGCCTACTACATCACCGATGTGGAGGCGGATGCGCTGGCGACCTCGACCGCGGCGGGAACCATCCACTGCTGGTCTGCGGGCAACCAATCGTACGACTGCAATGTGAAAGATCTCCAGAACGAACCGGGTGCGATCACCGTCTCCGCCCTGGGCAGTGACGGCCAGTATGCGAGTTACTCCAATTACGGGGCCTGCGTCTTTGTCACCGCCCCATCGGATTCGGATGGTCTTTTCGGTATCACCACGACCGACCGCACCACCGAGGCCAGCGGGTATAACGGCTCAATGGACGACTTCCCCGACCCGGACTACACCAGCGACTTTGGCGGCACCTCGTCGGCGTCTCCGCTGGTGGCGGGCGTGCTGGCGATGGCCAAGCAGGTCCAGCCTGCACTCGATACTCGGTTCGCCAAGCACCTGCTGGCCCGAACGAGCGCTATCGTGAATTCCGATGACTCTACTCCCGAGAGCGACGGCGGATGGCGGACCAACGCGGCCGGTTTCCACTTCAATCAGCGGTACGGTTTCGGGCTGATCGATGCGGATCAACTCACATCTCAGGCGGTGTTGTACGCCGGCCCGACCACCCAGACCACCCAGACCACCGGAACCGTGGCAGTCAACCAGACTCTTGCGGACAATGGGACGTACACTGTGCAATTCAGTTTTTCCGCAGCTCTCCCGCTGGAAGAAGTGCTAGTGGATGTCGATTTCGAGACCACCAATACCTACCCCGTGGAATTGAACCTGACCTCGCCAAGTGGTTATCGAACCCGGCTGATCCGAGGCATCAACGCCAGCCCGTTCGAGCCTCATGCTCGGGTGGCCTGGCAGTACTGCACCAACGCACTGTGGGGCGAGAACCCCGCCGGTATATGGACCCTCGAGATGGAGGACATCCGGACGGACGCCAAGCAAGTCACCTGGCATTCATACCGGGTCACCGCCAGAATGGGCACGCTGACCTACAACGACTGCATCACTGCGCCGACCAATGTATCGGCCACCGACGGGACGTACGAATACACCCGTGTGACGTGGACCGGGGTCAGCGGGGCGACGCACTACCGAGTCTACCGGGCGACCGCAAACAACTTCGAACTTGCCATGCCCATCAGTGGGTGGCAGACGGGAACCAGCTTCGATGACACCGATAACCTGCCGTTGACCGCATACTACTATTGGGTGCGTGCGTCTGCCGACAGCAGCGGGCTGTGCGGCAGCCTGGCCAGTAACTCCGACCTGGGCTGGAGCAAGCTCCGAGCACCGACATCGGTCTCCGCCTCCGACGGCACAACCACCGCAGGTGTGGAGATTACCTGGGATGCAGCCCCCTCAGCCACGCATTACCGCGTGTATCGCAATGATGTCGATAATCCCGCGTTCGCCATTCCGATCTCCAGCTGGCAGACCTCATTGTCCTATCTCGACAGCTCATCGGCGGCGTCTCCCGGTGTCCTCAAGTACTACTGGGTCTGCAGTGCCATCAGCAGCACCGGACAGGCCGCGTCGTGGTTCAGCGAGGACGATACCGGCTACCGAAAGCTCGCACCGCCCACCAACGTGCAGGCGAGCCAGGGCGCCTTTGCCGATTTGGTGCGGATTACCTGGACTGCCACACCTGGCGCCTCGCACTACCTCGTCTACCGCAACAGCACGGACAATCCGGCGTCCGCGGTTGCGATCAGTTCGTGGTTCACGGGGACCAGCTTCGATGACATCATGGCGGAGCCATGCGAAGATGCTTACTACTGGGTTAGAGCGGCTGTCAACATTGGGGGGTCTCGCCCCAGCGATGTGAGCGCATCCGCATCCGGGTATCGCCCCATGCCCGCTCCGACCAACGTCAGCGCTAGCGACGGCACATTCCTCGGATATTGCCGGGTCACGTGGGATGCCGTTCCGGGCGCCACGCATTATCGAGTCTGGCGATCCACAACCAATGATCCGCAGACCGCCGATACGCTGGGATCTTGGAGAACGGAGACTTCTTACGATGACACCAGTGCCATCAGCGGGGCCGTTTATTACTACTGGGTGACCGCGGCCAACGATGCCTTTGGAACGTGTGCAAGCTTCAAGAGCGAGTCCGATTCGGGCTGGCGAGGATTGTCCCCGCCCAGCAATGTCTATGCGAGCGACGGGACGATGACCGATCGCGTGTTCATCAGCTGGAGCCAGGGCACATACGATCGATATCACATGATCTATCGCGGCTTGACCGACGATGCCACACAAGCCGAGGCGATCACCGGCTGGTTCGAGGGGGGATACTACGAAGACTTCAGCGGCGCCGCCAACGTGCAGTACTACTACTTCGTCAAGGCCGCCATCGCCGAGGACGGCACCGGCGAGACTGACTTCAGTGTCGGTGTTCTTGGATGGCGGACCATGGTGCTGCCGTCGAATCTCATCGCCTCCGATGGCAAATCGACCGAGTATGTTCGCGTCACCTGGGATGCAGGTGAGCCCGGATTGTGGTACCAGCTCTATCGCGGAACATCCGACAACCCAAAGCTCGCCGGCACGATCACCAGCTGGCTTCTGGATATCGCCTCCAGGGATGACACGACCGCCGTACCGGGCACGACCTACTACTACTGGATCAAGGCGGCCACCAACCCGGCGGGAACCGACGCCTCCGCCACCATCGGTGGCGACACTGGTTGGAGAGCCCTGGCCGGGCCGACCGCCAGTGCGAGCAATGGAACCTATGTCGATCGCGTGACTGTCAGTTGGGCTGCCGTTTCCGGGGCATCCTATTACCGCGTGTACCGCTCTGCGACCAGCAGCTCTTCCAACGCCGTTTCGATCGGTGGTTGGCAGAGTGCTGTCTCGTTCGATGACACCACCGCCGAGCCGGGCTTGCTCTTCCACTACTTCATCAAGGCAGCCATCGACAGATTCGGGGATCGGGCCAGCAACTACGGCCCGGGAGCGGTCGGCATGCGGGCACGCGACTGCAACGGCAACGGCGTGCCCGATCAGAACGACCCGGATGACGACACTGATGGCATTCCGGATGGGTGCGACCTGTGCCCGAATACGGTTCCGGGTTCGCCGGTGGACGCGGATGGCTGTCCGCCGTTGATCCCCGGCGACTACGACCGCGACGGCGACGTGGATACCGACGACTTCGCTGAATTCGAGGCGTGCGCTTCCGGGCCGGGCATATCGCGGTCAACAGAATGTTCGAACCGGGACTTCGACAGCGACAACGACGTCGATCAATCCGACTTCGGGGTTTTCCAACGCTGTTACAGCGGCGAGAACGTGCCTGCCGATCCGAATTGCGCAACTTGAGCTGCAAACGGCCAGTACCCACTGCGGGGTTATCAACGTGAGCGACACGCTGTTCAAAGGAAAACCACAACTGTGGAAACGCTACCGCTCCTGCGCGATCAGGCGGCTTCCACTTTCCAACCCATGCTTCGGCCTTCTCCGTAGTCGAGCCGCTTGAGCTTGAGCCGGGCGGTGTCTTCCTGGGCGTTGCTAATGTGATGGCAGAGGCCGCGGCGGACCATGGCGGCGAAGAATCCGCAGGGATTCCGGGTGCCTAGCGCCAGTGCCCGCTCGGCGGCGGCGAACCAGCGTAAACGCTCGGCCTGGGTTTGCCGGACGATGCCGGCGGCGACCGCTTCCCAGAACAGCCGATCCAGGCGCTGCGGCTGCTTGAGGTCCGCCAGGGCGATGCTTCGCAGCCGTGGCGGGGCCTGTCTTCCTTGGCCCGTCGGGACGCCACCGGCTCGGCCGTGCCTGAGTTCGTGGTTTTCAGATCTCGCAGAGAGTTCCCGGTTTTGTGTAGGGGGTGGTGATTTGGCTGTGGAAAGCTCGCGAGGCGGGGGCGATTGCCGGGCGGGTGTGTCATGGCGACACGCGGGGAACATATGGTCCAGGGCAACCACGACGGCCAGGCCCCAGCGGTTCAGGGCGGTCTGTGACGAGGCCACGACCGTGAGCCAGCCGGCGTCGATGAGTTGCTTGCGGGCGGCCTTGACATTGCGGGCGTCCACGCCGAAGACATCGGCGATCCACGACGCCTTGCAGCGTCCGCCGGTCAGCGGTGCCCGATTTCGGTAGTACACGCACCGCAGCAGGTGGCCCAGCACCGTTGCGATCAGCACCTTGCGGCGCTGGCCGGCCAAGTACCTGATAACCCTGCGGGGCACGGGGATCTTGCGCCGCCAGTTCTGCACCATGGCCTGCATGTCGAGATAATCGTCGTCGGTGCCGCCGACGGCGCCGACGCCGTCATCGCCCGGCGATACCGGCTCCAGGCGGATATCGTCGCCGAGCCAGCGGAGCAGTCGGGCTTCCTGCAGACGCCGGATGGCCGCCCGGTGGCGGGCCAGGTCGCCCGAGCCGGTCAGCGGCAGCAGTTCCTCGACGCGGTAACAGGCGGTGAGCTTGCGGTTCATCCGGCATCGCCGGGCCATAAGCTCGTGGCAGCCGAGCCAGACGCGGAAGGCGAAGAGGTCAATGGTTCCGGTGCGTTGCGCCCACCATGCCTTGAGCAGGTGCTCGGCCTTGATGAAGACGTATCCGCCGGCGGGTTTTTCGACGCGCACACGCCAGGTGCTTTCGGGGTTGTGTTCAGGCCTCATGTTCGGATTCTTCAGGAAGACCGCGCACTTGACGGACGCGCGGCATATCCTTCGATGACGGGAGGCGGAACATCCGGCGTGGCACGTGTAGGAAGTGCAAACCAGTGATTGACAAACCCCGCAGGTTGGGCTACGAAGAAGGTGAAGGGGTTCTTCCCAGCCGCCATGCCGGACATCTATCGCGACCCGCCTGACTGTGCCTCCGCCACGAGGCTGTTGTCAGAGCGGGCTCAACCTGTCATCGAATAAACGTCTCATTCAGATGCCTCGGCCGCGCCTGTCGTCGCGAGCCGAGGCCATGACCTCACGCTATACCTTCTCGCGGGATTTGCCAAGCCCTCAATGGACCCCGCTCTCCTGTTCCTGTTTTTGTGACACTGAGCGCGTCCACAAGCTTGGTCTGATACCTTGGACTACCAACCCATGCACTCTGGATCAGGTGATGCGCCTTCGCCGCTGAAGCACCTCTGTAGCGCCCCAAAGTCAGATTGGTCCACGTCGCCGTCATCATCCAAATCCGCCATCCGGCAGAGCTCATTGCCGTTGTGGGGTATACCCGCCCCAGAGAGACAGGCCATGAAGATGGCTAGGTCCTCAGCGTCAACATCTCCATCCCTATCAAGATCCGGTGATATTGTGACAATCAATTCAATGCCAGTGGCACCATAGCGCACACCCCAGATGCCGACGGCCAAGTTCGGCATGCGTAGTTCAGAGAACCCTCCATCCATTCCGCCGAAGCTCAACGTGTCGAATCGATCTCCTACCTTCGGCTGGTAATCCCCAACGAGAATCACGCTAAGCACACCATCAAGGGATGCATGACCCGACACGTGAAGCTTGTCGTGCCAAGCGTGTTCTACGGCTCCGCCAATCTCGATCGAGAGCACCCCATTGGCCCACTGCGTATACTGTCCTTGTACAAGCAGTTCAGCCGCCCCTGGGGGGTGCCCAATGGCAAGCGTGCCGCCGTTAACAATATTCGCAGCAACTCGCCCTGAACCTCCAAGGTAGCCGTTCGCGCCAATACTCACTTCATCCGTGGCCGCCCCCACGACTCCAGGCCCAATCGCGATGCTGCCGCCAGCTGTTCCTACTTCGCCATGCTGCCCTATTATAAGGAGCTCGCCGATTACCACGACCGCCCCGCCCTCGACGGAAAGCGACCCACGGCCCTCACCTCCGACAACGACCCCACCCGCTATGCTCGCCGAGGATTCCGAGTCGCGCACAACAACTAAGCCGTTCGACTCACGAAAACTACCAATGGCCATAGCCTCCGCAGAAAGTGTTCCGCCATGCTCTACTATGACAGTACCACAACCCTCCATTCCGCTGTTGATCATATTGCCTTCAACAACAGCAGCATGGTCGATCAGTACGATACCGACGGAGGCTGTGGAGCTACGTCCCAGATTCAACTCGCCAAAAGTAAGCTCTGCGGATTCAGTAACATGGAGACTCGCGTGTCCTTTCTGCCCAACATTGAAGACGTCAGCACTCAAATGGCTCGATGACTCCGCGACTGTGATCGTAGACACACCGGAAGGCTCAGCTGACTGATTGAGCCAGCCAGAAACACTCATCCTCGCACCGCCAGAAATATCTACGGAAGCCGTCCCTTCATCCGCCACATTGAAGAACACCGCCACCGACATGCTAGAGTTTTCGCCGGAAAGTATCACTTGTCCTTCGGACGAGTTAGCAAAACCGACATGGCCTCCCACGGTGTCACAGCATGCCTCACCATCGATAATCAGGACCCCGTTGCCCTGCCATCCCACTCTGATGCCCCCGCCGGTAGCATGACTTCCTTCAGTCAGTAAGCACTCCCCGCTTGACTCGACATCACGGCCCAGATTCAACTCGTCAAACTCGAGCCCCGCCTCGTCCTGCACGGTTACACGGCCATAACCGGCCGTGCCCACATTGAATACTCCCGCCTTTAGAAACGAATCTAGGCCGGATAGGAGAACGGTCCCAGAACTTCCCGAGTTCCAACCCAGGTTAAGCCATTCGCTAGTAGTCATAACTCCGCCGGAATCTATGATAAGAGCGCCAGTAGCATTGACCCCGTACCCCACGGTAAGCCATTGATCATGATGCCACACACACCCCGCACCAACAGTGACAGTAGCCTCAGAATCACGTCCATACGCAATCGTGCTTGTTACCTGATCGATCCACCATGCGAGCGATGAGACGCTCGTAGCTGCCATAACTGTTCCGTAGGTTCCATTGCGCCTGTATATAAAAGAGTGAACACCCGCCAACTGCGAGCCGACAAAAAGACCGCCACCACTATCGCCTTCGCAAGTAGTAAACTCCAGATTGACGGGGGATCTGCCACCAAAGACGCTGGCGCTCTGACTACTCGGTGAGTCAAGGTCACACAGCAGTAGCCGATCGGACCAGTCAGGTATATACTCATTTCCACGAAGGTCAATGACATTCCGGCCGGCGCGCCTGGTTCCATAGTTTTGCTGGGCTTGGCAGGATAGCATCGAAGGGTTAGTCCCACATCCGCAGGGTGCGTAACCAGTTAGGCCGTAGCCTACCAGCACGGCTGTGGAGTTCTTTTCATTAGAGCCACGATAAAGAGCTGCCGGAGGGATTAGCGATGGCGGCAGAGCTCGGGTGAGAGATACCAATGCAAGATCCCATCCGTCATTAGGGTTGCGGTTATTCGGCCAGTCTGCCAGAAAGGTGGGGTATACGACGATTTCTGTGACATCGTAGCCCATAAACTGTACAGGCCAGTTCGGAGGTATTGGCGTTCCGTTGCCTTCGGGATCGACCACATTGTGCGCAGCCGTGAGCACCCAGATTGGGCTGATGAGCGTTCCTGAGCCTGGACCAATTCCATTGAGTTGCCCCACACAAGGGTAATTCTCTCCTAATGCTATATAGTCGGATGGGTATCCCGTTGGAACGCCAAGTCCCGCCCAGGCTGTACCCACAAGCAGGCTAATGGTCACAGCGACCGATGCAACTCCCTTAAAAATGTTCATGTGCTTCGGCCCTCGACCACAGAAGTACAGAATACTGTGCGAGTATCACCCTGTTATCTTCCGCTCTGGAGGATCACGGCCCTCGTCAGAGCACAGCTACTCCGCCGTCGTCACGGCTCCCGTGGTCCCGTGTACGCTGCCTGGAACAGGCCGAAGTCGGACTGATCCACGTCGCCGTCATTGTCCAGGTCGGCGAACTCGCATTCAGGAGCGACCGGTACGGCCGGGCCGGAAGCGCAGTCTGCCCACAAGCCGTAGTCATCGGAATCGACATCGCCATCCCTATTGAAGTCACTCGGGCGTGGGATGTAGTCGAATGGACCACGGCAACTCTCGATCACGATGCCAAGTGGCACCGGACCGCCATCCGGGCCGGTGAAGTTCCCGATACCCAGGCCGCGGTAGGTCCCACCCGCTCCTGGCCGGAAGTCGAATCCCGCGGTGGCGGCGCTCGAGAGCAGCCCCCACATGCCCGCGGCTTGCGCTGTTACGACAACTTCGACCTCGCCATTCACATTGGCATTCAAGGTGACTTGCCCCCCCGCTGGAACGGGGACCGGCACGACCAGAACCTGAGCTGTGTCCGAGAGGATCGGCACCGCACTGACCGACTCAAGTTCATAACTGAGCTTCACCGCGCTGCCGCCTATACTGCCGGACAACTCTGCACGTATCGTCGCTTTGGTCACCGAGGGATCGCCAAAGGACTCCGCAACCACCCCGTCACCGGACAAGTAGAGCGGAACCTCAAGCGTCACGGCTTCCTCGCGATGGTTGGTGATGCTCACCGTGTCGCACCAGGACAGGCTGCCTTTGGCCCGCAGCGTCGTCGGCCCCCCATAGCCCATGTGGAACGAATACAGGTTCACATTGCCAGTGATCTTGGCAAGATCCTTAATGAACGTCTCGCCACACGAGCCAACACTGGGCACAAAGTCTCCCATATCGATACTGCCGTCCTTGATAGTGTCGATGACCGTGCCCGCCGCCCCGGCCGCCGAGGCATCGACCTCTGCCTGCCCCCGCACGTTACCGTTGGCAAAGCCGCCTTCCCATGACCAGTTCAGCCACTCGGCCCGAACACAGTCACGGACAAGACCATCTACGAGAGCGGCCCAGCCAAAGGGTGTAGTAATCGGATGAACTTGATTGCCCGTCGTGTACTCAAACTGCACATCGACATCGACAATCGGCTTGCCGGAGCAGCTTCCGGTCGGTCCCGAGCCCGACTCCATCATCATCATCGGCTGGGCGATAAAACACTCCTCACACGCATCGCCCGTCCCGTCGCCGTTAGCGTCTTCCTGCAAGGGGTTGTAGATGTAGAAGCAGTTGTCGCAGGCGTCACCAACCCCGTCACCGTCCGTATCCGTCTGGCGGGGGTTGGGCACCGCGGGGCAGTTGTCGATCACGTCAGCCACGCCATCCCCGTCAGTGTCCGTCTGATCGGGGTTCGGCACATCGGGTGCGTTGTCTTCGGCGTCAGTGATCCCGTCGCCATCGGAGTCGGTTTCGCATGCGTCGATGACGCCGTTCTGGTCTGCGTCCAGAGACGGATCTTCAGCCAAGTCCTGCGCGTCCAACCGACCGTTGCGGTTGCAGTCCAGGCTCGGATCCGTCTCAATCTCGCAGACGTCGCCAATGCTGTTGTTGTTCCAGTCGTTCTGGTCGGGGTTGAAAATCGCCGGGCAGTTGTCGCACAGATCCCCTACAAAGTCGCCATCCGCGTCCGCCTGCTCAGGGTTGTCGTGCTCAGGGCAGTTGTCGCAGGCGTCTCCGATTTCATCGTTGTCGCCGTCCTGCTGGCCGGGATTGGAGGCGTAAATGCAGTTGTCGTCAATGTCCCAGACGCCGTCCCCGTCACTGTCGCGCAGCAACTGGATCTGTACGGCGTAGTCGCCGTTCAGATCGACATTGTTGCTGAAGTAGTCATCGTCCGGCGAGAAGAACAGGTGTGTGGCCCCGTTGGGCACTTGGATATCCACATAGCTGTCGCCGGGGATGAAGAAGTCCTGCGGGATATCAGTGGGTTGCGGACCACAGGCCGCCAGCACCACACGCATCTGGTCGAACCACTCGCCCACGTAACCGTAGAACTCCACCGTTCGCGAGTCGATCAGCCTGACCCAGCCGCCGTCATCGAAATCCCAGGCCCGCCCGCCGGATTGGCCGTAGGTTGTGCCCGCTGCTCCCAGTTGGCTATCGCAATCCTGCATACTGCTGGCCCGGGCCACCAGCCCGAGGATGTCACTGCTGAAGGTGATCTGACCCGTCAGACCCCTCGGCGTGTTCACCGGGTCGAAGTGGATCATGTAGCTGTCCACCACCGTGCCACTGGGAATCGTCGGCAGGGGTTCCGGCAGGTCCACGGACGCGGCGTACATGCAGGGCCAGGATGCGCACTGGCCGCTGATGTCCGCCGTGACGTCGGCCGTCAGGGTGTGATTCTCCCGTTCCAGAAACACCCGAAACCGCGTGTCGTGCCGCATCGCCCCATCGGTCACGTCGCTCGGGGCTGCGGGCAGTACCTCGATAGACTCTGAAGCGCTCACGATTACGCTGAGCGGAACGCACTCCGCCGAGACATGATCCTCGCCGGCATCGATGGCCCCGGGAACACGATGAAGCTGCCCCGCATCAGATACGAACTCACTGCTGCTGCTGAACAGGGCAAGTATGCCCGATTGGTCTTCCGGGCCAGCCGAGCCGGTGGAAGAGTAGTCGCCGAGGGAGGAGATGCGAAGCCAGTCACTGGGGCGAGCACAGAAATGATCGAGAGCAGCAATTGGTGCGCTGATTGCCGCTGGGGCCACGCATGTTCGAAGATACGTCGCCTTCGGGTCCAGTGGCGAGTACCACACGCCGGGAGTAGAGAGTTCTGAAAGATTGCGCTGCACGTCGGAGATACGAACCCCAGTGATAACGCAAGGGGTATCAAACCTCCAAGAGTCTGTGCCAATGAGCACGGTCCTGTAGCTTCGGTTAGGTAGGCCGCCGACAAACGGGTGCGTGGCCACCAATTGTCGATCGATCCACAGCTCCACTCCCCTTGGACCCCAGGTTCCTGCTACATGATGCCAACTGCCGACCAACTGAGCAGGATCAATCGTACTGACTGCAAATGCCCAACCACTAGGGAAGCCTCGCCAGATGCCAAACATGAGAGTGTTGCCGTCCTTGCTGTGTCGTCCCAGATACCACCCGTCGTCAAACTGTTGCCCATACTCTCGACCTGAAGAGGACAAAACGAAATATGGGTTCGGAGCCTGAGTCAGCTTAACCCACATTTCAATAGTGCCCATTGTCGTCGTGCGAGGTGGGCTGGCATGTACGTTGCCTAGCCGCATGTAGTCGCCATTGCCGTCAGTGAGAACGCCACCACCGAAGAGGCTGTCACTTACTAGCCGCGCATCGCCGTGGAGGGTCGCATGGTGATTGCCAACGGCATCCTGAGTTGTTCCGTTCAGATAGTAGAGAGCTACAGTGTGCTCATCAGCATTCGGTGGACAAATGGCTGTAGCCGTTAACGACAAGTCGCCGAAAAGAACGGTGGTTGCCAGAACGAATCGGACCGGAAACGGCTTGGCATATGTCAACATAAGGCTAATCCTTCCGACCAAATTGCGCTGGCTCCACTCGTATGATTGGGCAATCACGGACACCAGCGGCCCGCACATAACTCTGGCAGCAGTCACCCCGTCCACCGTCACGGCTCCCGTGGCCCTGTGTACGCCCGCTGGAATATGCCGAAGTCGGCCTGGTCCACGTCGCCGTCGTTGTCCAGGTCGGCGAACTCGCATTCAGGAGCAACCAGTACCGCCGGACCGAAAGCGCACGGTACCCAGATGGCGAAGTCATCCAGGTCGACGTCGCAATCTTCATCGAAATCGCAGAAGCCGAACGAGAGGCTGAGTGCGGCCGATTCGCTGGTCGCGATGTGGCAGGTATTGGACACAAGGCAGTCATAGGCTCCGACATCCTCAGCCGTCACGCTGCGTATAGCCAGCACGGGCGAGTTGGCTCCCTCGATGGTGGAGCCGGTGCCGGTTGGCCCATCGGCCAGGTCAATCCCGTCTTTTCGCCAGGTGTAGCTCAACGGTCCGGTGCCGCCGGCGGTGACTTCAAACGATGCATCCAACCCGCACGATGTCGCGACCGGCTCAGGTGGGCTGCCGATGAAAGCCACCGTGTCGCCCGCGGAGTGGGTCATCGTCAGCTTCATGTAATCCACGCCGCTGTCGTCACTGACGATCACATCAATAAAGCGCTGGTCTGACTGGAGGTTCTCGACAGCCTGAAGGACCGTACCGCCCGAATTGGAGTTCAACTTGCTGAGCCGGACTTCAATGTCGGCTTCCTCCCCATTGTCCCACTGCGGCGGCGGCTCGCCCTGAGGGGGCGGATCGAGATAAACCTCCAGCTTCTCCGACCAGCACTGGTTGAGCCCCGACGTCGTTGCAAATGCCAGACGCAGCCGGTCGCTCTGAGTGAAACCGGTCCCTGCCCGAGCGCGAAGCTCAAGAATGCCCTCAACCAGGTGGCCGGGAGGCAAGCCGGCGAACGTGTGGGCGGCATGCACCTGTTCCGGTATGGAACCGGAGCCGGGCACTTCGTCGAAATCAATGGTCGGGTGCTCGAATGCCGCGACAAGGGCGTCGCTGGGATCAGCGGCATCGGGTGGCGGCGCGAAGTTGTCGTCCACGCCGGCCGTCTGCGAGACGGAACTGCACGAGCAGTAGACTTCGAGCGTTGCGGGAATACTGGCGACCTCGCCCTCATCCCCGGTTACCACGCACAGATACTGCCCGGCATCCTCGGCCGAGACGCCACTGATCTGGAGTTTGTCCGCGGTAGCCCCGCTGATGCTTGAACCGCCGGATGTCGGACCGTTCACCAGCGGAACGCCGGAGCGGTGCCACTGATAGGTGGAGGACGGCGGCAGGCTGCCGATAGAGACCGTCATCTCCGTAGACATGCCGGGACACAAGAACTGATGGTCCAGCGTGATATGCGGCACGTCGGCTACCACAACGGAGACCTCCCGCGACCAGGCTGATCTCACCGCAAAAGGATCCCAACGCACTTCAACGGAGACCTCCCGCGACCAAGCTGACCTGACCGTGAAAGGATCCCAGCCTACTGCGGCAGACACCTCTCGTGACCATGCACTGTCAATCTGAAAATCATTCGCCTGGGCGGCAATCGGTTGACCCCCCAACAACAGGAGTGCCACCAGCCAGCAGGCCAGGTATGCGCATCTTACAGTTGCCATGTCTTCAACCTCCCCGTTCACGTCAAGGAGCCACTGCTGCCGCCTGGAGGGCGCTGAAGCCGTCGTTCAAGCTCAGTTGTGCCGTCCAAACCGATGCAGTTGCATCACCAGACTGGAAGATTGCATTCACAACCGAGTCCGCACCACTCCTCGGCACCAGGCGCACAGAGACCGTCCAGTCCAGAGGAACAAACTGTGCAGCGATGGTTATGGTGAGGTTTTGGGCCTGATCAGGCGTGATCCGTACGTCAGGCTCCTCGATCATGTCTGCCAAAGGATCGTTGGAGACCGTGGCAGGTCCCACACTGATGATTTTGACGGCAGGTGTCGCATCTTCCGGCCATATAACTGGGGGCCCCGCGAGCGTTGCCACGGAGGCCAGTGGGATGCCAAGATCGGTAAGAGCCATCTGGCTCAGGTATTCGACTCGGATTCGGCCCTCGCCACCAATGTATGTTTCGTAAGTCGGGCGAGCGCCGCGCGCTCGGAGAGTACCAGTCCCGACAATACTATCAGCGATCAGTCTAATCGCCCCTCCGGCGCCTCCGGGGCCTATGCCGGGGGAGTTTGTGTTCCCGCCGTTTGCCGTAACACTGCCATTGAGGGAGCAGGCGCCTACTGCGGCGATGAGAATCGCACCTCCACCCGCACCCCCAGTATGCCAACGTGTTCCCATAAAATCATGCATACTGATTGAACCACCCGACCCCCCGAGAAGCGGCACAATGGCTGCATTGCCGTACAGCCCTCCGGATGACCCTTGACCGAGTGTTCCGTAACTGCCGGCTCCCGGATATCGAATTCCACCACCCGGACCAAAGCCTCCACTACCCACCGCAGCAGCTGAGGTCCATGGAAAAGCCCCGCGAAAGCCACCCGGGCCGGGCTCAGGAGCAGTGACTCCAAGTCCGTTGTTGCCGTTTACACTAACTGAACCATTTATCGTAACCGATTCACTGACCAGCCAAACAACCGGGGCGCAGGAGGGATGATTCTTGAAGGTCACCGTGACGCCGGACGGGATGTTGACGGAGGAGAACTTGAACACGACGGCCCACTTGGTCCGGTCGTAAACGCCGTCGCCGATGCCGTCGCCATCCATGTCGCCGCCGGGAGATTCCCAGGTGATGCCCGGGCCGGATTGCGCCTTGCCCAGGTCGATCTGAATGCTGGCCGTCGGCGCGAACACGCCGTCGGTGCCGTGGTTCGACCCAGGCAACACGACGTCCGCCAGGGCGGGACCCGCGAGCCACGCAAAGATGATTGTCAACCCTGCAACATGTCGCATCGTTAGACCTCCTCGACCTAAAGCATGGCTGGGGCTGTCTCCTGTTGACTGCCCGCCGCCGCCATAGACCACCGCGGGTATCCGCGCACATTCAACTTCGTGCCCGATGACCGAACTGTCTGAAATGGGGAGCGGTTGAGCTGGTTGCTGCCTTCCCCCGCCGATATCAGAGCCGGTCACTATCTGAGCCTCAGAGCCTTCCCGAGCCCTGGCATGAGACGACCTTCCAGGATACGGGATCTGGCCTTGCCACTCAATCAGATTCCGGGCTATTCCGGTCGATTTGTCACGTTTTGCGAAGTCCCCGGCGTAAGTCACGAGCCAGGGCTAAATAGGACCTTTATGGTGCCATACATTAGCCTATTTCACACATGGCGACGGGCATGGAGCACCTCATAAGCGATCGGAGGAAGCGCCCGGTAATCACGGCTTGCGGCGTTCCTCTCAGTGTTCCAGACTGCCGGGAGAGTTGTGTTGGACGCGTCCCATCGTCCGCGAGGGATCAGCAGAGGATCAGCATAGCTGTGAGTCGTCCCTGGTGAGCCGACTCGGTTTCATGTCCGCCCTGGTCGCCCCGCGTGCGGTTGCGGCGGGCAACGGCGTGCCAGGCGTACCTGATCACTGGCCGTTGCCATGCCGCCGCTGCCCTGGGCGGGTCGAACGCGGGCGGTGGACCATGTGGAGCGCCGTCCCTGCGGGCCGACGCCCTGTGTTGTTCCGCCTTGGTTGACCGGCTCCGGTTGCGACGGAGCAACAGCGTGCCAGGAGTACCTGATCACTGGCTGTTGCCCGGTCCGTCGCGGCCCTGCGCCGCCCAACACCCGGCGGCGTCCTCCCTCTCGGGTTTTTGTTTTCCACCCGAAGCGGGTGAATGAAAAACAAAAACCCTTTTGAAGGAGGAACGCAACATGAGAACAACGTTTGAACTTGGTCAGACCGTCGCTACCGCCAACGCCGCCAGTACGCTGGACCCGCGGGACATCACCAAGGCCCTGAACCGTCACAGCACGGGCGATTGGGGCGACGTGAGCCCCGCGGACTGGGCGGAGAACCAACTCTCGCTGGAGGAGGGCTTTCGGCTGTTCTCGGTCTACCATGCCGAGGACGGCACGAAGTTCTGGATCATCACCGAGGCGGACCGCAGCGTCACCACGGTGCTGCTGCCCGAGGACTACTGACCGCGTCCATTCCGGCCGGGGACACCCCCCGGCCTTTTTCACATCATGGGCAACCCCGCCCTTCGGGAAATCGGTCAGTCGCCCCTGACGGGTCGACTGCGTTTGATGTCCGCCCTGGTCGCTCCGCGCACGGTTGCGGCGGGCAACGGCGTGCCAGGCGTACCTGATCACTGGCCGTTGCCATGCCGCCGCTGCCCTTGGCGGACCGAACGCGGGCGGCGGGACCATGCGGTGAGTCGTCCCTGCGGGCCGACTCCGTTTGAAATCCGCCTGCGCTGACCGGCTTCGGTGGCGACGAGCAACAGCGTGCCAGGGGTACCTGTTCACTGGCTGTTGCTTGCCGTCGCGGCCCTGCGCCGTCCAGCATCCGGCGGCTTCCTCCTCATCGGGTTTTTGTTTTCCACCCGAAGCGGGTGAATGAAAAACAAAAACCCTTATTGAGGAGGAAAGCACGATGAAACGAGAACAAGTGAAACAACTCGCGGACGACGCTCTGAACACGCTGGCCGAGGCGCTGGAACAGGGCAAGAGCGAAGCCTTGACCGACTACCTGGCCATGGTGGCAAAGTTCCACCAGTACAGCTTTCGCAACATCATGTTGATTGCGTCGCAGCGGCCCGACGCCTGCCGGGTAGCTGGATTCAACACCTGGCGGAAGCTTGGCCGCTTCGTCAAGAAAGGCGAGAAAGGCATTGTCATCATCGCCCCGATGGTGTTCAAGAAGCAGGATGCCGAGTCGGGAAGCGACGAGGAAGGACGGCGCCTGTGGTTCCGGGCCGCCTACGTGTTCGACGTTTCGCAGACCGACGGCGAGCCGCTGCCCGAGCCCGGCACGGTATCAGGTGATCCGGCCGGCTACGCCGAACGCTTGAAGGCCTTCATTGCGGTTCAAGGTATCCGGCTTGAGTACGCCGACACACTCGGCGGCGCGGATGGCAGATCGCACGGCGGCCGGATTGAACTGCTCAAAGGCCTCACGCCGGCGGCGGAGTTCTCGACGCTGGCCCATGAGCTGGCCCACGAGATGATGCACCACGGCGAGAAGCGAGACGGCAGCACCCGCACCAGCCGGGAAACCGAGGCTGAAGCCGTGGCCTTCGTGGTGTGTCGTGCGATCGGCCTGGAGACCTCGACCGCGGCACAGGATTACATCCAGTTCCACGACGGGAACACCGAGACCCTCGCGGCGGCACTGGACCGAATCCAGCACACGGCCGCGGCGATCATCGAAGCCGTCACCGAGGAGCCGCAGACGGATGCACAGGCCGCCTGAGCGGCCTTCCTGTCTGGTCAAACGTGCCCGAGTCGGCTTTGTGCAGGCCGACTCTATCGGGACAGCGGTGAACGGGCACTGGCGTGCCCGTTCTCGTTGTTGACTCGCCGTCGTTGCCCCGCTTGCGCGATCATGCCGCCCCCAGACACACCGGCCAAGTGCGCGAATTCGTTACGGTCTGTCTGTTGGCGGCGGGGCAACTTTCCGGCGTTCATCCCGTAATGTTACACTCCGACCGCAGAGCGCCATAACGCAGTAAACACTTCATCAGGAGGGAGTCATGAGTGAGAACAAACCCATTCACGCCATCAGCTACGGGGCCGTGCGGGCCGCGATCTGGCGAAACGATACGGCCAAGGGCGTTTTCTACGACGTGTCGTTCGCGCGGAGGTACCGCGACGGCGAAGCGTGGCTCAGCACCCACGTCTTCGGCACGCGCGACCTGCCGATCCTGGCCAAGGCCGCCCTGGACGCCCACACGTGGATTCAGAGTCAGCCCAAGGGAGACACGAACGCGGCCGAGGATCCGGCGGACCTGGATGTTTACGAAGGGCCGCCCTACTGATCGGATCGTGTGACCGAAAGACAGCTCTGGTGTCCAGAGTGCTGATCGCAGCGCAAGCCTCAACATCTGACATTGAGAGAATCGCAGGCGTTCGCCCGCATCGCACCCATCAGAGCTGTTCTTCGATCACACATTCGGTGTGACCCACTATGAAGGCCGAACTGCCGGGTCTGCTCATCCCCGTCAGTCCGGCCGGATATATACCACACAGCCCGCGGTCTTGATCACGAGTCGCGGGCTTCTTTCATTCGCACCGGCTGGCCGGCCGGTCGGGTACGCTTGCGAGGCGTACGGACGCGATCCTTGTCGGGTTGCGGCGCGTTGTGAGAGGTGGACGGCCCTTGAGGCGCCGTTTCGATGTGAACTCCGCTGCCGTTGGTCATGTTTGACCTCGCTTTCCGTGCGGCTTCCCATGACGACACTGGCTCTGGAGTAATACCGCCGCAGAGTATCCCGAGAGCCCGCACCAAACAGCATCACCAACACGACGATGCCCATATCCAGCAGCCGCTCCGGTCCGATGGCCGCCACCGGCTGAACCAGCCTGGCGACGGCCAGCAAGGTCAGAGCGACGAGGGTGTTCGAGTAGAACTGGTAGTAGCGGTAATGGTCCTCCACGATGGAGCCGAAGGCCCCGAGCTTCTCCTGCAGCTTCGATTCGTCCCACGGCGGGCGAACCAGGCCCGTCAGGTGATGCAGCCTGTCAATCACCGCCCACCGGATGGTGCTGGCCGTCAGCCCGGCCATCACCGACGCGAGCGTCAGGTACAGGAACCCGCCCACGGTCACCCCGGCCGGCTGAGCGGACACTCCCACCAGCCAGGCCTGGACGGTCGGCGAAACCATACCCACGGCCAGCAGCGTCACGAATCCCGGCAGGATATACGCGATCAGCAGGCCCCAATTTCTTCCGGTCACGTCCCTCATGGCCCGGGCCTTTGGCCCCAGCGGCCCAACGAGCCGCCTGGACCTGCGAAGCAACACGATGAAGACCGGCACAGGCCGCGGACGCCAGAGGGAACGATGATGATTATATTCATATTATGTATGACATGCAACCCAAAAAAACGAAGAAGTGCGGTCACTTTCCCTTGCGGGAAGCGGGGAACCGGCCCGGCAGCAGCCAGATGTGCCCCTTCTTGCCCGTCTTGCTGTCCTCGAAGTACAGGTCGACACCGTCCTCAGAAGCCTTGAGCAGATCCTGATAGACCCGAATGGCCTCTCGAATGACCTCGGCGACCGACTCCTTGCCGGTGGCCCGTTGCAACTCGGTGAGCTGGGCGTGGGTATCCTCGGGTAGCCAGAAGGTAAACCGTGTTTTGTCAGTGCCTTTGGACCGCGGGCTCATGCGCCTTCCTCTTGTTCGTAGACTGCGTATACCACACCTTGACGGTTAGCAGGTCGGTGTCCCGACAGTATATCGAGGCCCGCCACCGCGTAGAAGAGCTTCCGCGCACGTGCGGGCGGTGAGACATCTGGGAAACGTCGAGGGCGAGCATTTTTCGCCAGGTCCGGGCCGAGCTTGAGCGGAAAGCGACTTCACGCGATGATTGGGGTAGAGCGCCGCGTGTCGCGGCCCGGCAAGACGGCAAAGGCCGCAGCCCCGGGGTCCAAAGCCTCAGAGAGGGCACGCAGGCATGGTTGTGAAACCGACGACTGTCGAACAACTCCTTCAAACCATCCGCACCGCTTCCGATCCAGAGCGGGCTGCAGCCCTGGACGCTTTGGTGGAAGCGGTCTACGTTCGTCTGCGGGAGTACAAGGATCGCCATTTCCCGCGTCAGGACACGACCGGCGAGAACATCTCGGACGTCCTCCAGATGGCGATCAAATCCTTCCTGAGTGACGTCCGCCACGACCGCATTCCCCCGCAACTCAGTTGGGATGCGCTGGCTTTCGGCTACTTCCGCAAGAAGATCCTTGCGACCATGCGGAGATCCGCTTCTCGATCACGTGTGCTTCGCATGGCCGAGAATTCAAGCCTTGACCGGAAACCTGCCCCGCCGCCCGCGGAAGCGGATGGCTCGGAGCCGGCCATCGAGGCGGTGCTGAGCATCCTTCCGTCCGGCGATGGTTCGGCGACGGTATTTCGGGAACTGGTGGTCAACGGCAAGACCCAGAAGCAGGTCAGTGAGTCGCTGGGTCTTTCCGAACGGAGCGTCGGCCAGAAACGAGCCGCGATCCTCAACCATCTGGTCGATGCGCTGCTGGCCGAGGTCGAGTTGAATCCGCCCGTTCGGGAGGCCCTGCAGCTTGTTCTCGACCCGCGCACCCGCGTCCCAGCCGTCAGCCAGGGGCAAGGAAAACGGCTGAGCGAGTTTGAGCGGCGCATCATGGCGGCTGCCGATGCGGTCGGCGTGGAGGTGTCCGTCATGACGCGACGCGTCAACCAGGCCCTGGAACAACTTGCGGAGCAACTGCATGAACGCGAAACCTGACCCGGTTGAGATGGCCGCCGACGAGTTCCAGCACCTGCTCGCGTCGAGCCATCAGGAAGCCTTGGCCCATGTCTCACGCCTGCTGGACACGTTGCCGCAGGAGCGTCGATACTGGGGTGGCGTGCGTTTGATGGCCGACCACATGGCCGCCGTTTTCGACCGGCTGGGCGTTATCGATCCAAACCTGTACGCGGCATTCGACACCGCGCTCGTTCAGGAAGCGGCCCGGGCAGTCCTTGCTGACATCGAACCCGCCAAAGGCCTTGGCCTGCCCGTGTTCCGGCAAGGTCCGCCGCGTTACCTGCTCAGTCGTGCCATGGCCGCAGGCGGATTCGGATCGGTCTGGATGGCGACCGTGAACGGCCAAGACGCTTCCGTCGCGATCAAGACGCCGTGGGTGCTGACGGAGAATCCGCACTCCTGGGAGGATCGCGTGGGGATGCTGCGCGAGGAGGCGGCAATTCTGACCCGCCTGAAGCATCCCGGCATCGTCGGTTGTATCGAGATGATCGCCGAGCCCGGCGAGATCGTTTACCTGGTCACGGAGATACTCCCTGGCGGCACCCTGGCGGCGCATGCCAAACCCGTGAAACTTCAAGCCGCCATCCGATGGGCCGCCCAAGTGGCCGACGCCGTGGACCACCTTCGGTCTGAAGCCATCGTGCATCGTGATCTCTCGCTCGGCAATGTCGGTCTGGACGGTGCCGGCAACACCAAGGTTTTTGACTTCGGCTTGGCCGTCGGGGTCGAGCAGCGTGCTGACCATGAAGGTCAGCGCGCCGGTACGCCCGGGTTCATGCCCCCGGAGCAGGTGTTTGGCGTCAGCCGCGAGTTGGGCTGCCGCTCTGATGTCCCCGCCGTCGGCGCCATGCTGTACGAGATGGTCACCGGGCATTCGCCGTTTCCAGACCGCGCGACTGAGAATGTGGCTGTCGATTGGATGTCCGGCGAGCTTCAGCAGCGGGCCGAGGCACAGACCGTTCCCGAAATCCTTCGCCCCATTCTGAAGCGCTGCTTCGCCTACCATCAGGAGGATCGCTACCCGACCGCGGGCCAACTGGCGGGAGCCCTGCGGGCGCTGGCCGCGTTCACGCCGCTGCAAGCCTGGTGGGCGGGACGCAGTGCGGGAACGGCGTGCGTCTACGCGGAACAGGCCAGCGCAGCCTTCACACAACTCCAGCAGATGCCGGCCGAGAAACTGAATCCCAACTACATCGCCATGGCCTTGCTGCAAGGCGTCGGTGTCATCGAAGAATTCGACCGCATGGGCCGTCTGCTCGCGGCTCTCGCCGTGGAGCTTCCGACGCACGGGGAATTGCTGGACCCCCGACGTCGGATTCGCAAGCCGATCACAGCCGAGGAGCTTCCGGTTGTCGCGGCGGAGCTGGGCAAGCTGATTCAGGCTACCGACGAACTCGGCAACGTCGCCCGTCAGGTAGCGGTCGACTCCCCGCAGCCCGCACCCGAACTGTTTGAACTCGCCTGCATGGTTCATTCCCTTCCTGCCCAGGCCGAATGGCCTGACCGGATTGAGGAACTGACCGTCACGGCGGGATTTCCCGAAGCGTTGGCCACGTCGCTACACAGCGCCTGGACCGACGGCCCCAACCCACTCCAAAACGCGATTGCCGCGTGCGATGCCCACGCCGAAAGCGTGCTCGGCTGATCCCCGTTCGCCCCGCAGCGCGGCCGTAGACCAGCTGCTGATTGGACGTGGCCCTCTCCGTCATCCGGTCCCCGTATCTTGTGCCCGGCGATCGGCCGTTGCATTTTCTCGCAATTCTTCCCGTTCGACTTCGGATTTGCGCGCCCCTGCGCAACTTCTTCCTTGAAGCCCGGCATTGGACTTCAGGAGGAAGATCGGATGATTGATTTGACGAAGGAGCAGCTCATCACCTTCAAGGAAGCCACGCGGATTCTCCCGAAGCGGCCGAACGGCCGCCACTTGCATGTTTCGGCCATCTATCGCTGGGCTACCAAAGGGACGCGAGGCATCGTCCTCGAATCCCTTAGGCTGGGCGGCCGCTCTTACACAACTATCCAAGCTTTGGAGCGCTATGGCGATCGGCTTGCCTCAGCCGGCAAAGAATCGGTCTCGAACACGCCTCGATTCCGGAGTCGGACCCGAGAAGTTCAGGCCAGAGAAGCCGCCGAGCGCGTCCGCCAGGAACTCGGCCTGCATCCGCCCGAGCGCACTGACTGCAGGGCGGCGCCGTCTCTGCTTCACCCCATACACGACATGCACCTTACGGTGCAAGAGAAATCCGCGCAAGTCGAGGCAGCATCGCAGGTAGACGAGTCTACGGACGGTCAACAGCGGGAGGCGAGGACCGCGTAAACGGTCAAGTTGGAGAGGTTTACGGTGTCATCCATGGCAACGGTTTCTTTCAAGCTTGACGATGCTCTGTACGCGGAACTGCAGGAGCTCGCTGGGCAGCGGACCGGACTCAGCGCCAACATCCTGTGTCGCGAGATCATCATCGACCACCTGAAGGATGCTGGCCGCGAACGTGTCTGCAGCGCCCTGACCAAGATCGAGCAGGACCTCCAGCAACTGCACAAAGACGCGATCACCGGCACCTACGTGTTGCTGCTGATGGCGGGCAAGCTCACGGACCGTCAAGAGGCCAAGGCATGGATCGCCAAGAATATGCTCGGCCCCGCCCTGGAGGAGAACGGCTGATGATGAAAGTGGCGAAAATATCCAAGCCGACTTACTACCTGCGCGAGCAGTCGGCCGAATACTACCTCGGCGGTGAGTGGCCGGTACGCATTCTCGGGACCGCGGCTGTCGCACTGGGCATCGATGACCGCACCACCCGGGAGGGGCTGGCCAATCTTTTCGTGGGCTTGTCGCCCGACGGAACCAAACGCCTTGTGCAGGATCAGCAGTATCGCGACGTTCACCAGGGTTGCGGCAAGGTTCGCCAGAAGAACGTCGGGTGGGACGTTACGTTCAGCCCGGACAAGCTCGTCTCGGTTTACTGGGCCATGGCCGATGAGGCTACACGCCGCAAGATCGAAGCGGCCCTTGAACACGCGGTCGAGAAGGCCATCGGCTATCTGGAGCGCGAGGCCGCGTTCACGCGACGAGGCCAGGGTGGCGCCCGTCGTGAACGGGCCAGGCTCCTCGCCGCCACGTTCACGCATCCGGCCAGCAGAGCGGGCGACCCGCAGCTTCACGTCCACGCGGTTGTATTCAACATCGGCCTTCGCCGCGACGGCACCACGGGCACCATCGTCAGCAAGCCGCTCTTTGACCATCAGAAGGTATGCGGCAGCATCTTCCGCACCGAGTTGGCCAACCGACTTCCGCCGCGGATCGCACAGTCGTTGGTAAACGCGGGCCACGACCGTGAGAGCGATCTTCTCGTGCGGGTCTGCGAGCACTTTTCAACGCGATCCCGGGACATCAGAAAGCGGCTGGCTGATCCCAACCATACCGAGAAGGACGCAACCCGAGTTGCTCTGGCCAGCCGCCCGCCGAAGGGTCAGGAGCCACCGCTCCAGGTCATGCTGGACCGCTGGCGTGCTGAGGTTCGCCAGTTCGGCATCGCACCGGAGGACATTCAGCGCTGGATTGAACGTCCTCTCACCGTTACACCCAGACCTGAGTTCAAGCCCATTCTCGCCCAGGCCGTGCGGACGCTTAACGACGAGCAGGATGTGTTTGTCGAGCGCGACATCGTTCAACACGCGCTCGACGCCTCCACCGCATCCGGCCTCGATGCGGACCTGGTGATCACCGCCACCCGTGAGCACCTTCGCAACCGCCGCGACTTCATCCCGCTGGCCACGGTCCGCCAGCGAGTTGCGGGAGTCATTCGTGAGTTGAGGTACATGACTCGGGCGACGGACGACACGCTCGCGGATATCGAACGACAGATAAGACGACTCTCTCACGATCGGACTTTCGTCATGCGCAACCACGTGGTCGAAGGATTGATCACGCAGTACAGCACGACCCGCCACCCGGTGCTGGAAGAGATGAAACACCACCGCGCCCAACTCATCCGGGCTGCACGCCGGCAACCGACACGGCCCATCGATCGCAACCGCATTCGAGAACAGGCGGCAGTGAGGCTTGATCCACGATGGGCGGTATACCTGCGAGGCCTCTTGCAGGCGCCCGGCCGCGTGGTGGTGATGAATGATTGGCCGTCTGCACATCGCGATCTGGCCCTCAAGGCCGCCGCCGAGGCCTGGAGCCGGTCGGGCCAGGTCGTTTTGGCCTGCACGCATCGGCTCAAGGATGCCAAGCGGCTGGAGGCCAACACCGGCATATCCACAGTCAGCCTGCGGCGCTTCGAACTCAAGAGTCGCCCCGATCTGCTCTTCCAACTGCGATGGCACGCAATGGGACTGGTACGCACCGCATTCGGAGCACCGGCCGCACGCCTGAGTCCGCCGCCGCTTGAAAGATCGCAAGTGCTCATCGTCGATCGTGCCGACACGCTCAGGCCGCAGGAGATCAGGATGATCGTCGAGGAGTCCGACCGGCACGGGGCCAAGGTCGTGTTGCTGATGGCGCCGCGTGCTGATCACCACCGCGGCCGGAACCCCGCGACCGCGAACCTGCTGAGCCGCTGCGCTGCATCGAGCTGGCGGCATCCGGGCAGATCGTGGCAGCCCGACCTGACCGACCAGACGAAGCCGGCGGAACACCAACGGCCACAGGAATTGGAGAGGTAGCAACACCACGAGGCCCAGCCACGAGGCTGGGCTGACACGGAGAGATGCGATGAATAAGAACGTTCATTTTTCGAGCCAGAGCGACGATTGGGAAACCCCAGATGAGTTCTTTCATGAACTCAACAAGGTATTCCACTTCGGCCTTGACGTCTGCGCCTCAGCCACGAATGCCAAGTGCGAGCGATACTTCACGCGGGAAGACGACGCCCTGACACAGGAGTGGAAAGGGACGGTGTGGATGAATCCCCCGTACGGGCGCCAGATCGGGGACTTCATGAAGAAGGCGTATGAGGAGTCGCTCAAGGGTGCAACGGTTGTATGCCTCGTTCCCAGCCGAACGGATACGGAGTGGTGGCACCGTTATGCGAAGCACGGCCTGTGTATTTTTATCCGCAGGAGATTGAAGTTCGGCGGGTCCGCGAACGCCGCACCCTTCCCCTCTGCGATCGTTATCTTCTTCGGTGGCAGACTGGGGGAAGCCACAAAGCCGATTGAGGATCTGTTCTGGCCAGACACGGGAAGTCGAAAGGCGCACGCATGAACCGTACACATATCGGACAAACCGGCGCAGCAGTCTGTCGCTACCTGATGCTCATGCTGCCGATCATCGTCAGCATCTTCGCGTTCTTCACTGTGATGATGGCATCCATGTCAGTGGTCGTGCCGTCACTTGGCGAATCGTCCCGGGTGTCGTTGGTATGCGCGGTGTGCGCGAGCGTATGGTTCTCCGTTCCGCTGCTAAGCCTGTTCGGCAGGCTCGGTATACACCAGGCCCGCCTCACCACGCTATTGGTCCCGTGCCTGTTGAGACTCACGTTCAGTCTCCACATTCCGCTTGTGATGTTCGGCATCGCACTTGTCGCATCCTTCCAGGACTGGAATCCGGACTGGGTTCATCCGATTGCCTTGATCCTTACCCTGGTCGTCCCGCCGGCGGTCCTGCAATGGCTTTCGAGCGATCCCTACCGCGCCCAGTTTCTGCGTGGAACCCGGATGATCACCATGCGAACCGCCCGCCAGCGAGCCAGGCAAGCCCGGCGCCCCGGTGAAGCCGTGCTGGACTGGTGCGGCATTCCGCTGCCCGACTCGCTCGCGGTCGGCCACTTCCTGCTGGTCGGGGCTCCGGGTTCCGGCAAAACCGTGAGCCTGCGTCTGCTCATGCAGAGCGTGCTGCCGTACATTCACGCGGATACCGACTGGCGAGCACTGATCTACGACGCCAAACAGGACATCCTGCCCATCCTCAGCGGCATGAAGCTCCGGTGCCCGGTGGTCACACTGAACGCACTGGACCAGCGCGGGGCTGCCTGGGACATGGCCAAGGACATCGACAGTCACGCCGTCGCCCTGCAGGTGGCCGCCAATCTCATCCCGGAAGAGCAAGGCCACAACGCATTCTTCGTCAAGGCCGCCCGGGATCTGCTGGCGGCTGTCATGGTGGCATCACACCTGTCGCGACCCGGCGGCTGGACGCTGGCCGACGTGGTTCTGACGCTCTCCGACAGGGATCGCGCCAAGCGGCTTCTCCAGCAGCACCCTGAGACAGCGCACATTGCCCGCGAGTATTTCACTCGCGACCCCCGCACGCTGGCCAATATCCAGCAGACGATCACCGCACACATGTCCATGCTGCGGCCGATCGCTGCCGCATGGGCGCGGGCCACGCACCGCATCAGCCTTCACGACTGGTTTCAAGGCGAGTTCATCCTGGTGCTGGGCAACGACGAATCGCTCAGAGGGCCGATCGACGCGTTGAACGCGGCTATTCTTCAAAGACTGTCCCAGATCGCCCTGGCGCAATCCGAGAGTCAACGCAGACGAATGTGGTTCTTCCTGGATGAGCTGAAGGCGGCGGGCAAGCTCGACTGCGTCGCAGAGTTGATGACCAAGGGCCGTTCCAAGGGTGTGCGCTGCTTCATCGCCATCCAGACCATCGAAGGTTTTCGAGAGGTGTACGGTGACCACAAGGCCGACGACATCACCGGACTGTGCACCAACAAGGCATTCCTGAGGACCGATTCTGTCATCACCGCCAAGTGGGCCGCCGAGATCATCGGTGAAGCCGAGTGGCGGGAGTGGCGGCAGACCCGGCAAACCAGTGGCAACGGCTCGTCCACGTCCATGGCCGAACAGATCGTCATTCGCGCTACCATGCTGGCCTGTGAGTTGATGCGATTACTCCTGGCTAATCAACGTCGCTACTTTGGGTACTTCGTCACGCCCGGCATCGGCGTGTACCGGGGAAGCGTTCGCATTGCAGGTCGTCTGTGCGGGCTGGGGCGCGTCGCGAATTTCCTGCCCCGGCCGCCGGAGCACCAGTACATCATGGATGACGGCGAAGATACCGCTCCCGGCGAGACCGCCGGGCCCAGCGGGGCCACCGGAGCATCTCTCGACGACCTCGCCTCGCCATGGGAAGATGATGGAGATTGGGGCCGTGACTACGGCGAGGTGGCGTAGGACCGTCCGGAAGGAGCGTCCTGTGAGCAAATTGGACTGGCTCGACGAGATTCCCCTGCCTGAGCGGGCGGACACCGGCGATTCGACGGCATCACCAAGCGTCCCCAGCGTCGCTGTGCCCGAGGTTCAGGCTCGTCCTCAACCTCTGCCAATCAGCCTTTCTGAACCGGGCGGCCCCGACATGGACTTTCGGCACCCGCCAGCCGATTCGCCAACGCGGCCATCGCGTTTGGAGAGTGCTTCGGTGATTTTCATGACCCAGGAGGAACATATGCACCCTTACGAGGAGGAGCCTCAATCACGCTCCTGGACGCCAGTGCAGGTCATTACCCTGTTGGTTGTCCTCGGCATCATTGTGGTTTGGCTTGGCATGATCTTCCAGGACAGTATTCGTGACAAAGCCAAAGGCTGGGCCGAGATTCAGGAAACCAAACGGATCGAGGCTGAACGACAGGTACAGTACGCCGCCCTGGAGTCGGACGTCATCCAGACCATCCGGGGCATCGATGAACGTCTAAACCAGCTCAAGCTTGATACCAATGCCCTGGCAGCAACAGTGGAGGAGTGTATCGGTGCCCCGCTGAAACATCTGGCACAACATCCCGAAGAACGCCCCAAGTACCTGGACCAAGCCATCTACGACTCACCGACCATCGCAGCCCACTGGGCCGCGGTCAGCAATGCCATCATGGCAGAGTATCCCCCATCGAAGCTTCGCCTTGCACTCGAAGCGGTCCGCACGCGTATCGACACCAAAGAGCTGCTTCCTGCGGATCGCCAGGTTCTGGTGGAACTGTTGACTTACGTTGAGCAGGAAGAGCGTTTTTCACAACAACGATCCCGGAGTGTGGAGGAACTCGTCAGGCTGATGGAGGCCCGGCGTTTTGAAGATGATCTTGAGAGAATAGAAAGGAGCCGCTGAACATGCAGTTGACTCAGAAACAACTGAACCTCGTGGCGACCGTCATGATGAGCGCCTTATGCTTGGCCATCTGCGCCACCACCGTCGCTCAGTCCACGTCTGCCGGGAGGGAACAGGATATCGCCCGGGCCAATGAGCTTCGGCGCCGCATCGAAGCGGAACAACTCCAGCGGATCGAGCGGCTCAAGGACAGCTTCGAGATGAAGATCGCCGAGACCACGCAGCTACTTGCTACGCTGGCCGAAGAAACGGAGAGGTTCCACAAGGAACGGGAAGAACTGCTCACGAACGAGCAGGGCAAGGCGTTCGCCGCGGACGCCATCAGCTTCTTCGCTTTCCTGCAATTGCACGAGAACCCGGTGGTGACACCCGCCGAGGTCAAGCAAAAGCAAGCCGCCGCCCAGTCTCTCCTCCAGTCGATCGCGGACGAGCGGAAGGAGAGCAACGTTGGCTACCTGCCTTCGCCGGAAGTGTTTGATGAACTCACCACGATTCAGGCATGGGTCAAAGATCGACTTCCCCGGCTGGAGGTACAGAGAGCGACATTGAAGACCCGCATCCAAGAAACCCCGAAACTCCAGAATGCCGAGACGGCCAAGACGCTGCAGAAAGCGATTGAAGAGTACCGGTCGAGTCTGCCCAAGCTGCTGGCCGAGGCCCGAATCCTGGGCGAACAGTTGGCACAAGCAGAATCCAGGGAGGTACTGATCGAGGCGGCCCGGCTGGCAAAACTCGAATCAGTGGCCGCCGAGCGCGACCGCATGCTGGAGCAGGCCCGCCTTGAAATCGCGCAGCTCAGGCTCGAACACGAAACACAGACCCTTCGTGTCAAAGCCCAAAACGAGCGCCAGCGCGTTGAGGCCGAGAAACGCTACCAGGACACCCTGGCTGAACTGGAGCGCTACCGCAAGGATGCCGACGCCGAACGGCGGGTCCAGGACACGCAATCGGATATCGCCCGTCAGCAGAAACTGGACCAGGCCAAGCGGGAAGAGCAACTCGCCATGCTCAAGAGCCCTGAAGTACAGGATCTTTTGAGCGTTGTCTTCGCCAAAGGTTATTGGCAGCCCGGCAAGAAGACGACCCAGCCCGGCCCGCTCTCCTACTCGCAGTTAAGAGCCGCAGGCGCCCTCAAAGAGGATGTCGCCGGCCTGAATAAGTTCGTGGGCATATTGAACGCATTCGAGAACGACCGGCCCCGCTGGGGCCGTCGCGGCCAGCGGTTTGCCGCTCTTTCCAGCGATGAAAAAGAGCGGCTGGTCAAGGCCCAGCAAATGCTGATCGAGCACGGCCCGCTCATGGTCGAGGCTGGTATGCTCGCGGAATGACCGGGCTTTCAGCCCGGCCGGTGCCCGGCCGGGTTGAGGCCCCTCAGACTCGGGACCGATCCGGCAGGTGGGGAACAGAGCCTGCCGTCCCGGACCGCCGTCGCCGGGGCCATCGGCCTGGCGGCCTTGTGGGTGAGCCCCGACGACGACGGCCGAGACGGCAGAAGGCAGCGGGGAGCAGTGCGCAAGGTGCGCCCCCCTCAGCGTTATGCAACACGGAGGAGTCAGCTAACCATAACCCTTACTGGCATTGCGCCTTCAACAATCAGGCTCGGGTAGAAGAACCGCCACCAGACCTTGGCTGACCGACATGCGTCAGCACGGCGAGCCGAGAGGCTGGTGGAAACAAACAAAGGTTCACAAGGCAATCACATGCCAGAAAGGAAAGTCACATGGTCAATCTGACCCGTGCAAGTGAGGAGTTGTTCCGACGGCGACCCGACGAGCGATTCGCTTCGCTCGACGACCTGTATCGCCATTGCAGCGAAAGCAAGCAGACGTCATCCGATCGCTGGTGCCTGCCCGGTGAGATCGCAGTCCATCCCGCACAGGGAGGCCTGCAACTCTCCACCATGGGCGAACGGCTGGGGATGAACGACTGGAGCTTCACCCAGGCCTGTACGCTGGCCAAGGTCAGCAAGGACACGGTCAACAAGCTGTCGCCCGAGACGGCGGCACGCGTGTTTGCCGAAACCTGGCCCGGCGGCACCAAACCCATGCAGGTCTATACCGAAGGCCAGAGCGTCCGCTCGATTCACGGAGCCAGCTACACCCGGCTGCACAACATCGAGTTGCTGTCGATGGTCCGCGAATTCGCAACGGATTTCGGGCCGGCCCAGCAGGCGATGAGCTTGCAGGGCGACGAGGACAACCCGCCGGCAAACGGGCTGTACTGCGGTGAGCAGGACATGTTCTGCTTCCTCATCGACCCGACGGGATGGACCGAGATCGACGGCGAGGCCTTCGCGCCCGGCTTCTTCCTCTGGAACTCGGAGGTGGGACGCCGGACGGTCGGGATTCAGACGTTCTGGTTCCAGGCCGTCTGTCAGAATCACATCGTCTGGGATGCCGTCGACGTGGTTGAATTCAGTCGCAAGCACACGGCCAACGTCCACGAGGCACTCGCCGAGGTGCGGCAGCTCATCGAGCGGCTGGTCACCAAGCGGGACCAACGTCGCGACGGCTTCGTGCAGGTCATCCACAACGCGATGCGAACGCAGTTCGGAGAGGACGCCGACGAGGCCGTCAAGGTGCTCGGTCGGCATGGCATCCCGCGCAATCTGGCCACCAAGGCCCTGGAACAGGCCCGCAGGTCAGGTCGGTTGACCATCTTCTCGGTAGTCGCCGCCCTGACGGAAATGGTGAGCAGGTACGAGAACGCAGGGGATCGGACCACACTGGACACCAAGAGTTCATCTCTTCTGTCCCTGGCGGCCTGATCCCGAACTCTAACCCGCAATCTTGCGGAGCAAGGAGCATGGCAATGTCGAGCAAACCCGTTCACGAGATTCGGCTGGGCTCGGTGAAAGCCGCGATCTGGGCCAACGACACCGACAGCGGCGTCCGTCACAATGTGACCGTCGCCCGCCTGTACCGTGAAGACGACCAGTGGAAGACCACATCGTCTTTCGGCCGCGATGACCTGCCGCTGCTGGTCAAAGCCGTCGATCAGGCCCATACCTGGATCTTCACCGAATCCCAGAATGGCCGAAGCCGGACCAAGGGACGCGCCAACGGCCGTTCCGAGGACCAGTGACAACCAACAGGTTGTTTCCTGAAGGTTGGGAAGAGACGTCAATCCACCGGCCTCTCTTCCTTCCCCGATTGGCGGCAGAACCGCCACAAGTCCTTTGTTGACAAGGGGGTGTAGCTGATCTACATTGTGCAGCATAAAGGACGTTATTACGCATTATCCGTGCCCCGTAGGGAGGCCCATGGCGACCGGTTTTCCTGTCATCCTCGAACGGTGTTTGGCCGTGTCCCGCACGACAAACAACGATGCGCCGGCACTGGTACGCCAGTGCGGACCCGCCGCCGAGACCGCCTGGCACGACTTTTTCTCCGGCCAACTGCCCAACGACCATACCCGGGCCGCCTATACGCACGCTCTGAGGCGTTTTCTGGCCTGGTGTGAGGGTATGGGTAAGCCACTTCCCGCCGTCATGGCGGGCGACGTGGGCGATTACTTCCGCGAGCACCCGGGCAGCACATCAACCAAGAAGCAACACCTGGCCGCCCTGCGACGGTTCTTCAACCTCCTGGTGGAGCGGCATGTCTGCCTGATCAACCCCGCCGCCGTCGCCCAACTTGAGCGGCTCACCATCGTGGAAGGCAAGACCCCCCAGATCACCCCGTCACAGATCCACAAGTTGCTGGAATCGTTGCCCCCCGGGAAGCTCGCCGGCCTGCGAGACCGGGCAATCATCGGCATCCTCAGCTTCACCGGTGCCAGAGCCGGTGCGGTCGCCAAACTCCGCCACCAGGACCTGTACTACGTGGATACCCAGTGGATGCTGCACTTCGACGAGAAAGGCGGCAAGTCCCGCGAGATCCCGGTCCGTCACGACCTGGAAAGGGTGCTCTTCGAGTACGTGGACGCGGCCGGGCTGCGCGACGCCGGCGGCAAGGTGCCATTACTCCGCACGGCCGTGCGGAAGGAAAACCGGCTGACAGACCGTGGCATGACCGCCAACGACGTGTGCCGCATGGTCAAACGCCGGCTGAAGCGGGCGGGACTGCCCGCAAACCTGTCGGCCCATTCGTTTCGCGTCGCCGTGGCCACGGACCTGTTTGACCAGGGCGTCGATACCAAGGATATTCAGCAATTACTCGGGCACTCGGACCCGAGAACCACCCGGCTTTACGACAGAACGGACAGGAAGGTCACCAGGAATCTCGTGGAGAGGATTCGTATAGCGATCTGACAGGCCAAAAAGGAACATCCAACATCTTGACCCCTGTGGGCACAGCCTCGGAGCGCAGGGACGGCTCGCCATGGCTGCACGGATGCGAGAGGTGTACGCGGTGAAGGCGCCGGAGGACTGGACGGCGGAGGAAATGGCCCAGCTTCAAGCCGGCTTGCAGGCCGAGCAGCCGGCCGGGTCGTGAGAGCACCGGGATTTCACCCACCACAACCCCAGGCACAAACCCAGTGTCAGGGCTCATCAGAACACAACCTATTATACTGCAAATGTTTGCAAATGATCTGGCTGCCCCTGATCCCGGTTGTCTCCGGGTCCGGGAGAGCGCCAGCCAAGCCAATCTCGCAATTCAAAGGCGAGTAGAGGCGCTACTTGCCGGAGAATTGACTTGACGCCAACCGCCCGGCTCGGTAGAATTCCGGGATCGGACAAGGTGTCCGCGCATGAAACGGCCCAGCGCTGGAACGCTGGGCCGGGTCGATCCTGAGGCCTTGGCCGGGATGAACCGACCGCACAGGACCTTGTTCCTTAAAGGCATCTAACCGCCTTCCTGTGCGCAAGTCAAGCCCGGCCCCAATCGAAAGGAGTTCTCATGAACGAGAACTTGGACTGGGTGAAGAAGGTGGAAGAGGACTTCGGCTACCTCAAGAAGGTCGCCGGGGAAGACGCACAGGTGGGAGCCATGCTGTTCCTGGCCGTCAAGATCGGCGGCCTCGAACACCAGTTGGCCGAGATCGCCAAGCGTCTCAATGCAGAGGGCCACGGCCAGTAGGTCGCCCCCAGCTTGAGAAGCTAGCGACTGTGGCTCGAACCGGTAGCTTACCGCCGGCCGGTCGGCCGGCGGTCTGTCGCACAAGGACGTGCGAGAAAGGCTGGCTTAGATGTCAGTTGCAGTAAGCGTTGTTCAGGAGATCGACGAGTACATTCGGACCCACGGCGGCGGGTACCGGGCATGGTACGTAGGAATTGCCGCCAATCCCCGTGACCGACTCTTCAACGGTCACTGCGTACGAGAGCACGGCGATCTCTGGATCTACCGAGACGCCGGCTCCGACGCTGCTGCCCGCCAGGCCGAGAGCTACTTCCTTTCTCTCGGCTGCAGGGGCGGTGATGGTGGCGGGTCATTCCAGACCCGCTTCGTGTACGCATACAAGATGGCCCTGCAAACGCGGCCTTAATGGGAGGTGCCGGTCGGCGGACGGGCTCGTCCCGTCCGCCGACATCCCGGCCATGTCCAACAACACCGTTCATCTTGAGCAGATCGCCGACGTGTTCCCCGGCCACTACGAGCAGGGCTCCGGCAAGGACGAACACGCGGGCACGCACCGGCTGGTGTTCATCGGGTCAATCGATCCAGGACCAGGCCACCGGCTCGTCCCGGAGAAATGCCCGCGTTTCACGCCCAAGCTCGAACCGGGTGATGCCATCCTGCAGTCGGGCGACCTGATCATGCCGGCACGCGGGGATCGGCAGGACGTTGCGTACCTTGACGCCCCGCCAGATGCACGGCCGCTGGTTGCGGCTTCCTTTCTCCACGTGATACGGCCGCATCGCGACGCTCTGGACCCCGGCTATCTGGCATGGTGGCTGAATCAACCCAGCGTGCAGGCACGGGTGGCCGCATTCGTTCGCGGCTCGAACATGCCGTTCCTGCCGCTGGAGGAAACGCGAGGAATCAAGGTAACACTGCCCTCGCTCGGCGTGCAGCGCCGTATCGCCGAACTGTATCGCTTGTCCATCCAGGAGTTTGACCTTACAACGGCCATCCGCGAGCACCGACAGCGACTGATTCACGCGCTCGCCTTTCAAGCCGTTCAGGGAGCTATCCGTACATGAGTCAACAGAAGCAGACGACCAAGGAAGTCTTCGCGGCCGTGTGGGCGGCCTGCGACACGTTTCGTGGCGCGGTGGACCCCGCCAACTACAAGAACTACGTCCTGACCATGCTCTTCCTCAAATACCTGTCTGACATGTCGCACGAGCGGCGGGAAGAACTGGAGCAGAAGTACAAGGGCGACAAGACCCGAGTTCAACGTGCCCTGCGTAACGAGCGGTTCCTTCTGCCCGCGGAGTCGGATTTCAAGTACCTCTACCAGCACCGCGACGCCGACAATGTTGGCGAGTTGATCAACATCGCCCTGGCCAACCTGGAAGATGAGAACAAGGCCAAGCTGGAGAACGTGTTCGGCAACGTGGATTTCAACAGCGAGGCCGAACTGGGCAGCACGCGAGAGCGAAACACTCGGCTCAAGGCGGTGCTGGAAGACTTCAACCGGATCGATCTGCGGCCGTCGCATCTGGCCGGTCGGGATACCATCGGCGACTCCTACGAGTACCTGATCGCCCGTTTCGCGGCCGGCGCCGGCAAGAAGGCCGGCGAGTTCTACACGCCGCCGGAGGTTTCCGACCTGCTTGCCCGGCTGGTTAGGCCCAGGAAAGGTGCCCGCATCCTCGACCCGGCCTGTGGCTCGGGGTCACTGCTGATCAAGGTCGGCCGACAGGTCGGCTCGGATGATTTCGCCCTGTACGGCCAGGAGTCCAATGGCTCGACCTGGGCGCTGTGCAAGATGAACATGTTTCTGCACCGCATGGACCAGGCCCGCATCGAACGTTGCGACACGCTGCGAAGGCCTAAACTGGTGGAAAACGACGAGCTGATGCGGTTCGACATTGTCGTGGCCAACCCGCCGTTCAGCTTGGATAAGTGGGGACAGGAGGATGCCAAGAACGACCGGTTCAACCGCTTCTTCCGCGGGCTGCCGCCCAAGAGCCGCGGCGACTACGCGTTCATCAGCCACATGATTGAAACCGCCCTGGACGGCTGCGGCCGTGTCGGTGTGATTGTCCCGCACGGCGTGTTGTTCCGCGGCGGAGCTGAAGGCCGCATACGCCGGCAGCTTGTCGAGGACAACTTGCTCGACCTGGTGCTTGGGCTGCCGCCGAATCTGTTCTACGGTACGGGAATTCCCGCCGCCATCCTGATCTTCGACAAGTCACGGAAAGGCGACAAGAAGCGCAAGAACGTCCTGTTCATTGACGCCAGCCGGGAGTTCGCCCAGGGACCTAATCAGAACCGGCTGCGTGACGAAGATATGGAGAAGATCTGTGCTACGTATGACGCGTACAAGGACGTTGAGAAATACGCCCACGCGGCTACGGCACAGGAGATGACGGAGAATGACTTTAACCTCAACATCCCACGCTATGTCGACACGTTCGAAGAAGAGGAGACAGTCGACATCAGGGCAACACAGAAAGAAATAGAGCGGCTGGAAGGGGAGCTCGCGAAGGTTCGTGCTCAGATGATGACACATCTAAAGGAGTTGGGAATCCATGCCTGAAACCGTCTCCAGATTCTTGGGCAGGCTTCCTACGGGCTGGCGGGTCGTGCCTCTCGGCGACGTTGTCGCCAAGAGCCGGCCGATTGTTTATGGCATCGTACAAGCAGGACCGCATGTTCCCGATGGCGTACCGTACATCCGTAGTACTGATGTCAACGGTGTTCTTCGGGCAGACAAGCTTCCGAGGACAGAGCAAGCTATTGCAGGTCGCTACAAGCGTTCCAGCCTGAAGCCAGGCGACATCGTCTTCTCTTTGCGCGGAAACACGGGCACCACTTGCGTCGTTCCCAAATCCCTCTCGGGCGCCAACCTTACTCAAGGCACTGCACGAATCTCTGTTTCACCTGAGTTCTGCACAAGCTACGTTCGGATAGCGCTTAACTCGGAGCGCGTACGTCGAAGAATCGATGCAGTCTGTAAGGGGAGTACTTTCCGCGAGATTACCATCGAGGACTTGCGCAAACTAGCACTTCCGATGCCTCCGCGTGAGAAGCAGGAAAGCATAGCTGCAATTGTGGATGGATGGGATAAGGCAGAGCATGGACTCAATGGCCAGATCAAGAGAAAACACCGCCTACTTCGTGGGTTGATTCAGCAGCTTCTCACGAGTCGCCGAAGGTTTTCTGGTATCTGCCGGGAAGCATGGAAAGAGGTGTTGATTGGAGACATTCTCCGAGAGGCCGACCGCCCGGTTGAGTGGAATGACGAGGCGATCTACGACCTAGTCAGCGTGCGAAGGTGGGCGGGTGGCGTCTACACTCGCAATCGGCTTGCTGGCCGAGAGATCAAAGTCAAGAAGCTGAAGCGGATTAAGGCCGGCGACATCCTCATATCGCACATTCAGTCTGCCTACGGCGCGATGGCCATGGTCAGCGACGATCATGACGGTCACTGCGTCTCCGAACTGTACACCGTGCTCATCCCCCGCGACGCCAGCACATTCGACCGACGGTTCTTCGCATGGCTATGCCGCCGTAAGTGGATGTGGCACCAGGCGTATGTTGCCAGCAATGGCTTCCTGGCGGAGCGGCTACGTATCAGTTTTGACCCTGCGTCGTTCCTGAAACGAGCCATACATATTCCCCCCACGATCGAGGAACAACGGGCGATCGCCGACGTGCTCGACACGGCCCAGAAGGAAATCGACCTGCTCAGGCAGCTTCGCGATCAGATCCAGAAACAGAAACGCGGCCTGATGCAGAAACTGTTGACCGGCCAGATCCCTGTACCGGCAGTGAAGGAGACAAAGGATGGCTCAGAGAGTCGGGCTCAGCGCGTATCGCGTTGAAATCAAGAACAAACATTCGCAACAGGTGTGGCGTTTCCAGAAGGGAACCCCGGAGGACGGGTATGCGGAGATCGAGAGGTACCTCGACACGCGGTTGAATCACTTGGTGCGGCTGGGAGATCCTCTGCCCGATACTGGCGAGTACGTCGATAACCGGGCCGTCAAGCTGATTAAGCTGGACAAGGCCGCAACCCGCCGCTTGCTGGCCGGGCTCTATGAAAAAGGCGAAGCCGGCCACATCCAGGATATCCACAACTTCGATGTTGACGGCGATCCGGTGTACACGACGCAACGGAATGAGGGCGCTCTTGCGCCCCTGTACTTCCGTTTTCACCTGCAGGATGGAAAACCATTCGGTGTTGCACTCCTCCAGACTGTTGGTCGAGATGGCTTGAAAGGCTACCTTGAAGACGATCTCCGACGGTTCTTCAGCAATCGTGAGCCGGAATTGACGGTGAAACTCACGCAACTCATGGACGCTAAGGTCCTCGAAGCGTTTGCCCAGCAAGGCAAGCTACAGGATGTCATTCTCATCAACAGCGGTAAGACCGCCGATAGCCGCCGCTCCATGGAACGGACCACCGTAGGTGATGACGCCCTCGGTGAGGATGGTGATAAGCTGGCGATGCGGCTGCACAGGCGAGGCGGCTGGAAGAAGAAGACACTGCAGCTCTTGATGCGCGCAATCCACCGTGGTGAGGACCCACGCACGATCGTCAACACGCCTGGGCTTGAGAAGATTGACGAGATGCTTGTCGAAATTGAGCAAGGGGGACGCAAGCAGACCTTCAGCTTGTTGAACCCCGACGACAGCCCGATTCGATACGATATTACGAACAAGGTGTCGCGGGATGGGAATGGATTCCCAAGCTGGCAATCCGTCCACCGCGCTGCAGACGAGGTGTGGCAGAGCGTCAGCCAACTCATTCTGTGAGGAGGCAGTGGCGATGAAAAGGCCAACCGGACTACGCGGAATAGCTTGGTGTCACTTCTCAGTGCTGCTCGTTAACGGGGAACGGCAGTGGCGCAAGTGGCGTTTCTGGCTGCTCGGAATCGGCCCTTTCGTATTGGGCGCGCTGCTCACGTGGAAGCTGGGGCCTCCGGGTGGAGACTATCTCCCCTTGATCGTGGCCGTCTATTCAGTGGTCGCAGCCGTCCTCGTTGGCCTAATCCCGCTCGCCCAGAGCGTCATCGGGCAAAGTGATCCTGAGCGGAAGTACGAGGCTGGTGAAAAACCACTCGCCCAGCAGGAACTCGACCGGATTCAAACGCTCCAGGACCTCCACGCAGCGATCTCGTACGCAACCATACTGCTTGTGGTGTCCCTGGGAGCGTGTGTCGCATTGGCCTTTCTTCTGCCCTCTGCTGCTAAGCAAGGGGCCGCACCCGCACCGCAACTGAAAGCACTTGTGGCACTCGCGTATGTTATGGCAGCCATCATCTACTCTGTGGGAGTCTCTACTGCCCTGACCTTCTTTGACGTTGCGACAGGCGTGTTTGAGGCCATGGAGAACCATGCGGAGACATTGAAGCGTCGGATTCGGAACAACATCCAGCCAGACGTGGAATCCAAGAATGAGCACAGCACCCCTAATCAGTGAAGATGCCGTATCGCAATTACCGGCATTGAAGCTGCTCATGTCCCTCGGCTGGGAGTACATCACGCCGGCCGAGGCACTCGCCCTGCGCGGCGGCCGGCGGTCGGAAGTGTTGCTGTACGGTGTGCTTGAAGAATGGCTCCGCGAGCACAACCGGATCGACTATCGCGGTGAATCGGTGCCCTTCACCGAGGCAAATATCGCGTCCGCCATCGCCTCATTGCGCGACGAGCCGGACGACGGCCTTGTCCGCACAAACGAGAAGCTTTATGACCTGCTCGTGCTGGGTAAGGGCCTCAAGCAGACGGTCAAGGGGGATACGAAGAGCTTCCAGCTTCATTATGTGGACTGGGAGAACCCGGAGAACAACTGCTTCCAGGTCACCGAGGAATTCTCCGTTGAACGGTCGGGGACAACGGAGACCTTGCGGCCCGATCTCGTGTTGTTCGTGAATGGCATTGCGTTCGGGGTCATTGAGTGTAAACGAGCCGATCTCGGGGCTGGCAAGCCGGCACCGGTGATCCAGGCCATCGAACAACAGATTCGCAACCAGAAACCCGACGGGATTCCCAAGCTGTACCGCTACGTCCAGGTACTTGGGGCTGTTTCCCCGACCGGTGCCCCCGAGGGTGCCGCAGTCACTGAGGAATTCGTTTACGAGGCACAGCTTCCCGCGAGATACGCCACGGTGGGAACGCCGCGGAAGTTCTGGGCGAGTTGGCGGGAACGGCCGCTGCACAGCGGCAAGCTCGAAGTGACCGATGAGCAGATTACCGAGGCGGTCAACGCCCGCCTGCCAGCCGAGGAGAGAGAGAGACTGCTTGCAGGCCGGCCGCCGGAGGTGAGGGCGGACTTCGAGGCAGCCGAGCGCGATGGCCGGCTGATCACAGAGCAGGATCGTCTCATTGCCGGGGTGTTCTCGCCCAAGCGCCTGCTCACGCTGTCCCACCGCTACATCGTTTTCGACGCCGGGGTCAGAAAGATCGCCAGGTACCAGCAGTACTTCTGCGTGGAGAAGATTCGCGAGCGTATTCGACGGCTTGGCGAAGATGGCACCCGGAGCGGCGGCGTGGTGTGGCATACGCAGGGGTCGGGCAAGAGCCTGACTATGGTAATGCTCGTCAAGGCCATTGCCATGGATCGCCAGCGTGGCCGCATTCAGGGTGGTTCGGCCGGCGAACGTATCCTTCTGGTGACCGACCGCGTGGACCTCGACGACCAGATCTACGGTACATTCAAGCACTGCGGGCTGAAAACCGTCCAAGCAACGACTGGAGCGGAACTGGTGGACCTGCTCCGGGATTCCACGGCGAAGATCGTGACGACCGTCATCAACAAGTTCGAGGCTGCTATTGGCAAGCAGAAGCTTCAGATCGACGACCCCAACATCTTCGTGTTGGTCGATGAAGGGCATCGGACGCAGTTTGGTATTCGACACTCGACCATGCGGCGGGTTCTGCCGAACGCCTGTTACATCGGGTTCACGGGTACACCTGTACGGAAGAAAGACAGCAGCACGGTCGAGAAGTTCGGCGGGATGATTGACGCCTACACGATCAAGGAAGCAGAGGCGGATCGGGCGGTGCTGCCCCTGGTTTATGAGGGACGCCACGTCGTCAAGGATGTTGACCAGAAGGAGATTGACGACTGGTTCGATAAGTACACGGAACACCTGACCAAGGAGCAGAAGGCAGACCTGCAAAGGAAGATCAGCACGCAAGACCAGGTCATGCAGGCTGATCCTGTCATTCGGCGGATTGCCCGGGACGTGTCCGAGCACTACCGCGATTTCCTGCAACACACGGGGTTGAAAGCTCAACTCGTGGCGCCGACCAAATCGGCAGCCATCCAGTACAAGCACTGGCTTGATGACCTGGGAGAGGTGCGGTCTGAGGTCCTGATCTCGTCGGTGGATGACCGCGAAGGCGACGAGGACCTCTACAAGCCCAACCGTGAGGTCGTTAATCGGTTCTGGAAAACTGTCCTGGAACGCTTCGGGACGGAGCAGGAATACAACAAGCAGCTTATCAACGCATTCAAGTACGGCGATACTCGCGACCCCAACAGCGACGCGCCGGAGATCATGATCGTTGTGCACAAACTTCTGACCGGGTTCGATGCCCCGGACAACACGACGCTCTATCTCTGCCGTATGTTGCGTGAGCACACGCTGCTACAGGCCATCGCCCGCGTGAACCGCTTGGCAACCGGCAAGGAGCGGGGATACATCATCGACTACCGGAATGTGCTGGAAGAGCTCGATACCGCGTTCTCCATGTACGCCCGCGATCCTGATGACCCTGACGCTGCACTCCTCGGATTCGCAACGCCCGTCGCCCACGTGGAAGAGACGTGGGCCGACCTGGCACAGCGACATTCGACACTTTGGGATACGTTCAAGGAGTTGGGCAATTCACGCGACCGCGAGGCCTTCGAGCAGCATCTTCGGCCAGAAGACCGGCGTGTCCGGTTCTATGAGCGGTTTGCGGCCTTTGCCCGAACGCTGGACGTGGCCCTGGCCTCTCACACGTTCCTTGAGCGAACGGCCCACAAGACCGTGAAACGGTATCGTGATGATCTCAAGTTCTTTGGCGAGCTACGCCGGTCCGTCCGGATTCGCTACGCCGAGGTGGTTGATTTCTCCGAGTATGAACCGAAGATCCGTAAGCTACTCGACCAGTACATTTCAGCCACTGGCGTTGAAGCGTTGACCGGCAAGATCGATCTTTACGACCGAGAGCAACGCGCCGCGGCCCTCGAAGCGGCCGGCTCCGCATCTTCCAAGGCTGAGACCATCGCGAGCAACGTCGAGCGGGTTCTCGACGACCGAGTGAAGCGTGAAGACCCTGCATCCTACCGCCGGTTCTCCGACATGTTGCGAGAGGTGATTGAGCGGATGCGAGCGGGTTGGCTCGCCGCGGCGGAAGCGCTGGTGCAGGTGGAGAAGATTGAGGAAGAGGTACTGCGTCCCAAGTCTGATGACGTGCCGGAAGCGATTCGTGCAAATCGGCTGGCAGCGGTGATCTACAGGAATACGCAAGAGACGCTCGGCGACAAAGGCCCTGAAGCAGCGGCTGCAATCGACGAGATTATCGAAAGCCGAGCAATTGTCGGCTGGAAGGATAATGACGACCGGCAGAAGCAGATGCGCCAGGCCGTTGACGATTACCTGTTTGATCTGAACGAGGAGCACCAACTCGGCCTGTCCGTCGAGCAGATCGACCGGCTGATTGACCTGTGCATGGAGCGTGCCAGGGCCGTTCTCCCATGAGTACACGGAAACCGAAAGCCCCGGGCGAAAGGCGAGTCGTCAAGCTCGAACAGGCGAGTATCGAGTTTCATGTCGTGCGTGGCGACCGCGCACGTGCCCGCTTGGTTGTCCGGCCAGGCGGACAAGTGGAAGTCCGTGTGCCCAAGGAGGCCTCCGATGATTGGATTGACGATGTGGTCAAGCGTCGTCGCCGCTGGATTCTTCGGCAGCAGGTGTACTTCGAGCAGTTTCGCCCGCGCGAGCCGGAACGACGGTACGTGAATGGTGAGACCGTTCGGTACCTGGGGCGTCAGTATACTCTGCGCATCCGGAAGCACGGTCAGGGTAAGGCTCACTTGAAAGGACGCTATTTGGAGGTTTGCGTTCGACCTTCTGATGACCTTGAGGTGGTTCGGGATGCTGTCCAAGCATGGTACCGCAGCAGGGCAGAGGAGGTGATTGCCCGAAGAGCGGAGCCCTGCTTGGCTTTAATGCATGCCCACGGAATCGAGGCCCCCACGATTCGGCTTCTGCGTATGACCCGACGATGGGGTAGCTGCACGGGAAAGGGGCACGTCCTGTTGAACCCTTACCTGGTGATTGCACCAACTGACTGTGTGGACTACGTTCTCGTGCACGAGTTGTGCCATGTGCGGCACCCTCGCCATGATGAGGCGTTTTATCGGCTGCTGACGACAGTGATGCCGGACTGGCCGCGCCGTCGGCGGCGCTTGGAAAAGTATGGACCGTTTCTGACACTTTAGCGAGGACGGTGGGATAACTTTCTTGACCCCAGGTCCGGGCTGTTTTCTGAAGACGTGTTCTTCAGGAACGGCGGGCAGATGGGACGTCTGAGCCGGTTCACCCCCCGTAGCTGGTCGATACTGGAGTCGTATATGGTGTTCATTATCCGGTGGATGGTTCGATGAAGGCAAAGGGCAAATACCCGTTTGGCCGTAAGGAAGGGCTGGCGCTTGAGTTCAAGCGGGCCACCGACCGCTTGCCGTCTAATTTCTTCGAGACGGTCTGCGCCTTCTTGAATCTCGACGGCGGGCTGATCGTGCTTGGCATAGAGGATGACGGCACGGTTTCGGGTGTGGCCCCGGCCGCCGTTGAGCGCATCAAGGCCGACATCGCCAATCTGTCCAACAACCCGCAGAAACTCGATCCGCCGCACCTGTTGTTTCCCCACGAGGAACGGGTTGGGGACAAGACCGTCATCAAGGTTCTGGTCCCGGCCAGTTCGCAAGTTCATGAGGTGGGTGGCGCCGTTTTTCTGCGCAGCGAGGATGGCGACTACCGCATCCGAGGGGTCAATCGGCTCGCGGGCCTGATGAATCGCAAGCTCAGTTTCTACACCGAGCAGCGGGTCTATCCCTACCTGGGCATGGCCGATCTCGATCCGGCCTTGTTTGAAAAGGCCCGGCTTCTCATGCTGGGCCGCCAGCCCCAGCACCCCTGGGCCAACCTGTCGCCCGAGGAGTTGCTCAGGGTTTCGGGATTCATCCGCCAGGACTACTCGACCGGCAAGCCCGGCTACACCCTGGCCGCCGCCCTGATGTTCGGGTTTGACACCACCATTCAAAGTCTGGTGCCGGGCTACAAGTTCGACGCCCTGCTCCGGCGCCGCGACACCGAGCGATACGACGACCGGCTGACCGTCCGCGGAAACCTGATCGACGCCTTTGACCTGCTGATGGGCTTCGTGGAAAAGCACCTCAACGACCCGTTCTACATGGAGGGCACCACGAGCATCAGCCTGCGCTCGATCATCTTCCGCGAGCTGGTGGCCAACATCATCGCCCACCGCGAGTACACCAGCGCCGCCCCGGCCACGATGATGATTTACCAGGATCGGGTCGAGTTCAAAAACCCCAACGTGCCGCACTACCATGGCCGGATCGAGCCGGGCAACTTCACCCCGTTCCCCAAGAATCCGACGATCTGCAAGTTCATGATCCAGCTCGGGCGGTACGAGGAACTGGGCTCCGGCGTCCGCCGCGTGAACCAGTACCTGCCGCACTACGCCCCCGGCGCCGGCCGGCCGGTGTTCGAGGACGGCGACATGTTCATGGTGACGGTGCCGCTGGCGGCGACCGCCGCAAAGACCGCCCCCGAAGTCACCCCACAAGTCGCGGGTGAAGTCACGGGTGAAGTCGCAGGTGAAGTCACGGGTGAAGTCGCTCGGTTTCTGCAAGTGCTTGCCGAGAGACCCATGACCCGAACAGAGGCGCAGGAAGCGCTCGAATTAAAAGGACAGGCCAATTTCAGAAACCGGTACTTAGAGCCGACATTGGAGGCCGGGCTTGTCGAAATGACCATTCCCGACAAGCCCCGCAGCCGACTGCAGAAGTACCGGCTGACCGACAAGGGCCGAGCGATCCTGCTGAAAGGGAAGGAATCCTGATGCCCAGAGCAACACGCGTTTGGAACTGACCTGGATTGGGAAGGAGAATCACTCATTTGAAAGCAAACGTGGTCGCCTTGTGTGGAAGAGTCAAGAGTGGTATGGGCGATTGCTCGAAGCGAATGGAGCAAGTCCCCGGTCTGCTGGATGCGTATTCCCGGAAGACTGGAATGCACCTTGTTCCTGGCACACTGAACGTTGAACTTGAAACAGAATACGTCGTGCCGAAAGGTAGGCTCATGCGTCTGGAGGCTGGGGAATATGGCGGCACGGTGTCCGTAAGTATTGTCCCATGCAAGATAAACAGCAAGGAAGCATTCATTCTCAGGACCGATGCAAACGAAGCTGGAACGGGGCACCATCCAAGAACCATAGTGGAAATCGCCTCAGATGTCATGCTTCGAGAGAGATTCGCTCTTGCAGATGGAGATGAAGTCGCTATTGAGATTGAACAATGAGGAGCGAGTCGGTGTCGTATCGTGCTCGCGCTTCGCTTCGGCGTTCTCTCTTGCATAGGTGTCGTGCGGGCTCCATCGGTTCGGCCAACCATGAAGCTGCCGAATGCTCGAACGGCCTGACCACCCGACGGCTGAGCCGCATCGCCGAGACGGGCACCGGTTCGTAACCCGCTCTTTTCCTTGACCGATTGACCGCCCGCAGGATGTTGAGCAGTTGCCGACGCACCGGGGCGTAGGGCTCGAACGGTATCCGCTCGAACTCCCGGCACATGCTCTGGACGGACCGACACGTAGCCATGTCCACGAGGTGGTTCTTGAGCTGGTTGTACTCGACCGGATGGATGCGCACCGAGGCGTGCCATTTCCGGTCGACACCCCTTCGGTAGCTGATGCTGTACCCGGCGAAGTGTACGGGCTCCCGGCGAATGTCCTTGACGCACCGGCCCTCTTCGTCGAAGAACCGGTGCAGGCCCCGGGTGGCGATGATGATGAAGAAACGCTGGTGACGCAGGTACTGGACGTTGGCCAGGCCCTGCTGCTTGCGGCGGGCGCGTGCCCACTTGCTGATGGCGACGTGGTACTTGCCCATCAGCTTCTCGTCGATTTGCAGCACGTCCTTGTGCTCGGGAATGCAGCCGGTGACATAGTACCAGTAGCCGTTGCTGACGTAGGCGACGGCCAGTTGCTGAACGAATGCCCGCTCGGATGATGCGATGTGTCTGTAGATCATGTTGTCCCCCTGAAGTGTAAAAGTTGAGAATTGTTCAGGGCACAATTCTCGAAAGCCGCACAAAACCGTTGCAAGAACCTCCTCTCGACGGTACTCACCCATCCGCAAGAGTCACGTGCTGCGTCGTGACCCTTGCCGGACAAACGCGGACAGTACATGCGCTGTGGACCTCCTTTCTGCAGCATTGTCGAATCGCCAAAACCCAAAACCTTGAGAAGAACCATCACAAGAACCCGAGTATGCGCGTGCTGCTAGATTCCTTTATGGCAGCACGCCAATTCATAGCGGTAGCGGACGCACGGTGCACCCGTAGCGTCCGTCCGATTAACACAGCCAGAGCGGAGCGCTTCTCCCGAAGCAATCCGCTCTGGCCGCCACATCAGCTCCTTCCGGAGAATCGGCCGGCGGACTCACCATGTTGGTGAGTCACGCCGCCGACCACATCATCAATGCGAAGACATGCACGTCGCTGCTTTCGTCTCGGTCTGTGCCCGGCACCACCCGTCAGCACCCGAACAGGTCACGACTGCCTTGCCGTGAACTCCGCTCCGCCGGTCGGCGGACTCCTACTTGCAGCACTCTCCCAGACTGAGGTATTTCAAGCACCTGCCTGATACAGCAGGCACCGGACATCACTCCGGCAACCTCAGCCCTTCCTCGGTTAGTGATACTCTCCACGCAGCCGGTCACGTCGCTTGACCAATCGCCGTATGTCCACCGCTCCCGCAATGGCATAGTTTCCGCCAGGCCGTAAGCCGGCGATTTCTGGGGGCAGAACCTAGAAGCTCCCCCTTACCCATCGGCGAAGGTCTTTCTAGCGCGGTTCGGCACCGTCTCCGTCTGCGTTTACCGCCAAGGGCTTGCGCCCCTTTCATGGTTGAGCTATTCACCGTCGGCTGTTTCGGCCGAACGCCGGACGTTATCATCCGCCCGGTTGCGTACGTCACCGCACACAAGCTCCCCACGGCGGCCGAGGTTGAACGGACCTGCAAGCCAATCAATGGCCCAGGCCCGAACCCCCTGGTGGGATTCGTCGGAACCTTCCAACTCACCCGTTCGAGCATCACGGCCGGGCCATATGTGACCCGGCGTGTCCCGATCGCCCAACCTCCAAGTGAACCTGTGTGGAATGAATGGGATAGAGACCGCAGATTGACCCAGGACGGGCATTACTTGCGGAAGCCTCCCTCGAACCGGACAAGCACGTCTCCATGCATCCGGCTCTACGTGCCTCCAACATGACGGGTGATGAATCCGCCCTCTTAGCCCGGCTGGTGAGGCCGGGTTTACCGAGCGATTGGAGTTCGCATTGATGATGCCGTTTGATACGCGGTTGTGCGCCCGACGGCAGTAGAACGGTGTTCTACAGGCCGACCATAGCACAGCCGGCGACCTTAGTCACGGGTTTTCTTGCGCCCGGTGAGGCCGGCCCGTGTAAACATGTTGTCGGGTAGCGGTATGTGCCGACACTTCTGCACATGGTCGCGACCAATGGTTACAGGATGCTGACTTCAAGCCGTAGCAGGGGAAGCCAGGCCGGTAGGAACAGGGGCTGCAGCCCGGCCGCCTTTTCGAGGCTCACAGCCAACGTGGTAATTACCACATTGGGGCCTGAATACTGTCGTAAGTCGTTTATTTATGTACCACAATGCGAAGCCTTGCAAAAACGAGGAATCCTGCTAAACTGCTGATAACATTAGCTTTGCAGCCAGTCGGAAAGCCGTCCCGGGGCGTTTCCCAAGCTGGACGTCGTGGGTTCGAATCCCATCGCCCGCTTTCTGACACGCAGCGACATACGCTGCCTTCTCGCGACCGAAATCCTTATTCTGCAATGAGTTAACAGGGGCATCCTCGGCCGGTTCCGTGCAGTCCGCTGACACGGACTGACACCCGCCGGACCCCGTACCGGCATACTGCGGGGCATGCTCGGGGGCATACTGGAGGGCATGCCCGCCAGTATGCGGCGAGGGCAGCATCGGCAGCGATTCCACCGCCTTGCGGGTCAGCCCTTGCGAGGGGTGCATGTACCGATTGGCCGTCAACTCGATCGAACCGTGCCGCATGGCTTCCTGGGCCACCCGTGCGGGGACATCCGTCTCGCCCAGCCACGTACCGAAGGTATGCCGCAGAGAGTGGACATCGCGGAAGCGGCCCAGCTCATCCTTGTATGGAATCCCCGCCGCCTTGAGGTCACGCTTCAGGATCTTGACTAACTCACCCGGCACCCGGAAAACCCGCTGCGCATTCCCCGGCTCCCCGTTCAGCGTCCGCCATTCCCGCAGATCCTCCGCCAGGTCGGCCCGCAGAGTCACCTGCTGAGCCTTCCGCGCCTTGGCCGACTCACGTCTCACCGTAGCCATCGCCTGCTTGTTGGAGAAGAACACCAGGTCTCCCCAGCGCAGCCGCGAAAGCTCCCCACGGCGCAGCCCGGTCAATGCGAGCGTCTTGTAGATCAACGCTCGCTCCAGGCCCAACCGCTCCAAGCGCTCACGTTCCGGTTCGCTCAGCTTTGCACACTGCTGCCCCTTTCTCTTCCCCCTTCTGATTGTCATTGCTTCTTCGAGAGGCCGTCTCTTGCTGGCATTTATCAGCGCCACGACCTGGTCAGGGGTGAAGGTTCCCCGCTCGCGCCGGATATCGTCCGCTTCCTGCTGGGGTTTAACGCATCCCACCGGGTTGCGTTCAATCCGTCGCGTCTCCACACACCAGCGCATGAAAGCTTGGAGGCTCGCTCGGTAGGTGTTGCAGGTGCGAGGCCCACAGCCGTCCACCCGCAGGCGGTGCAGGTAGCCGCTCACTCCGTCTGTATTCACTTCCTGAAGCGTTCTGAAGCCGCACCCATCGATGATGCCCCCAAGCCGCCGCATCGTCTCGGCCAAGTGCTTGGCGCTGACTCGGCCCTGTAGCGAAAGCCTGTACTGCTCGATGTGCTCCCCGATCGGCTTCTTGCGATGCTCCCGCGAGACATCGATCAGCCCTTCGGCTTTCCGGGCCGCCTCTACCTCAAGACGCCGCGCCAGTTCTAACGTGGCCTTCTTGTCCGTGTAGCCCGCCTTCCGCCCTTGGCCCCCCGCGCCGTCCCGATAGAACGCGTAATACTTCGTGCTACGATAGCGGACTTTCTTTCCTGTCGGCAGCGTCTTCGTCCAGGTCTTCTTCCTTGCGCTCGCCATTTCACGCCCCCCGTTTGAAGCTGGACACGTCCGGGCATCCCTGCCGCACCCATCCCATGATTGCGTCCGGATCCCACCGCGTCGTCCGACCGCCGATGACTACCGCATCCGGCATCTGCCCTGCGGACTTCATCCGCCATACCTTCCGGGCTGACACCTGCAGGAACTCCGCCACGTGTTCAGCCGTCCACAGTCTCTGGCTGACGGCCAGCCCCGATTCTTTCTGCTCATTCCCAGCCATGCCTTCGTTCCTTTCCATTGCTTGGCTCTCTTCAGCACCCATGGCTGGCTGACGCCCCGCCGCGGGGCTTAGCTGGCTGCGGGTCCACCGCCGTTCCTATATTCCCAATGATCGGCGCAACGCCGCAGGCACCGCCGACTCACAGACCTTCTCCATCTGAGCGCTGAACTTCTTCGCGCTCGCCTTGATCTGGTAGAACTGCGTCCGGCATCCCCGGACCAGGACCACATACCACTGGCCTTCCCATTCAAAGGTCTTCACTTCCAAGGTCACGCTTCGGTATCTCCCCTACGTTTCTCTTCCTGTTCATCGGCCCACTCCCGAACCGCCCAGCTCCACGCTTCACATTCGCTTAGCGTTGCATAATCGTACCGACGCCGTGTGTCTCGCTCCCGTGTCCCCCCCAGGAAGGTCTGGCTCTGCTGCGTCACGATGAAGGTAAACACGGTAAGACCACCCGCCCGCGCCCGCTGGTGGACTGCCGACCGTGACACGCCCACATACTCCGGCACCCACGAGAACGGGATCAGATTGCCTTTGTAGAAGTCCCGCAGTTCACGTACCCAGCTTCTGAACTCAATGACTGAGCCGCGCCGCACATACCACCGCGTCCCTTCGTGCAATTGCGTGACAAGTTCCGACTTCGCCCACACCGCCGGCAACCGCACGAACTTGAAGTCATCACTCACCATGCCGGCATTGTAGCAGACCTTCATGTTCCGTCAAGGTTATGCTGGACATTTCCTGAAGAATTTTGCCTCGACCTCCAACTTGAATCAAGCCTCCCACCAGCCCGCTTCTCCAGCCCCGGAGGACCACCTTCCGCCCAGGCCCAGATCGGACATAACTATCGTCTTCACAGCATGATATGACCGCATGAGCCCTGCCGGGCGGCGGTCCCATTCCTTCCTGGCAGGGAGCGTCCACAGTCGGGTGGAGCGTGTCCAGGAGGCTCTGCTCGCTTAGCCGGGACGCGATGAATGGTGGCGGGACACGCTGACGACTTCGGGCGTTCGCCCTGCACGGGACGGTCGCCGCGGTTCGCCAGCCCCATCAGCTCGTTGCTGGTCTGTTCTGCTTTCTTCGCCAAGCTTCGCGGCCCGCGGCTCACTGCCGGTCTCGTCAGCATCGGCCGTGGCCAGGCCAAGCAGAGCCCGCCTTAGGGCGGGGCCTGTCACGCCCGCTGCTTACTCCTCGACCTGTTCGCGACGTCCGCTGCGCCCATGTCCTCCGGCAGGGGCCTTTCGTTCGCCAATCTCTTGCGAGCGAACGGAAAAACCCCTTTTACCTGGAGGACAAAACCATGAAAGCAGAACAAGCCAAGAAACTCGCCGACGAATCACTGGCCAACCTCGCCACCGCCCTCGAGCAGGGACGAAGCGAGACACTCACCGCGTACCTGACCACCATGGCCCGCTTCCACCGTTACAGCTTCGGCAACATCATGCTCATTGCCTCCCAGAAGCCCGATGCCACCCGCGTCGCCGGCTTCCAGACCTGGAAGAAGCTCGGCCGCTGGGTCAAGGCCGGCGAGAAGGGCATCCTCATCTTTGCCCCTATCGTCATCCGGCCGAAAGAGGACCAGCCCGCGGATACCGCTTCTCAGGAGCCGCGCACACTTCTGCGGTTCAAGGCGGTCTACGTTTTCGATGTGAGCCAGACCGATGGCCAGCAGCTCCCCGAATTCGCCACGGTCTCCGGCAACCCCAACGGCCATACCGACCGCCTCAAGGCCTTCATCGCTCAGCAGGGCATCTCGCTGGAGTACGCGGACGACTTGGACGGTGCCGACGGAGCCTCTGCCGGCGGACGGATCATTCTCCACACCGGTCTTACCCCGGCCAAGGAGTTCTCGGTTCTCGCCCACGAGGCCGCCCACGAGATGCTCCATCACGCCGACAACGGTCCCCGCCCCAGCAAGACCGTCCGCGAGACCGAAGCCGAAGCCGTCGCGTTCGTCGTTTGCGAGGCGATCGGTTTGGCGTCCAACGGTGCCGCCGCCGACTACATCCAGCTCTACAACGGCGACGAAGACACGCTGGCCGCCTCTCTCGACCGCATCCAGAAGACCGCCACCGCGATCATCGCCGCCATCGCCGAGGCTCCGGTCGAGTGAGCGGCAAGGCCGCCGGCTCCGGCCGGCGGTCTGCATAGGCTACTGTCCCCAGCCCTGCCTCACGACAGCACCACACGGCACGCCCCCGCCAAGCCGTTCGCCCCGGGGTTCAACCTGTTCCTCCACGCCTCATGTACACACGACCTCATCCCCAGACAAGCGTTCCCGATGTGGCAGGCGGTGCAGATGCGTGATGCTCAGATCGGGTCGGCGAAGTTCCGCAAGGTCGCCACCGTCTCCGTCAGCGATTGACGTTCAGGACCGTAGAGTTTACCAGCATCAGTAGCCCATGTTCAGGGCTTCGCCCTCTTGCGTCAATCGCTGCAACACCTCGCTCCGCTCTGCGTCGCTTCGTCGCTTGAAGGCCAGCACATCGCTGAGCAGGACACGCCGATGGGTGCCCACCTTGCGGCAGGGGAGCTGGCCCTCTTCCAGCATCTTGACCAGGAATGGCCGGGAGACGTTCAGCAGGTCGGCCGCCTGCTGCGTGGTCAGCTCCGCGTGAACCGGCATCACGGTCACGGCGTGGCCCTGGGCCATCTGGGTCAGCATATCGACCAGCAGCCGCATCGCCGCGGCCGGCAGGACTACCAGCTCCTCCTTTCGTCGCCCCACGGGCTGCAGCCGTACCCGCACTTCACGCTTTCCAGCCAGCAGCGTCGCCAGGATCCGGCTCGACTCGCGGGCCAGCGTCGCTTCGGCTTCCGTCGGGGCTACCGGTTCAAGGGGCGTGGTCATGAGCACATCCTCCTGACCCAAGTACATCACCTTATCGCAATAAACGCAATAGGCGAAACAAACAAAATAAGCCCCGCCCCGCCCCGTAGGCCCGCCGCAGGGCGGTTGCAGCCTCAACCTGTTGGTGCACCCCGCTCCCCGCCTGTAGAATCGGGCTACTCGGGCCGGCCCCAGCCCACCGAGTAGGTCAAGGTGTCCCGCTGGCGCATCTGGAGTACCCTCGTGTCCGAGTCGGAACAACAAACTCGCCGAACTCGCATCGACACACGCCTTCGGGCGCGGGGTTGGACCATTTTGCCATATCAGCCGGGCCTTCAGATCGGCAATCTTACCAAGCACGCTGTCACTGAGTACGAAACCGCGAGTGGTCCCGCTGATTATGTCTTCATCGTCGATGGGCAATTACTGGGCGTTGTCGAGGCCAAGAAGGTCTCCCTGGGACCGCAAAACGTTCTCACCCAAGCCGAGCGATACGCTCGTGGGCTGGCCGGCACGCCATTCAATTTCGACGGCCTCAAGGCCCCCTTTCTTTGGTCGACCAACGGCGAGGTCATCTGGTTCCATGACGTGCGGAGCCCCTTGAACGCCTCGCGCCAAGTATCTGACTTCCCGACACCGAACGCCCTCCGGGATGCCCTTTCTCGACAGCTTGACGTGGCCTGCGGACAGCTCGCGGACACGCCCAATGACCACCCACGTCTTCGTCCATACCAGCGAGAAGCAAACACCGCGATCGAAGCCGCCATCCGTACGCGCAAGCGCCGCATGCTGGTCGCAATGGCCACCGGCACCGGCAAGACGTTCGTGATGGTGAATCAGACGTACCGGCTCATGAAGGCCGACGTTGCCCGGCGCGTGCTCTTCCTGGTGGATCGTCGTGCGTTGGCCGCTCAGGCTGTGCGGGCCTTCGCCGCCTTTGAGCCGGAACCGGGGCTGAGATTCCCCAGCATCTATGAGGTCTATAGTCAGCGCTTCCGTCGCGAAGACTGGGGCGAAGACGAGCCGTTCGACCCCAGCGTTCTGCCCTGTGAGTATCTGCTCGATCCTCAGCCCAAGCACGCATTTGTTTACGTGTGCACCATCCAGCGGATGGCCATGAACCTCTTCGGCCGGGATGCCGCGATCCACGCCGGCGACGAGCCGTTTGATGATGATGCGGAAGAGCGACTCGACATTCCGATTCACGCATTCGACACGGTGATTGCGGACGAATGTCACCGTGGGTACACCGCAGCAGAGCTTTCCGTCTGGCGAAATACCCTGGAGCACTTCGATGCGATCAATATCGGCTTGACGGCCACACCCGCGGCCCACACCACGGCGTACTTCAAGAACGTCGTTTACCGATATGAGTACGACCGCGCAGTCCGGGAGGGCTATCTCGTCGATTACGACGCGGTACGCATCAAGTCCGGCGTCCGCATCGACGGCGTCTTTCTCAAGGAGGGCGAGCACGTTGGGCTCATCGACCCAACGAAGGGGACGGAGCAGCTTGACATTCTCGAAGACGAGCGGCAGTTTGATGCCACGCAGATCGAGCGGGACATCACCGTACCCGATTCAAATCGCAAGATTCTTGAGGAGATCAAACGCTATGCCCTCGAACACGAGCAGCAACACGGCCGCTTTCCCAAGACATTGATCTTCGCCACCAATGACCTGCCGCATGTGTCACATGCCGACCAGCTCGTGGCCGCCTGCCGCGAAGTCTTCGGCCGCGGCGACTCTTTCGTGCAGAAGATCACCGGCAGCCCCACCGTGGACCGGCCGCTGCAACGCATCCGCGAGTTCCGCAATCGCCCCAACCCCGGCATCGTGGTATCGGTGGACATGCTGACCACGGGGGTGGACATCCCCGATCTTGAGTTCATCGTATTCCTGCGCCCGGTCAAGAGCCGCATCCTTTTCGAGCAGATGCTCGGCCGCGGCACGCGAAGGGGAGAGAAGTACCCGGATAAGTCGCACTTCGTCGTCTTTGACTGCTTCGATGGCACCCTGCTGGAGTACTTCCGCAGCGCGTCGGCCTTTGACATAGACCCACCGCAACGAACAGCCAAGACCATCGCCGAGCTCATCGAAGACATCTGGCAGAACCGAGATCGCGACTACTCGACCCGTTGCCTGGTCAAACGCCTGCACCGCATCAACAAGGAGATGTCGGGGGACGCTCGCCAGCTTTTCGCCGCCTACATCCCCGACGGCGATCTGGGCAAGTTCGGCGCCGGCCTGTTCCGGGCACTGGCCACCAACTTTTCGGAAACGATGAAGCTCCTGCGCGACCCGGCCTTCCAGGATCTGCTGGTCAATTATCCCCGTCCCGAACGCCGTTTCCTCATCGCCTATGAGGCGGCTGACGAAGTCTCATCCGAATGGCTCATCCGCGACGGTACCGGCAAGGAGCACAAGCCGGCAGACTATTTGGCCGCATTTGCCGTATTCGTGCGCGAAAACCCCGCGCAGATCTCGGCCATCGAGATTCTGCTCAACCGTCCGCAGGACTGGGGCACGGCGGCCATTGACGAGCTACGGCAAAAACTGGCCGCGTCACGGGAGCATTTCACCGTCGAGGCGCTCCAGCGAGCCCATGCCCTGCATTACCATAAGGCGCTGGTCGAGGTGATCTCGATGGTCAAGCACGCCGCTCGCGAAGAGGAGCCGCTGCTCACGGCGGCCGAGCGGGTCGACCGTGCCCTCCGCAAGCTCGCCCCGCAGCCGGCGGTCGGAGACACCTGGCTGAAGCAGTTCACCGACGACCAGCGGCGATGGCTCACACGGATACGAGCCCATATGATCGAGAATCTGTCCATTGACCGGGAAGACTTCGACGACGTGCCCATCTTCGCCCGGGAGGGCGGCTGGAACGTCGCTGACCGTGTCTTCGGCGGCCGGCTGGACGGTCTGCTCCATAGAATCAACGAGGTGGTGGCGGCATGAAAATCAAACCTGTGGGCAAGGCAGTTGGCAATTGGAGCGATTGGAAATCGCCGAACGATTGGAAGCAGGAAGACATTTTGCCGTCACCCGGCGTATATCAACTTGCAGTGTTTAGAAACGAACAGCAGGCCAAGCTGTACTCTCCGACCACTTCGAACTGCCATTTACTTAGGAAGGAGCCGCATTACCAAGGTGTCGTTTATATCGGCAAGGCAATCTGTTTGCAGGAACGGTACTGGCTCTTGGTCCAAAGCTGGTGTTCAGGTACGTCTGTGCCGCGCCATGGCTCGCGGAAAACCTACAACCAGAACCACCTCGAAGCCAAGGAGCGCTTCTGCCCCGGAGAGGTACGGTGCCGGTACAAACCACTGGCTTCGATGAACTGGGTCGAGTTCAGGGAGAAGCTTAAGTTGGGCCTCAAGCCCGGAGCGAGCTGGCAACAGCAGCTACATGCTCTATGGCCTGACAGCGGGACACTGCCGAAGGGATTGGGGGAGAAGCAGCCGAATTCGGACGAGGATCGACTTATTCAGTCCGCGATAGCCACCTTTTCAGAAGAAGGAAACCTGCTGGGGGCATTTAACAAGATCTATGGAATTCCTCCGCTCTTGAATAAGCGTCCTCCCGAATATCTTGGCTGGTCGCCCAATGATGCAGAAATGGAAGAGTGGCTTCGAAAGCAGATTGAGGAAGAAGATCAGATACCTGACGATCATGCTATTAGGTTGCGGGCATACGAGAAGTGGGAGAAGCGAAGGCGCCCTTACGGCGACGATTGGACGGACTGGTTTGATGCAGAACTTGAGCTTTGGGAACACGCGATATTGGAAGGCTGAACCCTGTGACCGACATCGTCCAGAAACTCTGGGGTTACTGCCACACGCTCCGTCATGACGGCGTGGGCTATACCGATTACGTCGAACAGCTCACTTACCTGCTGTTTCTGAAGATGGCCGACGAGCGGAAGAAGATTGAGCTTCCGGCCGGCTGTGATTGGCCCGCGCTTCGCGACGAGTCCGGCACGGAAGTGCTCGACCGCTACGTTGACATCCTACGCAAGCTCGGAAGGCAGAAGACAATTCTGGGCGACATCTTCGCCGAAGCGCAGTCTCGCTTCACCAAGCCGACCAGCCTCAAGCGGCTCATCAACCTGATTGACGAAATCGAGTGGACCAGCCTCAACGTCGACGTGAAGGCGGAAGCCTACGAGGGCCTGCTCGAAAAGGCGGCCAGCGAGGGCAAGAAAGGCGCGGGGCAGCTATTCACCCCTCGCGTGCTCATCCAAGCCATCGTCCGTTGTATGCAGCCGGATCCCCGGACGGCTCGCGATTTCACGATCTGTGACCCCGCGTGCGGCACAGGCGGTTTCCTCGTCTGTGCCTACGAGTGGCTCATGGACCAGACCGGCGGCGGCGCGATTGAGCGCACCGTCGCCAGGCGGCTCACGGTTTCGACCTACTTCGGCCAGGACATCGGCTCGACGCCGCGACGGCTCGCCCTGATGAATCTGTATCTGCACGGCATCGAGCCGCAGATCACGCTCGGCGACACCATCTATGATCCGCCCACCGGGCAGAAACATGATGTGGTGCTCACCAATCCCCCGTTCGGCACCAAGGGCGCCGGCCAGGCCCCGACCCGTGACGATTTCACCATCGAGACCAGCAACAAGCAGCTCAACTTCCTGCAGCATGTGCACAGCATCCTGAAGCCCGGCGGCCGGGCGGCCGTGGTGCTGCCCGACAATTGCCTTTTCGCCGACAAGGCCGGCGAGGTCATGAAGATCGTCACCGAGGATTGTGACCTGCACACCGTCCTGCGCCTGCCCCGCGGCACGTTCACCCCCTACAGCCAGGGCGTCAAGGCCAACGTCGTCTTCTTCACCAAAGGTCCAGCGACCGAAACCACCTGGATTTACGACGCCCGCACCAATGTCCCCGGCATCACCAAGAAGGACCGGCCGCTTACGTCCGAGCACTTCGCCGAATTCGAGAAGTGCTTTGGCTCCGATCCCAACGGCCGGGCCAAACGTAAGGAAGGCGATTCGCCCGCCGGTAAGGGCTGGCTGGGCGGCGACCGTTGGCGTAAGTTCACCATCGCCGAGGTTCGCCAGCGCAACTTCAAGCTCGACGGCTTCAAGTGGCTCAAGGATGAGGACCTTGAGAACAGCGACGAACTGCCCGAACCCGAAGAATTGGCCACCGACGCCATCGTCGAACTCCGCGCCGCCGTCGAGGACCTCGGTGCCGTCCTCGTCGCCCTGGAGAATGGAAACGGGAACGGCAAAGGCGGCAGGAAGTGAGCCACCCAGCCTCTGCGGTCGAGCCCCAGGTGCCCCGGCGGAGCGGCTTTGAAAGGCGCTTTACTTGCCCGGGCAGCTTTGTAAACTCTTGGCAGTTTTTTGCAAAGCCGTGCACCCTTTGAAAAAGCCGCATGACCGAGGTAACACATGGACCCACAGGACTTTACATGCCCGGCGGCCGGTCGTGCGGTCAAGGCGGAGACCGGTTACTGGGCTTTCGTGCCGGCTCCGCTGCCGCCCCCGATCCAGTACGACGCCCCGACCACACTCCTGCTCTCCCAGGCGGATGCCGCCCTCAGCGAGCTCTCGGGCCTTGGCCGCTACCTGCCGAACCCGGACTTGCTGATCGCCCCTTACGTCAAGCGCGAGGCCGTCGCCTCAAGCCGCATCGAGGGCACGCAGGCCGACCTTTCCGACCTGCTCCTTGACGAGATCGAGCCCAAGTGGACGCCCCCCGGCTCCGACGTGCTCGAAGTCCGCAACTACGTCGCCGCCTTGAACCGCGGGATCCGCGACCTGGAGAAGCTCCCCCTGTCCTGCCGCCTGTTGCGGGACATCCACGCGGTGCTGATGGCGGGCGTGCGCGGGCATGACAAGACGCCCGGCGAGTTCCGCCGCAGCCAGAACTGGATCGGCCCACCCGGCTGTACGCTGGCCGACGCCACCTACGTCCCGCCGCCCGAGCATGAGATGAAGGAATGCCTCACGCTCTGGGAACGCTTCCTCCACCAGCGCGACACCATGCCCGAACTCATCCAGTGCGCCCTGATCCACGAGCACTTCGAGGCCATCCACCCCTTCCTGGACGGCAACGGCCGCATCGGCCGGCTGCTCATCACCCTGTTCCTCATCGAGCGTGGCCGGCTGAGCAAGCCGCTGCTGTACTTGTCCAGCCACATCGAGCAGCACCGCGCCGATTACTACGCCTTGCTTCAACGCATCCGCACCCATGGCGACTGGCCCGCCTGGATTCGCTATTTCCTCGTCGCCGTGCGTGACACCGCCCGCAGCGCGATCGACCAGAGCCAGGCCATCCTCAACCTGCGCGACGGCTTCCGCCGCCGACTCGACAAGCAGCACCGCGCCCTCACGCTGGTCGATGAACTGTTCATCAACCCCTACACCACCGTCGCCCGCGCCGCCACACGCCTGGGTGTCACCGCCCCCACCGCCAGCAAGACCATCGGGGAACTCGAACGCATCGGCATCCTCAAGGAGGTCACCGGCCGCGAGTGGGGTCGGTTCTGGCTGGCCAAGCCGATCATGAGCGCCCTGGCGACGCCTCCCGTTTCCACATCACCTGGCGAGGGCACGGCATGAGCAAGACCAGGCCCACCCAGGCGCCGACGACGCCGGCCGAAACCGAACTGCCCGAGGGGTGGGCGCTCGTCCATGCGCAGGACGTTTGCGAGATAAACCCGCGCAAGCCTGTTGCTGATGCCTTGCCCGCCGATGCGCCTGTGACGTTCGTACCGATGGCAGCGGTTGATGAGAACTTGGGGGCCATCACCGCACCGGAGGATCGACCCTTCGGGGAGATCCGGCCCAAGAGCTACACACCCTTTGCCGAAGGCGATGTGCTTTTTGCCAAGATTACGCCATGCATGGAGAACGGCAAGGCGGCGGTCGCACGCGGACTCACGAACAAACTGGGATTTGGCACCACCGAGTTTCATGTCTTCCGCCCAGACGGCGCCCTCATGGCAGATTACCTCTATCACTACATTCGCCAGCAGTCATTCCGCGATGACGCCCAGGCGCACATGGCGGGTGCCGTGGGGCAACTTCGCGTACCCGCCGATTATGTGAAGGATTTCGAACTGCCGCTTCCGCCTCTGCCCGAGCAGAAGCGGATTGTGGCGAAGGTGGAGGCGCTCTTGGAGCGGGTGAACGCGGCCGGGGCGCGGCTGGCCAAGGTGCCCGCCATCCTCAAACGCTTCCGCCAATCCGTCCTCGCCGCCGCCTGCTCCGGCCAACTCACCGCCGAGTGGCGAGATTCGAGCGACTGTGAACCGGTTGAGCTAGCGCTGAAACGATCAGGCCGAGATGTAGACCCCAAAGCGATCAAGCATCTTGTTCGACGTGGTTCCAGTGGATTGCCAGAACCCGAAGAGTTCGAAACGCCACCCAATTGGGTGCTCCGTACTGTACGACAGCTTGTTGAGGCAGGCGCAATTCTGGATTTTCAGGATGGGAATCACGGTTCCCTGTACCCACGGGCGTCGGATTTTGGCGACACGGGGGTGAAGTTCCTTACGGCGGCGCAGGTTTTCGACAATCGAGTGCTACTCGACGAGACGCCCCTCCTGAAGACCGACAAAGCCAAGTCCCTGAGGATTGGATTCGCCAAACCCCGAGACGTCCTGCTAACCCACAATGCAACAGTCGGCCGGGTTGCGATTCTTCCGGAGTATCAAGGAGACGTAATCCTGGGGACATCGGTCACGTACTATCGCACACGCCCTCAGGTGTTGCTGCCGGAGTTCCTATGCTTTGCCATGCAGGCGCAGCTGTGGCAGCGGCAGTTGCGAAGTGTCATGGAGCAGACTACGCGAAATCAAGTGAGTGTAACAAAACAGGTAGAGTTTCTACTTCTCGTGCCACCAATTGAAGAGCAAAAAGAGATTGCGAGGCGCGTCACTACCCTCTTCGCTCTTGCTGACAGTATCGAAGCCCATGTCCGCGCGGCGACGGTCAGGGCCGAGCGGCTGCCGCAAGCCATCCTCGCCCGCGCCTTCCGCGGCGAACTGGTTCCCACCGAGGCCGAACTCGCTCGCGCCGAGGGCCGCGAGTATGAGCCCGCCTCGGTTCTGCTGGAGCGGATTCAGGAAGCCCAGGCCCGACACCAGCCCGCCAAGCGCGGGCGCGGAGCAGCCAGAGTGCCGGCGTCTGCGGGCCGGGTCGCCAGGAAGCAATACCGGCGATAGCTGGCAATCCAGACGACATCGCGCCCGCAGAGAAGGTGCCACAAATCCGGCCGGCGAATCCGGTTGGCCCGCGTCCGGAGCGAAGACCGGAGAGTGTCTTGATGGAGGAGTCGAAGAGGTAGCTGCCCCCAGCACTGGGTGAGGTGTCATAGCGTCAGGGCTTCGTCGACCATGCCGCCGCTTCCGGCTTCCAAACGCTGCCCACCCAGCGGACAGCGAACCCTGCCCGCTCGCTGACCTGCTCCAGAACGTCGCAGACGAGATAACCCACGAGGAATCGCCGGCGTCGCCGGGGGTCGCCGAGATCCTCGAATCGATCGAGGACTTCGCAGCCGACGGCCAGACGGCCCAGCCACTCTCGGCCGATGGTCACTTCGCCCGTGTAGCGGTCGATGTCCTCGCAGACTTCGCAGACGTTCAGCGTCGTTCCGCACTCGCTCAGCCGCTCGGCATACGATAACTCGCGCCGTTGGCGTTTCCGGCCGGATGGCTCGGAGGGCAGGGATACACGGTCCCAGAAACCCCGGCTGGTGCCGTACCGCCGGACGCGGCGCTGGACGCCCATGGCGAGCACCCAACCGGGGAAGCCCTTCTGCGGAACCTTGGTCAGGTACTTGGTCACATACCGGGCCGCGTGCAGGGGGCCGCCCTCGAAACTCGGTTTCGAGATCCAGGCAAAGCCGATCGCGGGCCGGCCGTCCCGAGGCGGGCCGAGGCCTGGCGGTCGGTTCTTGCCCCAGCACCGGGTCAACAGGTCGTGCGCGACGAAGGTCGCATCGACCAGGACATGGAAATGGACCTGCTCGGTCCGTTCCTGCCACTCGACGACGTAGAAATAGCGATTGCTATTGAGGACCGAGGCCCGCCGGAGATCCTGCATGGTGCGGGACAGGCAGCGGTTGTCCATCAAGTACTCGAAGGCCGCCTGAGGCGACGGGAAGAGCTCCGGATCGACCGTGAAGGTGAGCAGCAGCAGACCCGCGAACGTTTCCAGGATCGGCACCAACTCCGCCCGTAGGTTGTACCCTTTGGACTTGCAGCAATCCGGGCAGAACCAGCAGTTGCACCGGCACTTGCTCAGCTCGAAGAGCCGCAGCGTCTCATCGCCCGCTGTTACACTATTGCGATATAGTTCAAGTGAAACGTCGCGGACCGGCGGCCTACCCCGCGCCCGCAGGGCGGGGGCCCCGGCCGCCGGCCGCGGCGTTGCCACAGCCGCCCCTCCCAACAAACCCGTTCCAGCCGACGTCGCCGCCATGGCGCTGCTGCTCTCTCGTGCGTCCGCACGATCAAGCGCCCATGGCTGGCTGACGCCCCGACGCGGGGCCTAACTGACTGCGGGCGTACCCTGTCTTGCTATGTCACTCTGCGCACACCTTACTTGCCTGCCTTGACCTCCTGCCCTGTCGCCAGGCGGATCGCCACCAGGATCGACTGCCGCACATGGGCCGGCAGTGCCACCCAGGAGGCAGCCACTTCGCGAAGCTCCCGCGCCTGTTCCGGATTACCGAGGCATACTGGAGGGCAGACCGCTCCCGCCCCCACCTCTAAGTGTTGTCTATCACAATCTTTAGGAACCGCCCCCGGCCGATTCCCAAGCTGGACGTCGTCGGTTCGAATCCGATCGCCCGCTGTGATATAATGGCTTGTCAGAACGCAACTTAGCGTACCTGCCTGCGTCGGGCAGTGCTGCTCACAAACCCAACAACGGGGGTACCGGTACCCCCTTCGGGTTGGAGGAGCAGTCATGCCCGACAAGACTCTGTCCAAAGTCCCCAAGTACCGTCTCTACAAACCGAGAGGGCTCGGCCTCGTCCGCATCAGCGGCCGCGACTTCTACCTCGGCAAATATGGCACGCCGGAAAGCCTCGAGGCCTACCAGCGGATCGTGACCGAGTGGCTGGCCAACCATGGGCAGGTGAGCCATGCGGGCTCAAAAACGGGGTCGCATGCTCTGACTGTCGATGGCCTGTTCGTGGCCTACTGGTCGTTCGTGAAGGGCTACTATGTCAAGAACGGCTGCCCCACCGGAGAGCAGCAGAATATTCGGGACGCCTACCGTCCGTTGAAGGGTCTCTATGGTTCGGCTCCAGCGAACGAATTCGAAGCGCGCAGTCTCAAGGCAGTTCGTCAGAAGATGATCGATGACGGTCTCAGCCACGGGGTTGTCAATGCTCGGGTCAACCGGATTCGTCGCATGTTCAAGTGGGCGGTCGAGAACGAGTTGGTTGATCCGGATACTCTGCATGCACTGCAGGCGGTTGCGTCGCTCAAGAGAGGCCGGTCTTCTGCGAGAGAAACGAGCGGTGGCAGTCGTGGCCGTCTGCCCTTGGGTGACACCGCGCTTACCAGCCGTGAACGACACCAAGAAATGGCCAACTTCAAGCGGAGACCACGGCAGGCGTTGCGCAATTCAGACCAGGTCAAGGCCCCGTATTACGCTGCAGCCGGATGGCGTCGTAGCTGCGACCAGCCTTGCTGGCACGTAGCCGTGCCGGACCGTGGCACCAGGCCCGCCCGGCGACACATCTTGAAGAAGTATGGGAAAGACAATCTACTTCTCGTACGGGGGAGCACAGAATTCGACCCAAAAAGCGTGGACGGTTGCGCATCTTGATGGTAAATGCGCTGGTCTGTGGCGAGTTGTCGGGTGCTTCCCGATCCCGGTTCGGTTTGTGGTTGACCAAGTGCTGTGGGAGGATGTGCAGCGCCGATCTGCATGGCGATCAAGGTCAGCGGTGGAGTGCTCTGCGGCTACGGATAGCTGGGAAGATGCTCCGGTTGAGGCCCCATTGTATACGCGACGGCCGAGAGCAACAGGATGCTGATGAACCTGACCGGCCAATCCGCCGGAGGAAACAGGGCGCATCAAGACGACCATATCGGGCGGGCGGCCATCGAGCCGGAGGTTTGGACGTGCGTGTGGGTGTCAGGGATGCCGGGGCAGCAGTCAAGAGAAGCGGGACGCCCTGGCGGCCAGTTGTGGTGCTTGCGATTACCGGAGGTTCATCACTGTGATTGCCTTGCTGGTTTCCCTTTTGGCAGTGTGTTCTGTGCAACCCATCGAGGCAAGCGCCGCGAGCGCCTCGGCGCCTGCGTCGGACAGTATCACGGAGAACCTTTTTCTCGGCTATCGCGTCGTTTCCGAGAGCCCCGATAAACTGGTGCTGGACTTGGATTACGAGTACTCCGGGGAACATGGGAAAACCGCCGTCGTGAGAGCGTACGCCTTCGACGATGACCGAAGGGTCAGCGCCGGGCATCGGTCCGGGAGGATCACTGTGGGTCGGGGAACGACTCAGGTGGTCATCACATCCTCGAGAGCACGCAAGCCGATCACGACCAACCAGTTGCGGCTGGTGGTATCAGGGAGCGGCGGTAGGGAGTTCTGGACAGAGACTATCCCCCATCACAAGGTGTGGTCTCAGCCCCCCACGGTGACATGGCCTCCTCCGCGGCCGTTCACGAGCCTGGAGCACACCTCGACCTCCGCTCCGGCGAGAGAGGTCGCTCGGGCGAGGATGAACAGTGTACGCGTTGTGTCGGAACTGCCGGATACCATCGTGCTTGATGTGGACTACGAGTACTCCCATCCGCAAAGCGTGGATGGCAGGGCATTCGCCTTTGCCATGCGGGACGGCAAGATTCTGGACAGCTACTTAGTCCAGCCAGCCGGAATCGTGCCTGGGCACGGAACCGCCCGTATCGTAGTGTCCTGCGCAAATCGCGGCGAGTTGCTCCGCACTACGGAGTTAGGTATTCTCCTAATCGTCCGAGGCACCATTCTCTACTGGGATATACTGCCTCATGAAAAGGATTGGTCATGGCCTGACGAGCAGCCCAGCGAGGCTGGGGTCGTCCCCGATGTGGCTCCGGCCTTCGATCCGACACAGACAAGGTTTCTGGATTATCGTGTCGTGGCCGACGAACCCGACTACTTCGCGGTGGACGTGGACTATCAGTACGGCGGCGAGTTCGGTTCGTGCCTCATGGTGTCCGCCGAAATGCTCTCCATGGAAGGGTTGAACTACTCCAGCCACCCGCGGATAACTTGGTTACGGGTGGGCCGCGGCACTGTTCGGCTTGTTCTCGAAGCCCGGCGAAACGAAGGTCGCCACTCTGTGTCAGATTGCATTCGTTTTACGGCTTGGACCTCGGGCAACAGGAACGAACCGCATTTCCAGGCATATGTGATGTATCATAAGGAATGGCCGACATCTGCCGATTCCAGCCCGCGCCAATCCTCCCCGGTCCAGGCCAACCCCGAGCCCGCGAAGGTCTCTGCGCCATCGGCGCTTTGCCGTTGGGCGATTGTGGCAACGACCGACGTGGAACAGTCGGGCCTGGCGGACGTGCTGGCAACCGAGCTGAGTCAGCGACCGGGGGTGCAGTTGCTGGAGCGGGCGGAGGTTGAGGCGGCCACGCGGGAACTCGCCCTCAGTCAGGTGGCAGGCTCCGGGTTCCCGAATGTCCGGTTGCAGCTTGGACGCCTCCTCAAGGCCGACGCCCTTATTCTGCTGGCGGTCGAGACTGTTGGCGAAGACGCCGACCAGCGGGAATCTCTACGTATTGTCATCAGTGAGACGACATGCGGCGCCAGATTGCATCTCGATTCACTCGAGCACCCGATTGCCGACCCGCAAGTCTTCACACAACACGTTGCCGGGATGGTTGACAGGGTGATCAACCAGTATGCGTCGGGCCTCCTGCGCGTGGTGGCAGTGCCTCCGTTCGTCTCGGACAACATCTCGCACGAGTACGATCCACTGAGGACACGTTTTGCGCACGTGGTGGAGAGTGCTCTGGCGTTGTATCCAGGTACGGCGGTTCTGGAGTTTGATGAGCTTCAGGCCATTCGCCGGGAATTGGATTGGGCGGGCGGAGATGTAGCCGCGCGCGTCGTGCCGGTGTTCGTGGGAGGTGAGTTCCATATTCAGCGGGCACAGGGCCTGGAGTCCATCGAGCTGCGTGTGGAGATTACCCATCCAAGCGGTTCACAGACGTTAACCTGGAACCTGCCAGGCATTGATGGTGTGGTTAAGTTACTCAGAAGCGAGCTTCCCGCGCGGATCATGCAGCTCTCCGAGGACGAGTTCAAGCAGAGTCTCTCAGTAGAGGACCAAGTGAAGCTGCTGGCTGCCCGGGCGGACATGTTCGTTCGCCGCGGTGAGTTTTTGCCGGCTACCGCACTGCGCGAGGCTGCTTTGCTCGTCGATCCGAGCAACCGCGATCAGGGTGTGACCCTGGTAGAGGAATACGTGACGGTGGCGCCTTATCGTGGGGATCTCATCTGGGCATGGGTGCCGGTCGAGGTGGCCCGAGAGTCCTTCCTGCTGCGTCTGAGTCTTTGGGAACGCGGTCTCCAGGTTCTGGAGGATCTGGTGCACAAAGGCGTCATCGACCGCGACAAAGCTGCTGATCTGGGGCAGAAAGCGCACAACGCGTTTGATCATCTTCTATCTTCGCTGAGAGACTTGGCCAACACGGAGACGCCTCTCTACGACCTCGCCACCGCTGAGCTGTTTTCCAGGGAGAAGGCTCGCCATTTGGAGATGTATCGTCGCTTCGTCCGTGAGGTTGTGCCGCGCATGGGGAAGCTGGGGCGACGGGGGGCTCTGCAGACGCTCGCCATGTTCGACAAGCCGATTGGGAGTGATCTGATCGAGTTAGCTCTGGATTATTCGTGCCGGGAGCCTGAGGGCGCATACGCCGTCCCCTACACAAAGGCGGATCTGGATCATTTCGCCCACGTGCTGATCGAACTGGTGGAGGAAGACTTGGAGTTCCCGTATAGAATCACGTCGCTGCTTGGCAGCATGGGCATGAATCCCGATTACCCGCGTGATTTCAGCAACGACGATTACCTGGAGTTCCTCGGCAAGCTGGAGGCCTCGGGCCGCCCCATGTGCCGATTCTACAGCCGCCTCGGATACCTGCTTTATGATTATCGGTATGGGCGAGATGGACACAGGCTCAGTGTTGATGAGGTTGTCGCACGACTTGACGAGTGGGACCATGAGGTACAGGAGTATAGGTGTTTTCCTGGGTCGGGACATTCGCTGTCAAGAAACCTCCTGAGACATCTGCCGCCGCTATTCAATCATGAAGCCCCTCTTCCACCATTACCGCCCAGAGTGGTTGCCTTGGATCCCAACGTAACCAACGAGATTCATTTCGAGCCCTTCTCTGTCGTGACCCGGTTCCGATCAGACAGGGCGGCAAAAGATGGCGGATTCGACGGTTGGTGGGATAGTACCAACATCGTCGGCGTAATCCCCGGCGAGTCGGGAGATATCGTCTGGGGCCGTCAGGACATCTGGACACTTCATGAGGCTGGCGTCTTGCGTGAAGTCTTCACCTCGGATGACCCCGGGTATTGGCTTCATGACGTCGTCTGGGATGGGCGGCACATCTGGGCGATTACCGCCGAAAACGGGCTTTTCGTCTACGACGCCGATGGCCAGCTCGTGGCTCAGCTCACGCAAAACGACGGGCTGCCTCCCACGGACGTGAGAGCGAAGTTGGTGGCGACAGCCCCTGGTGAGATCGTTGCCGTCGGCTCACACGGCGTGCGACGCCGCGGGTGGTGTGCAACACTGGTAATCCACCAGGGGGCAATCAAGGTTGATGTCTTTCATGAGGCCACGCTGGCCCGAGATCGAATCGCCAAGGAAGATGTCAAAGAAGATGATCCGCGCGTGACCTTCGTTCCCTACTGGCTTTATCGCGTTCCAGATCCTGCGTCGAACGACGGCTTCATGTGCCTGCTTTCTTGTGGGAAGGATCTCTCGTTGCTCACGACCTTGGGAGTGCGGGAGGCCTACGCGCTGTGGCTTGACCCGAGGCAGCGCCGAGTGGAGTCCGCGAGCTTCCCGTTCGCGGAGGATGACAGCGGAATATCGCGGCATATCTACCACTTCCTGGACAATGGGAACTGCCTGCTCGCCAACCAGACATCGATCAGACTCTGGATATCGCCAGCCAATCGGGGAAGCGAGGAGTCGGAGGTGCGTGAGCTTTACAGCAATGAGCACAACAAGTTCTACGGTCAGATGTTCCTGCATGAGGGGCACGTATATGCCCCTGGGTGGCAGTGGGTGCGCGTCGATGCGCGATCGCTGGAAGTGGAGCGAGGTAGTGTCAAGTCCTGTGTAAATTGCCTCGGGGCATCCTGCCGGTCCAATTCGTTACGCCACTTTCGATTTCTTCTTTGAGGATGAAGAGGGTAGCGGCACCGTCGGGCACAGGTGTGCCGA
>JAAYDF010000362.1 GCA_012729395.1 Phycisphaerae bacterium
GAACACAAGCAGCAACCCTTACCTCCGGCTGGTGTATGAATATGATGATACCGCACGCACAAGGCGGCGGCGGTGATGCGGGACCATGAGGCGATAGGCAGAGTGGTTGCGATGCAAGATGACGCGTATGCTGACGCGGGAGATCGCGCTCCCAAAGAGCCGAGGGCTTCAACCCGCGCGGTGATTGTGCGTAGGCGTCGCCCGGCACACGCAATCAGGTGCTCGCCCCCCCCGACACGGCAGGACAACAAACAATGATAACCGGTCGTGATCGCCGAGTTAGCTTGACTGACAAGCGGAATGGTCTCCTCAGGCGTATGGTCCATACCCGATGGGGCCGCCTGACTCTTTCGGTCGCGGTCAGCGTCTTTGTCATCGCGCCGGTGATCGGGCTTTTCATCTACGAGTTCCACATTTGTCTCGCTTTCGCGGGGCTCTGGCCAGGGCCTGTCAGCCGGTTGTTGCTTCTCTTGATGCTCCTAGTCCTCGTGTTCCTGGCTCCCGTCCTCACTGTCACCATGGCGTACAACGCCTTGACTCGCTACGCCTTGCGCGGAGAGGTTGCAGTTCCACATGATAGCCGCTGCGTTTATCCACGTACTCGGACGTACTCTCTGGTGGGCTTCAGGGTCACGTTTGCCTACTTGTCACTGTGGTGGGCATTACTGCTTCTGCTAGGCCCGGCTACAAGCCCTTCCAGGGCCCTTAAGGTACGGTATGCGCTTGCGGACGGAGTTGCGATCACGGGGTATGTCGATTCCAGGAGAACGTACATAGCAGTGTGCCAGCATGGATTAGCCTCTCACCCTTATCCTTCCCTGGCGAAATCCTATCGCAAGTGGGGCTTCGAGTATTTCTGGAGCAATGAATCTCACTCCCGGCCTGGCGACGTAGTCCTCCTCATCGGCTGTTCGCCGCTGTGGTGCCTGCTGGCGCTATTGGCGCCGCCAGTCCCCATATTTGGCTTGCCAGCGCTCGGGAGATACCGTCGGAAGCAGCGAGGGCAGTGCATAACTTGCGGCTATTCGCTCAGGGGGTTGACCAAGCCCCGCTGCCCGGAGTGCGGGGCGGCATTTGGCCTGGAGGAGGATACAAGAGGATAACACGGGTTCGAAGCTAATTGGCGGCGGACCGGGGCGGGTGAACACAGGGCCAACAGCGGGGCCATCACTGATTCTTGACATTCGTCTCGGCTGATGGCATGTTTCTGGCCATGCATCGAGCTGCAAGAGCGATTGAAGCCGGTCGAGACACGGACTAAGTTCGCTTTCCGGGGCGGCGACGGGGTGCGGGAGGCGACGCAGGCCGGGCGGTGCCCGCGAGCGGAGGAGTTTGAACCACGGATCCGGCTCCGCCTTGCTCCGCCGAGACGGGTGAACACGGATGAACACTGATGCTTGTCAGCGAAACACATTGCTGCGCATTTGCGGCAGAGAGAACATCGCGACCGCCGTGCAATTCCCGTGACCTTCTCGCCCGCAGCTTCGCTTTCTTTGCGTCCTTCTGTCCCGGTCGTCACTCACCATCCGCGGACGCGAGGATAACGACGGCGGGGCAACACGGGGACTGGCTCCGCGCCAGCGATGCTTGAGGAAGGGAGCATCCTCGAATGCAGGCCAAGCCCGCAGCCTGGGCCACATCGCTATCGCTCCAGCGGTGCCTGTCTCCCTTGTACCACGCAGGAGCCGAGTTATGCCCCAATCTCCAGCTACCCCAGATGGTGATACACTGCGCTCCAATTCGCAAAGGGTGCGAATCCTTGGTGTCCCTTGGCTCGCTGTGGTACCATGATGTCCTTTGATTCACAGTCTGATTTCGTACTTCGAGGAGTGTCACTGGTGACAACGAGGTTTTCTTCTGCGATGTTTCTTACCATCTGTCTTGTTGCGTTTGCTCCGGTAAGTGCGGGGGAACATGTGCCGGGGCTTGCGGTGAGCTTTGATCGGGCGGCGGGCGAAATCAAGCCGTTGCACGGCGTCAACAACAGTCCGGTTCAGTATGGTGACGCCATTGCATCGTTCCGAGAAGCGGGCATTCCGTTTGCACGGCTACACGACACGGCGGGCGCGTTCGGTGGAACGCATTTTGTGGACATTCCGAATGTGTTTCCGGATTTCGACGCGGATCCGGCCGACCCCGCATCGTACGACTTCGCCTTTACGGACGCCTACATCAAGAGCCTGGTCAGTTCCGGCACGGAGGTCTTCTACCGGCTCGGCGTGACCATTGAGAACCACCACAGGATCAAGGCCTACCACATCCATCCACCGGCAGATTTCGACAAGTGGGCGCGCATCTGCGAGGGAATCGTACGCCACTACAACGAGGGTTGGGCGAATGGCTTTCAGTACAACATCCGCTACTGGGAAATCTGGAACGAACCCGAGAATCCGCCGATGTGGACCGGCACAAAGGAACAGTACTTCGAGTTGTACCGCGTCGCCGCCAATCACCTGAAGAGCTGTTTCCCGAACCTGAAGGTCGGTGGCTATGCGGGTTGCGGATTCTATGCCGTTACCCGAGAGAATGTACCTGACTTTCACAAGTCGTTCATCACATGGTTCGACGACTTCCTGGCGTTTGTGTCCGCGAAGGCCACCGCCTCGCCGTTAGACTTCTACTCGTGGCACCTCTACACGGATGATGTGACGGAGATTATCCGTCACGCCGACTATGTGCGGGCGCGTCTCGACAAGTTCGGGTTCACGAGGACAGAAAGCATCTTTGACGAATGGAACCGGATGAACGGCTCGAAACACGTGTTTGACGAGATGCGCGCGATGCCGGGCGCGGTGTTTGTCAGCGCGGCCTTCTCCTTGATGCAGAACAGTTCGATTGATAAGGCGATGTACTATGACGCCTTGCCGACGCGCAGTTACGGCGGGCTCTACTACTTCCCGAGTTGCACCGTCACGAAGACGTACTATTCGTTCAAGATGTTCAACGCGCTCTACCAATTGAAGCATGCCGTGCAGTCGAATTCCAGTGTCGAACACATTACCGTAACGGCGGCACGGAATGACGCAAAGGCGGCCGTGTTTATCACGAACCGGGGCGACACGGAGTGTTCACTTCCACTCGCCTTGTCCGGGCTTCCAGAAGGGTTTGCAGCCGCGACCTTTTTCCTGCTCGATGAAACGCACGACATGGCGCAGGTCCGGACGGAGCCCGTGACGCCTGGGGAGGCCACGCTCCAACTGACTTTGCCCGCCAAGAGCGTCTTGCTTGTCGAGATAACCAAATAAGGAAACAAACGGGCTGGAGCATTTCACGCAATGGCGTAGCGGCCGCCACCCCTGGTGGCCCGCGAACTCGCAAGGAATACGCCGGTCGCCAGCGAAGGACACGACACGCAATAGGCTGGGCGGCCCGGGGTGATCGCTCATCCAGGGCCACCCAGCCCTTTCTTCGCCCGCGAAGTCCGCTACAGACCTGCGAGTTGAAGTGTGTCGCGCGGCCGCGTTTTCCACCGTGCACGCCTAGAAGGCTGCGGGCGGGGCTTGGCCGAGCAGCACGTCGGCTGTGGGGTCGCAGGTGGCGGGATAATCCAGCGGCACCACGGCGAAGTTCGCGAGCTTGCCCGGCTCCAGTGAGCCGATCTCATCGCTCAAGCCCAGTGCCCGGGCGCCGGCCAGCGTACCCATCGCCAAGAGTTGCGAATGGAGCAACCCTCCTCCAGCCGCCAGGTAGCGCATCTCGTCGAGGATGGAGAGTGACGCATTGCTAGCCAGCGAATCGGTGCCCAGACAGACGTTGATTCGGCGGGCCAGCATTTCCCGATAGCGGTACGGCTCGTGCCCGAAGAACGCGTGCGATCGTGGACAGAACACCACGGAGGCGCCGTGCCCGGCCAACAGGTCGAGATCGTCATCGGATGCGTAGTTCACGTGGGCCAACAGCGGTTTCAGAGCCAGCAGGCCGAGCTGGGCCATGTACCGCACCGGCGAACAGCCCGGCGGCGCAAACGAGCCATCCCACAAGCCCAGCCGTTCCAGCAACTCGCGGAACGGGCCGGTGCCTGTGGACAGGAACGCGATCTCCTCGCGCGTTTCGGCCAGGTGCGTGCAGACGGGTACGCCGGCCTGTGCGGCATAGGCCACGACCTGCCAGTACAGGGCCGCATCGGTACTGTAGGGTGCGTGCGGCGAAAGCCCGAACCGTCTGAGCACCGATCCGGTCAGCGGCGGTGACAACAACGATGGATCGAGCGATGATGAATTCGCCGAAGACTCCAACGAGCCGTGGGCTTCAGCCCGCGCGGTCTCTTCCGCGCGTGCGTCGCCCTCGACCAGCTTGACCGCATCCTCGAAGCATCGTTCGTGCGGCGTCAGTCGTCGCGGGCCCATGCCGAGCACTTCGAGAAAACCAACGGTGTGCACCTTGGCCCGCCGCCACTCCTCGACCGCAACCGCACCATGACCAATGTCCGCGACGGCGGTTACCCCCGCGGCCAGCGACTGCCGAAACCCCTCGCGGATCGCTTCGCGGCGAGCCTCTTCGCCTTGCTGGTAGTCGCTCTGCACCACGGCGGCCAGATCAGCGATCCATCGGGTGAACGAACCGCGGAACGGCACCCGCCCCGTGCAGCCGGTCAGTTCCAGGTGTGTATGGGCGTTGACGAAACCGGGCAGTACCGCCACATCGCCGAGGTCGGTCGCCCCATGGTGCGCCTCATGCCGGCCGATGCGGGTAATGCGTCCATGCTCGACATGAACGCACCCGTTCTCGATCGGCGGCCGCGAGACGGGAAGCACCCAGCGAGCACGATAAGAAGCCACAGCGTGAACCTCTACCAGGATCGACCGTCTGCGTCCAACCGCGTGTTCTGTGGGTTCTTCTTTGCTGCCCACAGATCACCCAGATGGACGCGGATGGATATCATTCCCGATTCTTCATTGTCCGCTCATCTCGAGGGCGATTGGCGGGACGCGAGTATGCCAATCGGTACGGAGCTGATACTCGTGAGCGATCCGGAGGAGCCGATCCTCGGCGAAGTGCGGCCCCATGAGCTGCAGGCCGACGGGCAGACCCGCCGAGCTGAAGCCGCAGGGCACCGAAACGCCGGGCACACCCGCCAGATTGGCCGAGACGGTATAGATATCCATGAGATACATGGCCAGCGGATCGTTGATGCGCTCGCCGATGCGGATAGCCGGCACCGGGGACGCCGGCCCGACGATTACGTCCGCCTCTTTGAAAGCCTTCTCAAAATCGTTGCGGATCAACGTCCGCACCTTGAGCGCCTTGAGGTAGTAGGCGTCGTAGTAGCCGCTGGAGAGGGCATAGGTGCCGAGCATGATGCGGCGTTTGACCTCGTCGCCGAAGCCTTCCTGCCGGCTCGCACAGTACATATCGATGTAGTCGCGCGGCTTGGCGGTGCGGTGGCCGTAGTGTACGCCGTCGTACCGGGCGAGGTTGCTGGAGGCTTCGGCGGTCGCGATCAGGTAGTAGCAGGCGATGGCGTACTTCATGTGCGGCAGGTGCACGGGCACGATGCGGGCCCCGGCGGCACGGTAGACGTCGATGGCGGCCTCAATGGCGGCGCGGACCTCGGGATCGAGCCCTTCGCCGAAGTATTCGTCGGCCACGCCGATGTGCATGCCCGCCAGCGGGGTATCGAGGGCGGCGAGGTAATCGGGCACCGGCCGCTTGACGCAGGTCGAGTCGCGCGGGTCATGGCCGGCTATGTTCGCCAGCAGCAGCGCGACGTCGCGCACATCGCGGGCGAACGGGCCGATCTGATCGAGGCTGCTGCCGTACGCTACCAGTCCGTAGCGCGAGACACGGCCGTAGGTCGGCTTGAGCCCGACTACGCCGCAGAACGAGGCCGGCTGCCGGATCGACCCACCGGTGTCTGACCCCAGACTGCCCGCCACGACTCCCGCCGCGACCGTCGCCGCCGAGCCGCCCGAGCTGCCGCCCGGCACATGATCGAGATTCCACGGATTACGCGTCGGGCCGTGGGCACTGTTCTCGGTGCTTGAACCCATGGCGAATTCATCGAGGTTGGTCTTACCCACGATGATCGCCCCTGCCCTGTGCAACCGCTCGACGACGTGGGCGTCATAGGGGGCCTCGAAGTTCGCCAGAATCCGCGAGGCGCAGGTCGTTCGGCCGAACGAAGTGCACAGGTTATCCTTGATGAGCAGGGGCACGCCGGCCAGCGGCCCCACCGGTTGACCAGCGGCGATCCGCTCGTCGGCCAGTCTCGCCTGCTCCATCGCCCGGTCCCCGTCGTAACTCACCAAGGCGTGCAGCTTGGGCTCCAGGGCATCAATGCGCTCCAGCGTGTAACCCATCCACTCGCGGGCCCCCGTGGTGCGGGAGCGAATCGTATCGCGGATCTCAGTCAATGTCGGCAAGGTCATGCTCCGCTGTCCTGATCGAGAACCTTGGGTACCGCAAAAAAGTCACCGTCGCGTTGAGGGGCGTTGGCCAGGGCCTGGTCAGGGGCGAGGCTCGGCCGGGGCTCGTCCTCGCGCAGCACGTTGTGCACCGGGAGAGCGTGAGCCGTCGGCTGCACGTCGGTGGTATCCACCTCGTTAAGCTGCTCGATGTACTCCAGGATGGCGGAGAGTTGCTCGCTGAACCGCCCGACCTCCTCGTCGCTGGGATCGAGGCGGCTCAGGTGCCCGATATGCCGAACCTCGGATTCACTGATCTTGCCAGCCATGAGTGCTGTGTTCCTCCGTATGCACGGAACTCAGGATGAACCAAGAACCTGGGCCCAAAAAAGGCTGGCCAAGCCCGCGGGAAAGCGTGCCTTACCGACCGGCACGGCCGGGATAATCAGATGGCGCTCCGGATGGCGCAGACCCTCCTCGAGAAAGACCTCGGTCTCCCGGATGATGCGGCGACGAATCGCCGTCCAGCTTTCCTGCCGATCATGCCATGATCGGAGCATCAGGACATCTCCCGCTCGGCCACGTGTTCCATCCGCTCGCCGCTCCAGAAACCGAACATCGCCCCCGCCAGGCCGACGAAGATGTACTCGACAGGCAGCGGGCGCACCAGGGCATGAGGAGGCGTCGTCGACAGCAGGGCATACGAGGCCAACGATCCCTTGGCCCAGCCTAGATCTGCCTGGAGGTAACCTAACAGATAGGCGGTCAAGCCCGCGGCCAAGGGCGCCAAGGCGTACCAGTAAGCCTTCGAGACGCCGGTGAAATATCGCCCAGCCATGGCCCCCAAGTACATGCCGGCCGCGACAGAGGCGATGACCTGCCCCCGAGCAATGGTAGCCACCGGCGTACGGGCAATGGTTGTCCAGATGACGAAGAGCCCGACCACGGTGGTGACCACCAGGGCGGGCCAACCGCTGCGTAGCGAGATCTTCTTGCCAGCCGGGGCTGCGGCTCTGGGCCGCGGCTCGTCATCCTCCGGGGTGCGAGCCTCCTGCCACAGCCAATGCCAGGCAAGATGAACCGCCACCCAAGTTGCGACCGCGATACTCGCCCACAGCAGACAATCGAAGGCCATGGCGGCCATGACCGCGCGACGGCCGGCCAAGTCCGCCGTCGCTTGGTAACCTAACACCGACTGCATCGAGGATCCGCGCAGGGCCAAACCGACCAGCCCCACCGCCGCGGCAAACAGACCTGCTTCCGGCAGCCGCCGGCCGGCGATCGCCGTCCCCACCAGAGCCGAAACCAACGTCAGCACCAACACGCTCGGCCAGACCGCCAGCACATGCCGCCCACCGTAGACGAAGGTGACCGCCATCTCCGGGTCCACAGGCCGCGCGACCATCCACCCGATGCTCGTCATCAGCAACACGGCAATCCCCGCCGCCGCCGCTACGCGCAGCTTCTCAAGGAAGCTCAACGGCCGCGTCAACGCCGCCACCGCCGCTTCCGAATCCAACGTCCCTGCTTGCGATGCGTGATCCATAGGACTCCAAAGCGGTCTCTCGCCGCAATCAAAAAGCGTCCACTCGCCCCGCAGCCGTCAACTCCCGCGAGTCACCGTACCTGCCCCGCCCCACGGACGATCCACTTGTAGGTGGTCAGGTCGGCCGCCCCCATCGGGCCGCGAGCGTGGAGCTTGTCCGTGCTGATCCCGATCTCGGCTCCCAGGCCGTACTCACCGCCGTCACTGAATCGCGTCGAGCAGTTGACCATGACGTTGCCCGAATCCACCGCCGCGACGAACCGATCCGCTGCCGTCACGTCGCGAGTCAGGATCGCGTCCGTGTGGTGCGAACCGTAGCAGTTGATATGCTCGATGGCCTCATCCAGCGAATGCACAACCTTGACCGCGACGATGAGGTCGAGGTACTCGGCCGCCCAGTCGGCGTCGGTCGCCGCCTTCGCCTCCGGCAGCAGGGCCCGCGTGCGCTCGCAGCCTCGGATCTCGACCCCGGCGGCGATCAACTTGCGGCCCACCGCCGGCAGCAGCGTCGCCGCCACATCCTGGTGGAACAGGATCGACTCGGCCGCGTTGCAGACTCCCGGCCGCTGCGTCTTGGCGTTGAGCACCACCGATTCGGCCAGCTCCGCCGGGCAGCCCGCATCCACGTACACATGGCAGTTACCGGTGTAATGCTTGATCACCGGGATCCGCGACTGCTCGACCACCGCCCGGATCAGCGACTCGCCGCCGCGCGGGATCACCAGGTCGATGTTCTCCTCCTGTCGCAGCAGCAACGGGACCAGTTCGCGATCGGTGGTGTTGACGATCTGCACCGCCTCGCGCGGCAAACCCGCCCCGCCGAGCGCGTCGGCGATGATCTCGGCGATGGCCAGGTTCGAGTGGAAGGACTCCTTCCCCCCGCGCAGGATGGCCGCGTTGCCGCTCTTGATGCACAGGGCCGCCGCATCGGAGGTGACGTTGGGCCGTGCCTCGTAGATGATCGCGACCGCACCGATGGGCACGCGTAGCTTCTCGATCCGCAGGCCGTTGGGCCGCACCCAACCCTCGATGATCTGCCCGACCGGGTCCGGCTGTTGGGCGACCTCGTCGACCGCCTTGGCCATCTTGCCGACGCGGTCCACATCCAGCCGCAGCCGGTCGATCATCGCCGCCGTCAGACCGTGCTCCGTCGCCGCCGCCAAGTCCTTGGCATTGGCCGCCACGACTTGTTCAGCCCGCTCACGCAGGGCTTGGGCAATGGCCGTCAAGACATCCGTTCGCTGCCGGCCGCTGGTCAGGGCCATCGCCCGACCTGCCTGACGGGCAGCTTGCCCCAGAGAGCGCGCATAGATTTCCAGGCTCTGGCTCATGGGGGGGGATTATAAACCCAGCCTCTTCATGATGCGACAAGCGAGTGAACCGGCCCCGCCACGGCCCTCACGAGTGGAGCAGACCGGGGGGCACCGGCCCTACAAATCGAGAGGTCGTTGCCCAGCTAAAGGCAACGACCCCAGGCGATGGTCCGATGGCCCATCCCGGTCAGTAAACCAACCTGGCAGCTCGACAACCGGCCCTCGGGCAGGTCAGCCGAGAATCGTCACGGCGTCGGCAACAGAGTGGAGACCCATGTCTTGGCAACCGTCTCGATAGCTCCAAGGAAACCCTTGACTGCGCTGTTGCGCATATCCGTAAGCGAACAACCGCTTACCAGAACGCTGCCTGTCATGGCTGTGGCGAGAACCAGATTCAGAAGTCTGACGCCGGCCCGGATGCGCATTTTGGACATACCTATCGTCTCCTAGAAACGAGAAACTGATTGTGTGAGAGACAGAAAGAAGCTGCCTCACTGTGACGCCAAAGTAGCGGTCTCCGGCCAAGGAATCAAGTTCCCCGGAATAGCCCGCGCAAGCCTCGCGGAGACTGACTTACAGTGGCGCTCCAACTCGCGTTGCCATTATATCGGCCGCAACCGGGCTCCGGATCGAGGAAAACCGGCCGGCCAACCCAGCTGGCGAAGCCCGCGGAACCGGCCGGCTTCCCCGCAGGGCACGGCTCGACACCTGGAGCGGGCTCTACCGACCGTGTCGCCAAGTCAGCTATCCAAGGCTTGAGGCAACTCCATGGTGATGCCCACGACCCCTTCCTCAGTGCTGGTTTCGACGCTCAGACCGGAGCGGTGGAAGATTTTGAGCATCCCGCTGTTCTCGGCCAGCACCTCGGCGTGGAACTTGCGGATGCCGTTGGCCTGGGCGATCTCGACCAGCCGTTTGAAAAGAATGGTACCCAGCCCCTTGCGCTGCCAGTCGTCTCGAACCACGAAGGCCATCTCCGCGGACTGCTTCGAAGCCTCGGTCAGGTAGCGCCCCACGCCGACGACCTCCTCCTTACCGGCCGGTCCGACCACGCCAATCAGAGCGATCTCGGTGTCGTAGTCCACGTTGCAGAACACCTGGAGGCGATTGTGCGGCATGGACTTGAGCGTTCCGTGGTATCGCAGATACACGGTCTTCTCGCTGAACGAGTAGAACATATCGCGCATCATGGATTCGTCGTCCGCTCGAATCGGACGGATGAGGACGGACTGGCCATCGCGCAGGGCCACGGTCGTTTCGAGCTCAGCGGGGTAGGGCTTCGAGGGCGGCGGCATGATCTGGTTACGATAGACAATGCGCCGCCTCTTGGCCGCGTAGAGCAACTCGGTCCGGAACTGCGGGTGGGCGATGTTAATGAGGGACATGGCCCGCTCGCGAAGATTCTTGCCGTGCAGGTAGGCGATACCGTATTCGGTCACCACGTAGTGTACGTCCCCGCGAGTGGTCACAACGCCGGCCCCGTCGCTGAGAACGGGTACGATGCGTGAGCACAAGCCAGAGGGAGTCGAGGCGGTGCTGGGCATCGCGATGATCGGGATGCCATTGCGGGCCAGAGCGGTGCCTCGCATGAAGTCAGCGTGTCCGCCGATCCCACTGAAGAACTGCTGCCCGAGCGAATCGGCACACACCTGACCGGTCAAATCGACCTCCAAGGCGGAGTTGATGGCCACCATGTTGTCCTGGCGGCTGATCACGAAGGGATCGTTGGTATACTCCGAGGGGTGCATTTCGATCATGGGGTTGTTGTCCATGAACTCGAAAAGCTCACGTGAGCCGGCCGCGAAACTGCCCACGATTTTCCCCGTGTGTTGAGTCTTGCACCTACCGGTGATGTTTCCATTCAGGGCGAGCTTCATCACGCCGTCGGAGAACATCTCGGTATGGATCCCAAGGTCGTGGCGATCGGTCAGGGTAGCCAGGATTGCGTCGGGGATGCGCCCGATCCCAAGCTGGAGCGTCGCCCCGTCGTGAATGAGGCGCGACACATTGTCGGCAATACGTTGGGTGACCTCATCCATGGTTTCCATCACCGGCCACTCGAGCAAGGGCTCGTCATGCTCGACCAGCCAGTTGATGCGACTGACGTGGATGAAGCAGTTGCCCAGTGCCCGGGGCATGTGGGCGTTGACCTGGGCGATGACCACCTTCGCGGACTCGACGGCGGACTTGGTGATATCCACCGACACGCCGAGACTGCAGAACCCATGCTCATCGGGCGGGCTGACCGTGATCAGGGCGACCTCGATCGGCACCCGCCGGGAGCGGAACAGCCCCGGGACCTGCGAGAGGAAGATGGGCGTATAGTCGGCCTGGGCTTGGTTGACCGAATCACGCACGCTGTTGCCGATGAAAAACGCGTTGGCCCGGAAATTGGCCGAGTATTTCGGATCCGTATAGGGCGCCACCCCGAGGGTGAGCACCTGGATCAACTCGGTATCCGCCAATCCGCCGCCGACTTCGCACATCGCTCGCACGAGAGCCTGGGGCTCCCCGCATGCCGAACCGATGAATACTCGGGTGCCGGGCTTGAGCTGCCGAAGGGCCTGCGCGGCCGGTACTACTTTGTCCGCGTATCGTTCACGCCAATGCTGACTCATCACTTAAGACTCCGCAAGTTGCCTCGGCCGCCATCGGGGCGGCCGCTCTGACACAATAGTGCCGCCATGCTAAAGGAGCATCGCAGCCATTTCCAGTCGTGGCGTGGCCGATCGTGTCGCGCCCTCGCAAGACAGCCGAAAAGAATCTCTGTTATGGTGTGCCCCCGGGACTCAACGGCGCCTTGGATTCTCCCGCAAAACGCATGAGGCCGCAGCGGTTACAGGCTCGCCATACCCCGCAAACGGCATGTGGTTGAGCGAGCTCGAACAAGGACACTTGTCGGGGATCAACGGCGTACATTACACTCTCGCTAACCTCCTTGCTATCTGCATGTTCCAGCAGTAGTAGCTCTACCACGAAAACAACCGAAAAGCAAGAGGTGAACGATGTAACTCTCTGCTATTTAAGTATTTGTACGAAATCATCGATTGACTGGGGATGGCGGGGTGTTTTTCTTGGGGGCGCGTCATTCGTGCTTTTCTTTCTCTTGTATCGGTTACTCAAACCGACGTATGCTATTCTCGGCGGGAGATGAGCGGGCGGGCTCATGGCAAGTCAGTGACCGCCCGGCTCTGGTTTTTGACTCTCGCCAGACTGGCAGTTCAAACAGTCTCGTTGGCCACGCGGGAGATAGTGTCATGCGCGCCTGCGGCTTAAGTCCGTGCACCGGCCTCAGCCTGCTCCTCGGGATTCCGAGATTTGGCTTGGCCGCCCTGGACCCAACCCGCCAGCGCAAACTCTGGTTCGTCGAGGGTACTTGCCCGGCTACGGTAACGGGGTACTGGAGCGGCAAAGGTCACGATCATCGACCCGCCCCCGCCGTGCCGGTTCTATTGGGCAACATCACCACCGGATGCTCTGCTGGAAGGGACCAGGCGACCACAAAGATTAACCCTCCGCCCTATAGCGGCTGGTTTTGGAGTGCTGGCACATGGGAGTGGCCGATCTCCTGGTACTACGGGTTCTCCTCCGGATCAGCCGCGGATACTCAGTTTGATACGGCAAACCACCACATGGAGATCGATGCTTCCGGCAACGTCACCATCTCCAAGCAGGGTGTTAGCGTAACACGTGCGGTGGCAGATCCGCATTGTCCATGGTAGGCGTCAATGAGAGGACTCAACCAATGATAACGTGCAGAGACTGGTTTCGGAAGAGTCTTGTTGTTTGCGTTGCCTTTTCAGCAGTCTTGATGAACCAACGCGCCGCCCGTGCTCAAGCGCCGGCCGATCTGGAGGCGCAAGAGCTGGCCCGGGTCGCTCGGGCCCAGGAGCATCACGACGCGGATGCGTTGGTGGCCCTGGCGGATGAATACCAGGCTCGCTGGAAACGCGGCGAACATGGAGA
>JAAYDF010000363.1 GCA_012729395.1 Phycisphaerae bacterium
CCGACACCACGTTCCCCAAGGACGTGACCGCCGACGGCTTGGTCAACATCTTCGACCTCGTGGCAGTGCGTAACAACCTCAACCAGAGCGTGGGGACCTGCCCGTAGGGAAGAGGATGGAAGGCTAACGGCCAGAGGCTGGCATTGGGTTGGGTGTTTGCGTGGAGACCGCTACGCAAGCGTCTGCTCCGCTTTGGCGTGACGCCGGTGGAACAGGATGGCGTGGCAAAATAGGCCCGGGTTGTCGATTCACTGACGGCCGAGCCAGCCTGTTGATGGGTAGCCTCCAAACGTTGCTGACGAACGGCAACAAGTTGCCTTGGTCCTGACGAATGGCAACGGGTTGCCTTGGCCCTCAAGAACGGCAACGGGTTGGTTGATCCTGAAGCCTGGCAACGGGTTGCGTTGGTCCTGACAGACAGTGACCCGGTGCTTGGTCCCGCATATTCTGTTGCAGGCAGGTTCCGCAACGGGCTGCTGTCTGTGCAGTGTTTGCCCGCCGGAAGATCCTGCTGTAGTCTCCTCTTTGTGTTCTTGCCGCGGTGCGATTCAGGGGGTGTTATGGTCTTGAAACGGCTCAGGGATTCCGCGACCTCATCGAGTGCGTGGCCGACACGCACCGACGCGCGACGAGGCAAGCTTCTCAGGGCGTTGGGGTTGGCTGTTCTGCTCATCGTGGGCGGCTCCATCTCCTGTCGCGAGCAGGAGGCAAGCGATGAGTTGTCTGGGGCGACGATGACACACCCATTGGATTCGGCTACCCCGCAAGCGGACTCGCAGCCAAGCCGACCGGTACAGCCCGAAGACCGGGCCGAGGTACCCGATGACGTGGCGGATGTGGTACTTGGGCAGGCGGATATGGCGTACTGGACCGCCAACCGCACCGATGGCAAAGGGCTCGCCCAGCCGACCGCGGTGGCGGTAGACCGCAGCGTCGAGCCGTACCGACTCTACGTGGTCGATGCTGGCAATCACCGCGTGGTGGGCTATCGGGCGCCCATGTCCGACAAGAGACCGGTCGAAGCGGATATTGTTCTGGGGCAGGCGGACCTGAACACCGCGTTTCATGACGATGTGCAGGCGGGGCGCATGCAGATGCACGCTCCGATGAGCGTGGCCGTGGATCCGCGGGGCAACGTGTACGTCGCGGATAACGAATTTCACCGGGTGCTGCAATTTGATCGTCCGTTCGAGACCGACACGCTAGCGGACCGGGTATTCGGGCAGGGCGACGACTTCGATTCGATCGATGCCAATGTTGGGGGCATCTCCGCGTCATCGCTGGCGTACCCCAACGGCGTGTGGGTCGATCCCGACACCGGGCACCTCTGGGTAGCGGACACGGGGAACAATCGTGTGCTGTGCTGCTTCGATCCGCTGAGCTCGGACACGACGGCGGACTTCGTGATCGGGCAGGAAGGGTTCACCTCGATGATCGCCAATCCCGGGGGCGTGAGTGCTCGCTCGCTGTTCGGGCCGCTGGCCGTCACGACGAGTGGCAAGGATGTGCTGGTTTCAGATAGCGCCAATCGTCGGGTATTGCTCTACCGTGATCCGCTAGGGACGGATACCGTCGCCGATCATGTGTGGGGCCAGGACGGCTCGTTCACGGCGAAGCACCAGGGATGTTCGCCGTTTCGGTTCAGTTTGCCGGGGGCGGTGTTGGCGACGCAAACACACGTGCTGATCAGCGACAGCACGAATAACCGCGTGCTGATGTTCGGGCCGGCCGGTTCCGCCAACCCGAACCCAATAGGTCTTCTGGGGCAGGGCCGGAATCTGCACTCCTGCGAGCCGAATGTGGGCGGCGTAGGACCGGCTTCGCTGGCCTTCCCGACCGGGCAAGCCCTGAGCCCGGACGGCAGACTCTGGATCGCCGATCGCGAGAACCATCGCGTGCTGGGAATCCTGAACGCGTTGGGCGGCAATCAGCTTGCCGATCATGTGCTCGGGCAGCTTGACCTGACGCGGGGCACAGAGAACTTTCTGGACGGCCAGTGCTTCTGGGGGCCGCGAAGCCTGGCGGTCGACCGATCCGTCGAGCCCAACCGTCTCTATGTGAGCGATTACGCCAACCACCGCGTGCTGGGCTACGCGTCGGTGCGAGATCTGGGGCCGGACACGCGACCCACGCTGGTCATTGGTCAGCGGGATGCGTTTTCCAAGGAATTTGGCGCGGGGCGCGACGGGCTGTGTATGCCGACCGCTGTGACCGTGGACCGGGCGGGCGGGCTGTTCGTAGCGGATCGCGAGAACAATCGCGTGCTGTACTTCGAGCGTCCATTCGAGACGGACGTGATCGCGGATCGGGTTTTCGGCCAGCCGGATTACGATACCTCCGGACCCAACACCGGCGGAGTCTCGGCTCAGTCGCTGAATCGACCGGAGGGTCTGGCGATCGATGACGCCGGCCATCTGTACGTGGCGGATACGCGCAATCACCGGGTGCTGCGGTTCGACCGGGCGGTGGGGTCCGACGCGGTGGCCGACCTCATCTGGGGGCAGGGAGGCCGGTTTGAGCAGAACGACGAGTACGGCGGTACGGGGGTCCAGGCGGACACGCTGAGCTATCCGTTCGGTCTGGCCGTTCGTTCGGACGGGCTGCTGGCGGTAGCGGATACGAATAACCATCGTGTGCTTCTGTTCAACACGCGAGCGGCCAATCCCTTGCGGGCGATTCAGGTCTTTGGCCAAGGAGGCGACCTGACGAGCCATCGGGACAATCTCGGCGGTTGCTCGGCGCGCAGCCTCAGCGGGCCGGAGGGCGTGCTGTTCTGGCGCGACGGCCTCTACGTCTCCGACACGGCCAATTCGCGCATCCTCCATTACCGGGATATTCGAGCCGCCGAGGCGGCGGACAAGGTGTACGGGCAACTGGGATCGTTTGAAACCCACGTTGTCGGCAAAGGGGGCACCGGCCCGCGGAGCCTGTGGTTTCCCTCCGGGCTGGATGTGGATAGCGAGGGCAACCTGTACGTAGCCGATCGGGATCACAACCGCATCCTCGTTTTTCACCGTTGAGGCATTTTGTGGTTCATCCCCAAGCCGCCCGTTGAGGCTATCATCGCCGGGGCCCGCACGGGTAAGATCGGCGACGGCAAGATCTTCGTCCTGGACCTGCACGAGTGTATCCGAATTCGCACCGGCGAGACCGGGCGTGAGGCCATCGGCTGAATGGGCGACACGTACGGTGTTCACCGGGCGCTCGACGAGCCGAGGGATGGCTGCCGGATTGATTCACCTTCCCTCGTGTGCTCAACCTGAGGGTGTGGCGACAGCTCTATGCCGAACCGCGGGGGCCATACGTCCATCAGTCACTCGTGGCTGGCAGGAACCATCGCACGGGTTGGCTCTCGGCGTGCCGACGAGGCTCGACCGCGGCCCCACCCTGCTCAGGCTGGGTATGCTGCGTGGTGGGTGATGGTTGCTCCTGTGCTTCCCGCCCATCGTCGGCTCGCCAAACCGCTCCCGACTGCGGTTGCAGTATCCTCCCGATGTGAGCGACCAGCCGGTTCCGGGCCGCCTCATAAATCGGCAGCCGATCCTCGTCGACCCTCCGCATCCCCAGTGCCTGCCGGTAGTAGGCCAGCGCCTGCTCCGGATCGCCCATCAGCTCCGACGTCACCCCCATGGCGAAGACTACCTCGTCGCTGTCGGGCCGCTTCGCCAGCTCCTCCTGGAAAGAACGCATCGCCCCTTCGTAATCATCCGCTCGTAAGGCGCGGATGCCCTCCTCGCTGCGAGTCTGCCTGCCTACCAGCTCGTATGACACCTCCACGCGGGCTGGCACGAGCATCGAGGCGAACTCCTGTGTGGCCCGCTCCACCAGTTCGCCAATGAAGTGGTCCACCGGGTCCAGGTCGGCCTCATCGATCAGCCCGCCGAACAGGAAGTTCGGCGAAACCTTGTCCGTTTTGCGGTAAGGCGGCGGAGAATACTGCATCAATGCCTGCCCGGTCACCGCGTCGATCAGGCTGAACGAACACGTGACCGTCAGGTGTCGGCTGATCTCCTCGACCTCGCGCGTCCGCAAGGTGAATTGCCCTCGCCCGCCCGATCTCGGAGGCGTGACCGGTGCCGGTGGAGGAACCGGCTGCGGATGCCGCGGATCGCGGTAAGGCGGTTGGCCGTACGGGTAGTACGGGCTCGACGGGTGAATCCGCGGGTCGTGCACGTAGGCTTCACGTGAATCGCGGGTGTACCGGGGCGCGCGATACACGCGCACCGAGCGCGGCACAGTCTGCCGCTCAGGGCGGACGCGGGCGGGTTCACGGGTCGAGCCGGCAAACTCGCCCAGAATACTCATCCAATCGACCGTCGACCGAGTGCTCCGCTGCACGTCCATGGTGATGGTGATGCGGCTGGCGATGAGGCCTTGAACCGCCAGCAGCCGACCCGCCTGGGCCGCCGATTCACCGTCCACCAGCCCCGCCAAGCGAAGATCCTGTTCCTGCAGGACCTTCTGAGTCTCGCGACGCATCGCCACCTGCAGCGGCGAACCATAGTCGCTGCCCTGCTGCAGCATCGCCTCGATCATGTCCGCCGCGATCCCGGACCACTTCTGCTCGCGCTCCGCTTGCTGAGCACCCTGCGTGGTGACCCCGGAATCGATCACCGCCACCGTCCGCAGCCCCTCAGGCAACGGCCGCTCCGGAACGACAACATACGACAGCGTCACCCGGTGCGTCTCCTTTCCCGCACAACTGGCCCCAACCAAGGCGACTACCACGGCCATCCACACCACAACCTGACTCTTGCGATCCCACATGCTCGCTACCTTCCACGGCGTTTGACGAAGACGCCCTGAGCGTAGACCGTGACTACCCCGAAGGTCAAGAAAGCAAACCCGCCAGCACCCTCCCCCCGAGCCGGGGGTGACAACCCCCGGTTGATCCGCCTTCGCGGTCGATCCCTCCCCTCACAACAGACCGACCACGCCTACTCTCCCTCTTGCGGTGCCTCCGTACTCCGTGCGTGACCCGACACCGCGCTTGACGGCATCCTGTCTTAGACTTATTCTAAATTACATGCGGCACATGCTCGCCACCCTTCGTCAGCACGGCATTCAGCCCACCCCCCAGCGCCTCGCCGTGGCCAAAGTGGTCCTGGGACGCGACCGTCACCCTTCGGCCGAGGAGGTCTGGGCCAAGGTGCGCCGGCGATGCCCAACCGTATCGCGAGCAACCGTCTACAACACCTTGAACCTGTTCGTCGACAAAGGTCTGCTCACGATGCAGGTCCTACGCGAAGGGACCGCCGTGTTCGACGCCGAGGTCCGCCCTCATCACCATTTCATCGACGAGCGGACCGGCAGAATCTACGACGTGCCTTGGGATGCCCTGCAGGTCCAGGGCCAAGAGTCGCTTAACCACTACGATGTGCGGGAGCTCCAAGTGGTGCTTCGCGGCCGTCGGCGGAAAGAATAGTCCCATTGTGTTCCGTGGCCTTTAGACTCAGTTCAACTCTGGAGGCGTCTTAACAGTCAACGTCACACAGACAAAAGGAGAAAAACATGGCCAAGAAACAACTCACGACCGCAGCCGGCATCCCGGTCGGCGACAACCAGAACGCCCTGACCGCCGGGCCACGCGGGCCCCTGCTCGTCCAGGATTGGCAGTTGTTCGAGAAACACGGCCACTTCAACCGCGAACGCATTCCCGAACGCGTGGTCCACGCCAAGGGGTCGGCGGCCTACGGCACCTTCACCGTCACCCAGGACATCACCCGCTATACCAAAGCGAGCATCTTCGCCAAGGTCGGCAAGAAAACCGACTGCTTCCTGCGCTTCTCCACCGTGGCCGGCGAACGCGGTGCCGCCGACGCCGAGCGAGACGTGCGAGGGTTCGCGGTCAAATTCTACACCGACGAGGGCAACTGGGATCTCGTCGGCAACAACACTCCCGTCTTCTTCATCCGCGACCCCTATAAGTTCCCCGACTTCATCCACACCCAGAAACGCGACCCGGCCACCAACCTGCGCTGCAACGCCATGCAGTGGGATTTCTGGTCGCTCTCGCCCGAGAGCATGCACCAGATCACCATCCTCTTCTCCGACCGCGGCCTGCCCAAGAGTTACCGGCACATGAACGGCTACGGCAGCCACACCTACAGCTTCATCAACGCCAAAAACGAGCGTTTCTGGGTCAAGTTCCATTTCAAGACCCTGCAGGGCATCCAGACCATGACCGCGGCCGAGTCCGAACGCATCATCGGGCAGGACCGCGAGAGCCATCAACGTGATCTCTACGAATCGATCGCCAAGGGCGACTTCCCCAAGTGGCGGGTCATGGTCCAGGTCATGCCCGAAACCGACGCCGAGAAGACCCCCTACAACCCCTTCGACCTGACCAAGGTCTGGCCGCACGGCGACTACCCGCTGATGGAAGTCGGAATCATGGAGCTCAATCGCAACCCCGAGAACTACTTTGCCGAGGTGGAGCAGTCGGCCTTCTCACCCGCCAACATGGTCCCCGGCATTGGCGCCAGCCCGGACAAGATGCTGCAGTTCCGCATCGTGTCTTACGGCGACGCCCATCGCCATCGTCTCGGCGTCAACTACGAAAGTCTGCCGGTGAACAAACCACGCTGTCCGGTCGCCACGTATCACCGCGACGGGGCCATGCGCTTCGATGACAACGGCGGCGGCTCGGTGCACTACGAGCCCAATAGCCGGGGCGGCCCGGCCGAGGACCCGCGCTTCAAGGAGCCGCCGCTCAAGGTCTCCGGTGACGCCGACCGCTACGACCATCGCGAGGGCAACGACGATTACACCCAGGCCGGCAACCTCTACCGCCTGCTGCCTGCCGACGAACGGCAGCGACTCCACGAGGCCATCGCCGGGGCCATGCAGGGCGTCCCAAGCGAAATCATCGAGCGGCAGCTCAAGCACTTTGAGAAGGCCGACCCAGCCTACGCCGCCGGCGTTCGCGCCGCCTTGAAAAAGTGAGAGCCCGCCCTTCGCGAGGCTGACACGCAGGCCTCCCGGCGGCATCGAGTCACACGGCAACGGCCAGGCGCCTGTCATCACAGGCGCCTGGCCGTTCCGCCAAAACGATTCGCAACCCATCGTAGCGGTCGCCCCCCGACTTCGGCGAGCTCAGCCGAGCCGTGGCGACCGGCGTATTCTTTGCGCGTTCGCCGGTCACCAGAGGCGGTGACCGCTACGCCATTGCGTGAAATGCTCTAACTCGCCACCGCCTTGAGCATCCGTTCCGCGGCGTCCTTCTGAGGCGCCGGAGCGTCGCTGGAGCGAACCGCCTGACAGATGCGCCGAGCGGCGGCCTTCTGACCGGTCCGCTGGAGCGCCTCCGCCAAACGAAGGCGGGCCGCGTGAGCCCGACCGCGGAACCGCAGGCAGGATACCTTCCCAGCCGCATCCGCCATGAAAGCGTCATTGCCCGGATCAAGAGAACATGCCAGGGCCTCGACTGCGGTGATACGCAGCGCGGGGCACTCGTCGCCTGTCGTCCGGCGAAGCGCTTCCTGTGCGGCGCCATGTTCCTTGTGGCGACCGAGAGCGGCGACGACACCGATAAGAAACTCCGGTCCAAGATCGCCTAGGGCCGCGATGAGCGCGTCCGCCGCCTCTGGACCGGGGATGACTGCCAACACGCGGCGGGCAGCCTCGCGGACTTCAAGGTCCGACATCGCCGCGGCCAACACCGCGACCTCCGGCGCGCCCGCGACCAACTCAAGCAACCGGGCAACCTGCTCGCGCACCTTCGCCGAGTGCACCGACCGAGGCGGAATATCGCGTCCCTCCGCATCCTTCGCGGGCGCGGTCTTGGCGGTGAACTCCGCCGCCAAAGCCGCCGCGGTGGCCGCCCGCTCACCGTGACCGGGAGTCGAACAGCGGGCCACCGTCTCCTGCAGATCCTTAAACGCCTTGAACGCGACGGCCGGATCGGCCTCGCCCATCTGGGTCACGTAATCATGGATCGATGTCATGTGTCTTCACCTCTCGCTGGTTATTGCCGACGGCGTATATGAGAAGGTCCTGCGGAGCCGCGACCGTAAGGAAGCGGTGGCCACGCCAGGAGAAGACCGCTTCCTGACGGGCGCGGCTCTGCTCGGACGCATCCCTTGTCGCACATCCTCTCACTTCTCACTTCCCACTTCCGCCTCTGTTCCTTTGTACCTTTGTGCCTCTCTGCCTCTCTGCCTCTGTGCCTCTGTCCCTTTGTGCCTTCTCACTCGTGCCCCACCACGCACCTTACAGATGCCAGGGGGCTCGCATGGATCGGCTCAGCATCCGGTTGGCTGTCTCGTCATCCACGAACTGCTCCCGGGCAGGATCCCACCGCAGCGCACGGCCCAGCCGCATCGAGATATTTCCGATATGGCAGACCGACACCGACCGGTGCCCGATCTCCACATCGCAGATGCAACGATCCCGTGTCTGGATGCAGTCCAGGAAGTTCTTGTGGTGGTTCTCGCTGTGATACAAACGAACGTCGTTGGCCCCCAGCTCGATCTTGAGGATGTCGGGGTCGGAGGCCTGGAGATCCCCGCGGCTGACAACAATCCACCCGTTCTCGCCGGTGAACTTCACGCCGTTGCCAAACTTGGTGCCGTCGTCGCAGCTTTGATCATTGGTATGGCAAACCAGTTCGACGCCGTTCGCGTAGCGGTAACGCACGTCGAATCTGGCCGGCACGTTGTAGGGCCCGTGCTCGTGGAAGGTCGCCTCGGTACCATCGACCTCGACCGGGCCGGACCCATCCATACCCAAAGCCCACTGGGCAATGTCGTTGTGGTGAGCGCCCCAGTCGGTCATCACCCCGCCGGAGTAGTCATAGAGCCAGCGGAACTGGTAGTGCACGCAGTTGGGCCGGTAGTCAACGTACGGAGCGGGCCCGAGCCAGAAGTTCCAGTTCAGATGGGCGGGCGGTGTCTCCGCAGGCTTCCATTCGCCAGGGCCGACGGCGTGCAACACGGTGTCGACCCGCTTGATCCGCCCAATCTTGCCGTTGCGGACGAGTTCGCACGCCTTTCGGAACCGGCCATCGGACCGCTGCTGGCTTCCGGTCTGGAAGACCGTGCCGTAACGTCGGGCGGCCGCGACCAGAGCTTTGCCGTCGTTCACCGTCAGGGTCAGCGGCTTCTCACAATAGATGTCCTTGCCCGCTTCGATGGCTGCCAGGGCCACAAGTGTATGCCAGTGGTCTGGGGTCACAACGAAAACGGCGTCGAGATCATTGCGGTCCAAGAGTCGACGGTAGTCCTCGTACACCCCAACGCGGCGATTGGCGCGCTCCATGCACATGCGGGCCGCCTCGCTCACCCGGTTCGCGTCGACGTCGCAGACCGCGGCAATGTCCACTCGCTCCTTGATGCCTTCGTGCCCGAGCAGAACGCCCATGTGGTGTCGCCGCCCGAGATCGCCGGTCCCGATGAATCCGAGCGTGACCCGCTCATTGGGGGAGACCCTCCCGCGGCGGGCGGAACCCTGAAAGGGTTCTTGATGCCCCTGGCTGCAACCCGCCAGGATCGTGGACGCCGCCGCCAGCCCCGTAGCCGAGGCCTTGAGCAAGCTTCTCCTGTTGATCTGTCTCTGTTCGCTCACGCGCCTGCCTCCTTTGTTTGATGGGCTCACATGTGTCCTTGTGCGCGGATGTACGTCCGAACGGGTAAGTGATTGTCTGGCCCCTTCCCGCGGCACCTCGCAGGTGGGGCTGTGCGAATCATACCGCCCAGAAGCGGCCTGGCAAAAGCCCCGCCGGAAAGCCGACCAGGGCCATCGCCTGCAAAATGGGTGGCCTGTGTGCGGGGCAAACACGCTTTCTTGGGACGAAGCGACTTCGTCATGGTTCCGCGCATGCACCCTAACTGATTTTGTATCCGCCAGTTAGAGCGAATCGATGGCCGGTTCGGCCCTCGGGGAACGCTCGCAATCGGCAGGAAAACTGTCGCTCGGGGCTTGTACTTGCCGATCCTCACTCGGTACAATGCACACGGTTGGTGTGTCGAACGAGTGGTCGAGTCAGGTGCGTTAGTCTTGTCTGCCCAGCACTTCCGGACCGTATTCTCAATCGCCTTTCCTACCGTCGGGCCGACGGCGGCCCCTTTCTTATGTGACCCGGAAAGACTTCAAGCGGGTCAAAACGCCCTCGCACAGGAGATTGATCGATGGGCAAAAAGTTGTATGTGGGAAATCTGCCCTACAGTGTCAGTAGCTCTGATCTGGAAAGCATGTTCTCAGCACATGGCACGGTGCAAAGCGCTGAGGTCATCAGCGACCGGATGACCGGGCGGAGCAAGGGTTTCGGGTTCGTCGAGATGGCCTCGGACGACGAAGCCCAGGCGGCGATCTCGGCCCTGAATGGCCAGGATCAGGACGGCCGGCCGCTCACGGTGAACGAAGCCAAGCCGCGAGAGAATCGCGGTGGTGGCGGTGGACGCGGCGGCTACGGTGGCGGCGGCGGACGCGGTGGCTACGGCGGCGGTGGCGGCGGCGGTCGCGGCTACAGCCCCGGCAGCGGCGGTCGCGGCCGGTACTAGTAGAGGTGGCAGGGCTGCTTCTACAAGGGCTTGTGGACCCGCCTTGGCGGGCCTGTGGTCCAGCATGCCCGCCCATCAGGATGATCTGGAAGGCTCAGGCGGGAGGACTGTGCCCGGATTGTGCGGTCTTCTGCGCCAGGGATGACGCATACTCCGGTATTCTGGCCGGGAGGCCAACGGAGCCATCTTCGCTGCGTCTCGGGATCTTGAACACCGGGGGCTTGCAGATTCGGAATGCACTGATTATGCTGCCCCCGAGTTGGCTTCACGTGGGAACGCAGCCGCCTTAAGACCTTCAAGCTGTGAGGAACCGATGTGCCATGGGCGCTAGCCAGATAGTTCGTTCCCCAATCAAGCTCTACCGCCGCTGCGCCCCCCTGGTCGGAGATGGTTGATTCGTCCTGGCTCCCTGTATATAGCAGGATGTTGCCACCATCACATTCTTTGAGGATCGCAGTACTATGAGTTCGCTTGTGAAATGCTTTGGCCCACCCAGACCCTCCTTGGTTCACCGCTTCTCCTATCGCAGTCGACCGTGCGGAGTCGAGTATCTAGCGACCGACCCGCCCCCCCCC
>JAAYDF010000364.1 GCA_012729395.1 Phycisphaerae bacterium
AGTTCTTGCCCGCGATCGCCTGTTTGCCCTGGACGGTGTACCACATCCGCCACAGGCCGGTCCGCCCGTCGCGGACCACGTTGGTGTATCCCCCGATTACGGGCGCGTCCGGCTCGGCAAACTCGACTCTCCGCGGCGAACGGGTCGGACCGACAAACGTCCGCTCCAGGTTCCGCCGGCTGTCGAGCATCCAATCGTCCAGAAAGAGGATGGTCTTCATAAGCGATCTCCGGTTTGAAGGCGCTTGCGGTTTTGAGCGCCAGAGCTTACCGATGGGTCCTGGGCGTGACAACCTTTTTCTGAGACACGGTTTTGCCGGGTTTGCCGCTGCCGTGGCGTGTATAATCACAGCGGAAGTTCGGGAGCATTCGATGGCTGAGGACCGAATAGCGGGACATGCTGCGGCGAGTCGGTGGGTGGTTGGGGTCTACCTGCTGGCGTTCCTGTCGCTGGTGGCCCTGGCCGTCATTCCGGTCAGCCGGTGGGATCATGGCGACGAGAGTCAGCCGTCGTACTTAATGGTGGTGCACCGGCCGATCCTCGATGCGGTCTGGTGGTGGGCCGCCGGGTCGGTCCTGCTGCTTCTGGTCCTGGCAGTGGTGTCGTACGTCCAGTACGAACCGCAAAGCCGCCTGCTTCTGAGGCCGCGGAGGGCCGCTGCGGCGTTCTTCATCGCCCTGTTCGTTTTCTCGGTAAGTTATATCGTTCATTTCGGCAAACGCGAGGTGCTTGGCGGCTGGAACGTCTGCTATGATACGTCCCGTATTGAATTGAGCAGTGGCAGGCTCCGTCTGCTTCGCCGCAACGCTTTGATGGCCTCCGGCGCGGCGATCGGCCGAGAGGTCCGCACAACCTGGTACGGTACGAGATTCGAGCTCCTCGTCCATCACACTTTCGACATCGCTCCGGTGTTGTACCTCGTGCGACCGGACGGCGACCTGAACGATGGCTGGAACCTGCGGCTGGTGGACGAACGATGGGTCCTGATCGTGTATAGAAACGAGTACCAAGCCGCGTTCGACCTGAAAACCAACCAACGTTTTGGCGACATCCGCGACATCCGCGGACTCCAGCCATACGAACGTCCTGCTCCCGCAGTCTCGTCCGTCGCCCTGATTGGCCCAGAAGACCAACTCCACCCGCCCGACGTCCACGAACTCAAGACCCAGGCCAAGCACCATCCGGAACGCGTCAACCTCAAGCAAGCTTCCGATCACCCGAACCCGGAAGTCCGGAAACTCGCAGATGAGTTGACAGCCCCTCAGCCTTCCACTCGACCCAACCTGTAGATCGCGAGCCGAACAAGATGCCTGATGTAGTCGATGCGTTGGCGGATTGTGCGCTTGCTGCGACCGAGAGTGCGGGTGGAGAAATGGAAAGGAATCTCGCGGATACACCGACAGCGGCACTTGACGAGCAGTTCCAGAGCGATCTTGTATCCGATCGGCCTGAGCGCGTCGGCCCGCTCAAACACCGCCAGAGGAACCGCGAAGAAACCGGACATCGGATCGCTCACCTTGGTAAGCGGCCGGCACAGGAGAGCGGCGAGTCGGCTTTCGATCCGGTGGCGCCGCCGCCACATCTTGTCAGCGGTGGATTCCGGCAGATACCGGCTAGCCAGGGCGAAGTCGACCTGCGGGTCGTTGAGGGCTGCGATCAACCGCGTCAGGGCCTCTGGAGGATGGCTGAGGTCCGCGTCCATGCAGACCAGCAGTTCGCCACGGGCCAGATGGAACCCGCTGATGACCGCGGAACCGAGTCCCAGCCGCCTGGGCCGAGTGACCAACCGCACGGGCATACCTTCGGCGCCCAGTTCAGCCATCACGTCCCGGGTGCCGTCGCGGCTGTCGTCGTCCACGACAACGATCTCATACGGGTAAACCACGGACCCCATCGTCTTGGCGATCCGCCCGATCAGCGGCCGGAGGTTGCCCGCCTCACGGTAGGCTGGGATGATGATGGAAACGTGTAGAGCTTCCACGACGGGCTGTGACGACTCTGATTGCTGGCTCTTCATGAATCACGCGAAAACCACGGCCGATCACCTGGGCAATCGGTCTTTCTTTTCCATCGCCATACTGAGATTGCGGCGAGCTGCATGGTAATCGGGGTCTATCCGCAAGGCCTGACGATAATAGCCGATCGCCTCGTCGATCAAACCCTTGTTGGCCAAGGCAAAACCAAGGTTGTTGTAGGCGAAGGCATAGTCGGGCTTCAACCGGATCGCCTCGCGGTACTGGGCGATGGCCTCATCCAGGCGATCCTGCCTAGCCATCGCGTTCCCCAGGTTCAGCCGCATCTCCGCATCATCCGGACACCCGTCCACGGCATGCGTGAAGTGGTGCACCGCTTGGTCGAACTTCTCCTGGTTGTACAAGACCACACCCGCGTCGTTGTGGATTCGCGGGTTCTCCGGGTCTCGTTCAAGAGCCTTGAGATAGCAATCGGCGGCGGCGTCCAGTTTTCCCAGCCGGATCAGCACCGAGCCCATGTTGTAGTGGGCGGGAGCGGCGGCGGGAGCCAAGCGAATCGCCTCGCGGTAACAATCCATCGCCCGAACAAGATCGCCCCGCGCGGCCAGGATAATGCCGAGATTGACGTGGGACTTGTGGTAGTCCGGCTTAATCTCAATGGACTTGGTCAGCAGTGGGATTGCCCTGTCCGGCTCGCCGTCCAACTGATGGACGCAGGCGAGGTTGTAATAAGCGATCCATGCCGAGGGATTCCTTTGGATCGTGTCCGTCCAGAGGGTCGACTGATCCTCGAAGGTCGAGGCCCGTTTCCAGGTCATCGCGCCGAACAGGGCGACTAGCAGGATTGCCACCGCGACGGCCAGCCGGACAACCCATCGTGGGCGGTCCCGGCAGCAGGAGGCGCCGCCGCAGATCACGAAGGCAACGATGGAAATGATGGGGATGTACTGCCAGTGGTCAGCCACGAAGGAATAGAGATACCAGTACATGTCGAAAAGGCCCAGGACGGGCGAGATGCCGATCAGAAACGTGATCAGGGCGAAGAACGGGGCTCTCGCCCAACCTTTGCGGAATGTCCAAAAGATCGCCATCGACGCGATCAGCGTCAAGCCGGGCAGATGGGACAGAAGGACGTGGCCGTCGACCTGCCATCGGGGGTAGACCATGCACAGGTTGTAGGGAACCAGCGCCTTGACAACATAGAACCAGAATGCCCAACCAGCCGTGGCCAGACGCGAAAGGCCGTCGCTGGTTCTGACCACGGTATCGCCGATGGCGTTGTGTTGCTGGAACCAGATGGTGGCCACGCTCACCACTCCGGCCAACATGAACAGCGGGACGATCGGCAAGGCCGTTCGCAGGGTCAATCCACCACGCCGCCACCAGATGCAGGCGGTCAGCACCGCCGGGACGACGACGGTGGACGATTTCGAGAGCAGAGCGAAGATGAACATGACGCAGGCGGCGGCGTACCACCGGCGGCTGGCCTGCGAGTCGAACTTCAGGTAGCACAGGATAGTCAACAGGGCGAAAGGCATGGACATGGTATTCTTGCGTTCGGTGATCCACGCCACCGACGCCACGTTCACCGGGTGCACGGCAAATACCATCGCCGCCAGCCAAGCACCCGGCAAGCCCAACTGCCGAAGCACCAGCCACAGCACGATCGAACTGAACGCGTGGAGCAGAATGTTGGTCACGTGGTATCCGGCCGGTCGATCACCCCACAACCGCCATTCCAGCCAAAGGCTGCTCCAGGTGACTGGACAGTAGTCGACGCCCTCGGTGGTGAACCAATAGCGGTACAAGCCGTCGCGGGCCTGCATCAGTTCATTGTCGAGCACAAGTGTGTCATCGTCCCAGATCTGCGCGGCTCGCATGGCGGGAATGTAGCTGACCATCGCCACCAGCACGATCGCGACGGCCGGGAACACCGGATTCTTCCAGAACGGCTTCATCGCGGATATTGTATCATTCACGGCCCTGCCGTCCGAAAAACTCGCAGCAGCCCAGCGGCAACCCGCACCGGCCGACCAATCAGAACGCCAGCCGAGGCTTAGCCCTTCACCCCCTGCGTCTCAGGGCGGCCAAGCCGCCGGCGGCCAGCAACAGCAGCGCCGCCGGTTCGGGTAGCGGGATTAGCGCCCCGCCGTTGTACTGAATATCGCCGCCGTAGTCGATCAGGTTGACGTAATACAGACTAAATCCATTAAGGTCCAGCAGGCTCCCAGCCCCCAGGATCAGGTTCTCCACGTACAGCGCTTCGACACCCGTCCAATCCCTTTGGTTGTCGTGGTAGTTCCGGAGTTGAACCTTGCCTATGCCCGCTTCACCACCCAGTCTCACCGTATCGACGGCGAAGTTGTCCAACAGTCCATCGGCCACGGCCCCCATGTCCTGGCCTGCTACTTCGAGCCAACTGTCACTTTCGGTCCCGCCTTCAAAAACCAGCGTCACGTTTGCCAAGCCACCCAGATTGGCTGCGTCGTGGCTTTCATTGAACAGTCCCGCCCCGGCCATGCGGATCGTACTGCCCGCGACGGCGGAGAATGTGCACTTTGACCCAAGAGCCAGGAATTGCGAGATGGTTATCTCTGCTGAGGGATCAAGAATATCAAAGGATCCGCTGCATTCACCAGTCTCACAGCCTACACTCATACTGCTCACCGCCAATCTTCCGCCCTGAATACGATAGGACCCTGAGAAGCACTCCTCACCAATCTGAAGACCACCAACGGTAGCGGTTCCGCCCGTCTGCACAAAAGACCCAGATGCCCCCGAACTGCCGTCCCTGTAGCCAACACATATGGAGCCTGCAGTCAACACTCCCGCTCCGCTTAGCTCGTACGCTCCGCCATCATCGGTCGAGCGTCCCACGTAGACTGTGTCCTCAACCGTGCATGTACCCCCCGTCTGAATGAACTTGCCTTTTCCGCCCTTGCCCGCTGTCAGCAGGACGGTCGCAAGTTCACCATCTCCGCTCAACTCGTAAGTTCCCTCAGAGTTGGTGAGGTATCCGAGGCGCACCGCCCCTGAATCGTACGTTGTAGACACTTTGCCTCCGCGATGAATGAAAATGCCCCTACCATAAAGACCCGCGCAGATTCTGTAGTGTACTGTTAGTTCGCCACCTTTCATCTCATACGTGCCCTGAGAAGGCCACCAGTAGCCAAGGGTGAGTTCGCCCGCTGTCGTGTTGGCACCAGGGTAGGCGATTGTATTCATGCCTCCATTCTGGGTGAATAAGCCGGTTCCGGAATACCCGATGTACTGGTCAAGCGCAGTTAAACTGCTGCTGGACCCATTCAGAGCAACCGTACCCGACTCCCCGTCATCGTTTCCGAGGTAGAGGTGGCCAATATTGACGTCGATGCCGGCGATCTCGGCCTGCCCGCCGTTGTTGATCCCGGCATCCCAATCGGCCTGCGGCACTCCGCCGCTCCAACAAGTCGGATCATTCCAGTCGGCAAACTCCTCTACCGACCCCTGCCAGTATGTGTTCTCAGCCAAGGCGTCTGCGCACACCACAAGCAGTAAAACTGCAGTAATACGAATTCCCCATGCGCTCCCGCTCATTTCTCTCTCCTCTCAAGGCGGTCAAGATGTGTCCATGCCGCGAAAACCCTGCCTCAGCCAAGAGATTCCTGGCTAAGCTACGGAAGATATGGTAATGTTATCCGCTGGAGAGATCAAGTCTTTTTCTAGGACTTTCTTTCGATCACCTCGCGCAAGGGGCTGAGAAGACAAACTAATCAGCCCAACTTCTCTAATTTGCCAAGTCACGCCACACGAAGCCCGACAGCCCGCAGCCAATCAGCCCGCACAGTCCGGACCACCGCCTCTCATTTCCGCATTCTCTTCTTGAACTCCTGGAGCACGGCGAGGTCCTGGTCGTGTATTGCGCCGTCGCGCCACGCCAGGACGTTGAAGGTCACCGCGCCGCCGAAGTTCATAAAGCGTCGCAGGTACTGCTCGACCGCTTCGACCGGCGGAG
>JAAYDF010000365.1 GCA_012729395.1 Phycisphaerae bacterium
CGGCGAAAAACCCGACCGCGCGCAAGTCCTTGCTGCGCTTGAAGAAGTGCTGTGTTTGATAGGCTTTACGGAACAGCCACCGGCCGGATTCGAACCGGCGACCTGCGGTTTACAAAACCGCTGCTCTGCCAACTGAGCTACGGTGGCAAGTGATTGTGATTCAAGTGCTTACATATCAGAAGCACGCATCCGTTACGCTGGCCCTTTGATTGCCTATCGTGTCCTGCCGTGTCCCGCGAGCTTTCAGTCTACTGACGAATGCTCTGTATTACAAACTCGGAACAACTTGTTTTTTTGACAAGCACTCATGCTACGCGATGTTCGGTTACATCAGATTCACTGGCCGCCAGTGCCGTAGTCATCACGTGATGGCCCTTCTCGGTCACACGGTAGTATCGCGTTCCTGGAACTTTGCGAATAAGTCCATGCGAACGAAGCAGACGCAACCACCGCGTTACCCGGCCCGATGCTTGGCGCCGGGCATCGGGGCCCATTCGATCACTGGCGGGCAACAAGTGCTTGCGCAAGTCGCTGTTCTCGAATCCCCGGATCGCGAACTCCCCTCGCAACACCACCTTGAACAAACGGCTGTCTTCCGGCGTGATCGGGCGAAGCGGTCGGCCCTCCATCGCTTATGCAGTTCATTCCGTAGACGCAGGTGGGGCAGCGTAGCCCAACTGACGAAGCGCCTCCCGAAAGGACTTGTCGTCACCGGTGGGCACAACCAGCAGCCGATCTTCCGCGAGCCGGCACAATCGGCGCAGTTTCGAATCGCTGACCACGAGCCGTGCCAATTCCGGATCACTGCAAGCGTAGACACGGGCGGGCCCCTGATCCACGATGCGCCCCGTTCGACTCTCGGCCTCTGCGAACAGAGCCGCAACCGTCTGAGGAATGCCCGGCTCCGCGCATCTGGCTTCCAGAAACGCTCGCATCTGGGCGAGCGGTATCCCTTGCTCCAAGGCCGCGTTTTTCCAGAAGGCCGCAGCGATGGCACCACAAGACACACCGTGCCACGGCCGTAGCGAGCGGATCGAACAACGGCTTCCCATCTATTACCCCTTATGACCTCTATGGGAGACTGGACGGCCGCTCATGTCGCGGCCGAGTCCGTCTCGCTCGAGCCGCCCGCTTGTAACAGTCGCTCGACGACGGCGGCGAGTTCGTCCATATGGAACGGCTTGCGGACAACCAGCGTCTTCCCGTCGTGAGGAACCTTGACTGCGTCATCAAGGGTGCCGGTGGTAATAATGATGGGGATGGGGACCCCCTCGTCGCGAAGAACTCGCGAGCAATCGATTCCGCTTCGCCCGGGCATATCATTATCTGTGATAATCAGCCGGACACGTCGTTGTTCCGTCCGCCATTTATCCAGCAGAGCCAGCCCGTCGGCGACCACGACGACCTCGTAGCCAAGCTGGTGCAGTATGCTCGAGAAGGTATCACGCACAAACGGGTCATCCTCCGCGACAAGGATCACTTCACCTCGACCTCGCGCAGCCACGGAATGGGTTTCGGCGTGATCCGGGACCGCTGGAGGCTCAATACATGGAAACCACAGTCTGAACGAGGAACCATGCCCCATCTCGGAGGTGATTTCAATGGTTCCGCCATGCCTTTCCACAACCCCATGCACAATCGCAAGCCCGAGGCCTGTACCCTGCCCTCGTGGTTTCGTGGAGAAGAACGGCTCGAACAACCGCATTTGGACCTCTTCGGACATACCCATTCCCGTGTCGGCCACGGCTAGGCAAACACAGGGTGGTTTCATCGCGGCTTGCGGCGACTCCGGATCGCGTGGAGGCTCGCCCGCCGAAATAGAGATCCGAAGCGTGCCCCCGTCCGGCATGGCATCTCGAGCATTGATCGCGAGATTCAGAACTACCTGTTGAAGCTGCGTGGGGTCGGCTTCCATCCACAACGGCTCGGAAGCCTCTTCGACGACAATCTCGACCGCCGACGGCAGGAGGCGGCGCAGCATCCGGTACGACGACTGAACAACATCCCGCAAACGGATCGGCTTCTTGTCGCAAGGCAACTTTCGGGCGAAGGCCAGCAGGGACCTTGTGACACTGACGGCTTGCTCCGCCGCATCTTGGATTACCGAGGCCGCGTTCTGCACAATCGACTGGTCAGGCAGGCGATCGAGCATGATATCGAGGTTTCCCAGGATGACCGTGAGCAGGTTACTGAAATCATGGGCGACTCCGCCGGCCAGTTGCCCGATGGCCTCCATCTTCTGGGCCTCATGGAGCATTTCCTGGAGGGTGCGCCGCTCCTCCTCCACACGAATCCGGTCGGCAATTTCCTGGCGAAGACGCTCGTTGGTGTCGGCCAACTCCGCCGTTCTTTCCGCCACTTTCTCCTCGAGTCGTTCATTGGCGTACTTCAACTCACGTCTCAACCTGCTCAACGCCAAATGCGTCGAAACCCGAGCCAGGACTTCCTCCGCCTCGAAAGGCTTGGTCACGTAGTCCACGCCGCCCGCGGCAAAGGCCTCGACCTTATCGAACGATTCCTTGGCAGCGCTGAGGAAGATCACCGGGATATCCGCCGTCGCGGGATCGGCCTTGAGCCTCCGACACACCTCGTAGCCGTCCATCTCTGGCATGCGAATGTCGAGCAGGATGAGATCGGGCGGCTCCGCCTTGACGGAAGCGAGAGCCCGCACCCCATCCGTCGCCGAGCGCACCTCGTAACCCCGCTCATCCAGAAGTCCGTTGAGCAGCCGGACGTTGTCGATCATGTCATCAACAACCAGGATGCTTCCGGACATGGCTTGCACTCCGCCACGTTCCTACGGAACGCGAGACATCGGTGCCTTTTGACCTGACCGCCGGCGAACTCAAGTCCCTTCCGCCTCGGGACGGGTCGCCGAGATGATCGCCTCGAAATCGTACTCGTCCGCCACCCACAGAAGTTTGCGGGCAAGTTCGCCGTGCTCCGCTTCAATCGCCTCCGCGAGTTGTCTGATCCGCTTGATACTGCCAAGCACAGCCGCCCGGTGAAGCTCAGCTTTCATCTCGCTCGACAGAACGACGACGTCCGAAGCCTCCAACCGCGACACACTGAGCTCGCCCACCGCTCGCTCCTCATACTTGTAGCGTACGCCAAGGTACTTGGCAATCCGATCGAAAATCTCCGCTTCCTGGAAAGGTTTGCGGACCAGATCGTCACAACC
>JAAYDF010000366.1 GCA_012729395.1 Phycisphaerae bacterium
ACGTGGACCCCTGCCAAAGCATGGTGGTGATTGCCGTCTGTGACGGACAGCATGTGGGGTTGGTGGTCGAGAATCTGCTCGGTCAACAGCAGGTGGTGATCAAGAGTCTGGGTGAGCGATTTGAGCAGCTCAAGGGCGTGGCGGGCGCGGCGATTCTGGGCGACGGCCGGGTCGGCCTGATCCTGGATCCGCCGGGCCTGGCCGCCTTCCATGATACGTATCAGCGGACTCGGCAAGCCGGCGGCCACGTTCGTCCCGCCTTGTCGGTCGAAGGGACGAATGAATCCTCGGCGGCGACAGCCGCCTGACGAGATCCTGCATAGAAGGAGCCACACTATGAGTACCGTTATGGAATCTCCGCCGACCGCTGCCCCAAGCGGCAGTCCGGCACGAGCCCTCGGCGGCAAGTATCTGACTTTCCAGTTGGACAACGAGGAATACGGTGTCGAGATCCTGAAGGTTCGCGAGATCAATGGCCTGCTGGATATCACCAAGGTTCCGCAAACGCCGGACTTCGTCGAGGGGGTCATCAACCTGCGGGGTAAGGTGATCCCGGTCATCGATCTGCGGGCCAAGTTCGGTCTGTCGCGGGCTCAGTACAACGAGCAGACATGCATCATCGTGGTGGATGTGGGCATGCTCATGGGGATTATCGTGGACACCGTCAGCGAGGTGAACGATATCCCGGAAGGGGCCATCGAGCCGCCGCCCAGCCTTGGCAAATCGGTGGATACCAGCTTCATACTGGGAATGGGCAAGGTCAAGGACGAGGTCAAAATCCTGCTGGATATCGACAAGGTTCTGACCACGGACGAATTGGTCGAGTTGCAGAACCTGGACAACGGTTGATCAGGCGCCGACGCCCGGTTCTTTGGCCAAGGTCGCTTGCAGACCGATCCGATGAATCGTTGGGTGGGCCCTTAAGGCGACTGTGGCCTGCTGTCAGGGGATACTGGCGTGGTTGAGGTTATAGACATTGCTGATCTGGCGGTGACGAACGAGCCCCAGGCCACCCTGGTTACCCACTCGCTCGGGAGTTGCATCGGAATCACCATCTGGGATCCCGAGACGCACGTGGGTGGTATGCTACACTACATGCTGCCGTCGTCGGTGATCTCACCCGAGAAGGGGAAGGCGAAGCCGGCCATGTTCGCGGACACGGGCATACCCGCCCTGTTTCGGGCCGCCTACGAACTCGGCGCGGTCAAGAAGCGGATGGTCGTGAAGGTGGCGGGCGGTTCCTCACTGCTCGACGACAAGGGGACGTTCAATATCGGCAAACGCAACTACATCGCTTTGCGCAAGATCTTCTGGAAAAACGGCGTACTCATCGAATCCGAGGACGTGGGCGGTGCGGTCAGCAGGACGCTCCGCCTCAATGTCGGTACCGGCAAAGTGACCGTCAAGAGGCGAGACGGGGAGGTCGAGCTGTGACACGCGTCGAGGAAATCCTGGACCAAGTCGGCAGTCTGAGCCCTCTGCCCGGCACGGTTCTGAGGCTGATCCATGTGATCAA
>JAAYDF010000037.1 GCA_012729395.1 Phycisphaerae bacterium
CAAGGTGATGACCTTTGGCTCGCCCAAGCAGCGGGACATTGTACCGCCGACGACCTTCGCTGAGGGTTGGCAGCGGGCTCGCGAGGTCTACGCATCGTGCGCGGAGGTGCTGGCGGGCCGCGGCGTGACCTTGTGCATCGAGGCCTTGACGCCGGCGGATACGAACTTCATCAATACGGTGGAAGACGCCGCTCGGCTGGCGGATGAGATCGGCCATCCCAACATTGACATCATGCTGGATTGCCGGGCTATGTCGGCCATGCCCGATGGTGTCGTTGGCACCATCCGAAGATTCGGCGGGCGGGCGAAGCATTTTCACGCCAACGAAGCGAGCGGCAAAGGTGTAGGCATGTTGTCCCGTTCGGACGAGCCGCCGCTCATCGACTATACCTCGGCCATGCGAGCTCTGGTGGAAAGCGGCTACGACGGGTGGGTATCGGTCGAGCCGTTCGATTACCAGCCGGACCCGACGACGGTGGCCGAGACGGCGGTCCGCACGCTGCGGAAGGCCATGCAGAAGTGAGTGAGGCAGCAAGCGAGCAAGGCAGGGTGAGAGTGAGGTGGTGACGGTAGGGTAGTAAGGCGGCAAGACTCCCGAGGCGCGGCACTGCTCTACGAGCAGTACCTTGCGTGGACGGCCAAGGCGAGGAGTCGTGTTTTCTGGTCAAATGGCTTGGTAGGTATCCGGAGGTAGCAATGCGTCAGAAAGCGGTCAACCGGTCCAGGAGGACGAGGCATTCCGTGATCTGGGCGTCGGTGTTGCTGGCGACTTCGGCTGCGTGCAGCCAGGCGGCCGAGCCGCTGGAGATCACCCTTCAGGTCGGCGAGCGCGGGCTTCCGGCCGGCCCCGTCTGCAACGCCGCCGCCAGGTTCAAGCCGGAGGCCGTGTACACGTTGCGGGCCGGTAGCGCCGCCCGGCTGCTGGGGCAGGCCGATCACGAGGGACGCCTGTGGTGGTGGTCGCCGGAACTGGACCCTGGCACCGGGACGATCGTGTACCAAGCTGAACCGACGGAGAAGGTGCCGGGCGGGACAGGTGTGCTGGTCGAGCGTGTCGGTGACGACACCATCGAGGTGCGCATCGAGGGCACGCTGCTCACCGTTCTCAACTTCGCCGCCAGCCAGGCCAAGCCGTTTCTTTGGCCGGTGATCGGACCGACGGGCGATCCGGTGACGCGGGCCTTCCCGATGAAGCGGGTCGAGGGCGAGCGGAGCGACCATGTGCATCATCGTTCGATCTGGACTGGCTGGGGCGATGTCCGAACGCGCGATCTGACCAAGCCGGGCACGAATTACTGGCACGAGTCGCGCAAGCCGGAGGATCAGGATCGCCAAGTGGTCCGCAAGATCACGCGGACGGTCAGCGGCCCGGTGTTCGGGCAGATTGAAGCGCAAATCGACTGGGTCGGCCACGATGGCCGCCGCGACTTCACCGAGAGCCGCGTGTACACGTTCTTTCGCGGCGACGCCGACACGCGGGTGATCGACGTGCGAAACACGTTTGGCTTTCTCGACAGCGACGTGGTGTTCGCGGACACCAAGGAGGCGGGCATTCTGTCGATCCGCATCGCGACCTCGATGGACGAGATTACCCTGGATCGCAAGCCGGGGCAGGGCCGCATCGCCAATTCCGAAGGGCGGATGGGGATGGCGGGGTGCTGGGGTCGGCCGGCCACCTGGTGCGACTTTGTGGGTCCGGTCAACGGCAAGACGGTTGGCATCGCGGTCTTCGACGCACCGGGCAATCCCGGGCATCCCCCGCGCTGGCACGTCCGTGATTATGGGTTGTTCTCAGTGAACAACTTTGGGATCAAGGACTTTCCCGACGGTAAAGGCAAAGATGGATCGCACCTGTTCAAGAAGGGGCATGCCGCCCGGTTCGATTATCGCATCGTGATTCACAAGGGCGACACGCAAGCCGGCCGGGTGGCGGAGCGGTTCGCCGTCTACGCCGAGACGCTGGCCAAGGCAAAGTGAGGATCGCGGGGCGGCGAATCGGACGTGGGCGCGCAGAGCCGCGCCGCAAGCGAACGGTTCTTCTCGTCAGTGAGCGACCGCTTCTTTGCGGGGTCGCGGCTCTGATACGCCACGCACGTCTCATGCCGCCTCACGGGCAGTGCGCGGGCTGAAGCCCAGGGCTTTTTCGGTGGTTTGGCGAGTTCTAGCATGACAGCTCATGAACGGTTGCGGACGGCGATGGCCCTGGGCATGCCGGACCAAGTGCCGGTGATGTGCCAGATGTCCACCGGGCACATTCTGCTCAATAGCGGCGTGGACCCGATCGCCGAGGCGACCGACAGTGCCGCCTTTGCCGAGTCGCTGTGGCGGATGCGCGAGCTGTACGACTTTGACGGCATCCTGATCCACAAGCCCGGCCGGGAGCCCGGCTGGCTTCTTGACGGCACGCGGCGCGAGGAGTGTGCCGACGGGTGGGAGTTCATCTATCCCGAGGGTTGCCGTGTCCGCGTGCAGCGCGACGACGATCCGATCTTTCTGCCAGCCGCGGGGTACCGCAATCCCGATATCGAGGAGATCGACCCGGCTCAGCCGTTGGCGTCCTTCACCGGCGGTTATCTTTGCTGGCACCTCTGGAAAGGCACGCATCCGTACCGCCGCGTAGAGGACATTCCTCCCGCATGGTGTGGTGTGATCGACCTGCTGCGGGAGCGGTGCGCGGGCCGCTACGGCCTGCACGGCGAAACGCGCTCGCCATTCGACCACGTGCTCAACCTGTTGTCGGCCGAGAACATGATGATGGCCCTGGTCACGCACCCGCGGAAGGTGCACCCGCTGCTGGATTGGGCTACGGGCAGTGCGATTGCCTGGTCCGTGGCCCAGATCCGCCGGGGTTGCGACGCGATCAAGGTCAGTTCGCCGTGGGTCGGCGGGCGGTTTATCAGCCCGGGGTTCTATCGGGAGTTTGTGGTGCCCTATGAGCGGCGACTGGCCGGGGCGGTGCGGGCCGAGGGAGGCTTCGTGTATACGCACACCTGTGGGGCCATCGCGGATCGGCTGGAAGACATGATGTCGAGCGGCATCCACGGGATCGAGTGCCTCGACCCGCCGCCGCTGGGCAACGTGGAGCTGGCCGACGCGGTGGAACGCACCCGCGGCCGAGTTTTCATCAAGGGCAACCTTGATTCCGTGCATACGCTGCTGGAGAAGGACGCGGCCGGTGTGCGCGCCGACGTGCGGCGAATGGTGGAAACCGCGGCGCCGGCCGGCGGCTACATCTGCTCGACGGCCTGCTCCATCGCCCCGCGCGTGCCCCCGGACCACGTCAAGATCATGGTCGAGACCGCGCGGACCTGGTGGGGGTAGTGGTATTATTTGGAGAGATCATGCCGGATGCAGCCATACTGCGAGCGCGGGCGCCGGGGCGGATTGATTTCGGCGGTGGCGGAACGGACGTGGCCCCGTATTGCGAGGAGCACCACGGCATCGTGGTCAACGCGGCCATCAACTACTACGCCCAGGCCACGCTGGAGCCGTGTGACGACGAGCACATCGAACTGCACGCCCTGGACCTGGGCGTCCGTGAAGAGGCCGCGTCGATCGATCTGCTGACGTTGGACGGCGATCTCGCCCTCATCAAAGCGTGTGTTCGCCGGGCGGCTCCCGAGCGTGGCTTCAAGCTGACGACCTGCTCCGAGATCCCGCTGGGTTCGGGTCTGTCCAGCAGCGCGGCCATCGCGGTGGTCGTGGGGGCCATCTGCACGCAGTACCGGGCGGGCGGCTTCGACCAGGCGGAAATGGCTCACCTGGCCTTCCGGGCGGAACGCGACGATCTCAACCATTGGACCGGTCAACAGGACCAGTACGCCGCCGCGGTGGGGTGGATCAACTTCCTCGAGTTCATCGGCGACGACGTGTCCTGTGAGAAGCCCCTGCTCAGCGAGCATACCCTTCGCCAGCTGGAGCGCAATCTGTTGCTGGTCTTCTCCGGTCATGCTCACCTGGCGGGTGACATCCATCTGGACATCCTGGCCGACTACCGAAGTCGGACGGGCACTGTGCTGCCGGGCATGCACGGGCTCAAGGCGGTCGGGAGGCAAATGCGAATCGCCCTGCGAAGCGGGGATCTGCGGACGTTTGCCGAACTGCTCAACGAGAACTGGAAGTACCACCAGATGCTGCACCCGAGCTGTCACACGCCGCAGTTGCAGCGTTTCATCGACGTCGGGCTGGCCCACGGGGCGCTGGGGGCCAAGGTCTGCGGAGCGGGCGGGGGAGGTTGCATCGTCTACTACGCCCGCGATAGCGAGAAGCTACGCCTGGCCGCCGCGTTGACCGAACTGGGCGGGAGAGTCATCCCCTTTGCCTTCGATCATGCCGGTGCCGTGGCGTGGTAGACCCGCTGATGGTACGCCACCGGCCGCGAGCTCAGCGGGCGTGGCTCATCGTGCCCAGCAGCCTCAAGGTCGCGTCGACAAGACGATCTCCGGTATCGGGATTCTTGAATAAGGCGTTCGCAGCCTCATATCCGCCCTCGGCCGCGGCGTGGGCGGTGACGACGTAACCCTGCAACTCCCCGTTGGCCAGTGTGATCACATAAGTGTGAGGCGAGTGGGCTCTGACCGCCTGGGCAAACTCGACGAACACCTCGCCGGGCCAACCGACAAACGACCACGGCCCGATGCCGATCACCTGCACCTCGGCGGGCAGGCAGTGTTTCGCGACCGGCAGGAGCCGTCCCTCGGCCGCCGCCCGGGCCAGTGTCAGTGTCTCCTCGGCGCCGAACACGTCGCACTCGGCGGTACGCAACGCCGCTCGCGCAGCCCCAGTGCGTTGCAGGTTCTCCATGGACTCTGCCGCCTGCCGTAATTTAACGGCTGCCTCTGCCGGTGACGGAAACCTCCCGATGGGCAAGTCGGCGAGCAACTCGCGGGCGCAGGAGATCCGCAACTTCCGTTGATACTCCGCCTGCGTGGCCGCTCGCACGATCGCGTCGCCGAGCGCCCAGCCGAGTCGCTCAGCCTCGGCAAAGGTGTTGCCGCGAGTCACATGCCGAGGGCTCTGATTCCCCGCCGCTCCGGTGTGGTAGACGATCGGGCAATCCCGGCCGAGCAGATGTTGTTGCATGTATTGCCGGGCCATGGCTGGGAAGTCGCCGCTGATCAACGTCGAGTCCTCATGCAGCACCGTCGGGTGCATACTGCACACCATCATGGCGGCAATGAACTGATGAGTGTCGGCGGTGCGTGCCAGCAGTACCGGAACCTGCGCGTCGCGAGGTCCCGAGGGATCGCGCCGGTTGGTGCCCACCGCAGCTCCGTCCGCAATGACTAGCCCGATTTCGCCCGGCTGTCGCGATTCCCATGCCCGCCGGCCCGCATCGATCATGCCTTGCTCTGCCTGTTGCAGGTAAGCAGGGTCGGGCCCTGGGACCACCGGGTCCGCCTCGTTGCTCAGATAACGCACGGTCACAGGACCGGAATGCGTGTGCGTCGCCGTCACCATGATGTGGCCCGCGGGGATGCCGGTCAGCTCCGCGAGTCGTGCCCGCACGCGCTCAGCGATTTCCCGCGGCACAAAGATCAGATCGTTGGCGATGAACATCGTCGCCGTTGCCCCATCGTCCAGGCACAACGCCGTCGAGAGCAATGGATCGTGCACGCCAGTGCTGACGCGCGGCACATGCGGATAACCGTACAAAAACTGCGGCGACCGCGGTGTGATGTCAACTTGTACCGCCCCGGCCCGGATGATGCTCACCGTTCAACCTCCCGCCTTCCCCTTAGGCCCACAGATCACTCAGATCGACGCAGATGAAGTGCAGAGGGCGTCTCGGTGGGCCTTGTCTCATTTCGAGAGGAGGTCGTTCGCCGTTCGCCCGGCTGCTCGGTCGGAATGGCGAATGCCCAAGGCCCAATGACCAATCAATGACCAAGCCCGAAGCCAGAACGCCAACCGCAGTGGGGACGTGCGTCATTCGTCATTCGGACTTGATTGGTCATTGGTGCGTCGCCATGGGTCATTTCTCCCTCCCGGATCTGGGTTCACCTCAGTCATCTGTGGGCACTTCTGGCTTCTCCTGTCCCCGTCTCAGTATGCCTTGTCCCATCGCGGCTCGACGTTCTCGGCGGCGGTCTCGGCGATCCAGCAGTCCGTTCGCAGTTGCTGATGGAGCGAAGTGGGCAGCCGCGGGGTCACCGGGCCGTGGACGCACAGTCGGGTCATCAGCCGTTGCCACGAGGCGAACGAGCCGTCGACGGTGATCGCGTGCATGTCGATGCGGTGTTTCGAGGCGATGACTTCCGCCGGCCCGATGGTGGCCGCCTTGGGCGGTACGGCCGCCAGATCCCCGCTCATGCCGAAGCTGCCGTGCAACGAGTTCTGAGCGATGGTGAACGGGCTCAGCGTGCAGATTCGCGGGCCCATGCGTTTCCATTCTTCGAGGTCGGCCTCGAACTCGGGGGCGTCGGGCTCGATGAAGGCCAGGTGCCCCGTCCAGCCCGGCCCGCTGTAGCAGATGTCCGCCCCGCCCAAGTCGGCGATCATCTTGCCGTAGTCGTTGATGTTCTCCGTCGTCGGGCCCTGGATCTGGTTCTCCGGCGGACGCAGGTCAGCGTCGATCGCGGCAAAGAAGAACTTTTTGAACGCGTGCATGAACCCCTGCGGCCAGCTCTCGGGAGCGGTCTCGCCGTCCTCGTTGGCGTATTCGTCCATGTTGAAGGTGTACACGTGTCGGCAGTCCACACGGAATTTGTTGATCAGGTAGGCGACTTTGCGGTACACCGGGCAGGGGTTGGGCGTGATGAATACCACGTGGCGGCCCTCCTCGGCCGCTTGCCGGATGCGATGGAACATGTCCACGCACCACATGAACTCCACGTCGCCGTCCGGCACCACCCTGATGCGAAAGTCCGGGTTCGCGTGCCGAGTGATCTCCTCCTTGCGAATCCGGCGGCACCGCTCGATCGCCGCCACATCGCGAAAAGGCACAAACGTCGCCGGTCCATACCTGAACGTACTCATGTCGCCTCCCGAAAAATAGTGTCAGGATGATTTTTGCGTGGCCATAAGGCCGATTGGGCTTTGCTGCTGCGGAAAAATCATCCTGACACCATTTTTCCGCCCACCCAGGTGATTGCCGCTTGCATGTCGTCCTCCCATAGCACCAGGTCGGCGTCGGCGCCGGGCTCGATGGCGCCCTTGTTGCTCAGCCCGATGATGCGGGCCGGCGTCAACGTGCCCATCGCCCAGATCTCCGCGGGCGACAGGTCGAGCCAGCGTATCAGGTTGGCGATACCGGCGTTCATGGTCAAGGCGCTGCCCGCCAGTTGACCGTGCAGGGGATGCTCCGGCGAGGCGATGCGCGCCCCGTCGTCCGGCCGGACACGTACGCGATAGCCCCACGGCGTGTCGTATTCGCCCGGCGGCAAGCCTGCGCCGATGTTCGAGTCCGTGATCAGGGCGACGCCCGCCCAGCCCTTGGCCGCCACCGCCGCCCGGATCGCCGCCGGGTGCACGTGGCAGCCGTCGCAGATGAAGTCCACCGTCGTGCGCCGATCACCGAGAAAAACCTCCACCGCCCCGACCGGCCGGGCGCCGGGCTCGGTCTCCGGCGGTACGGGGAACACGTCGTAGAAATGCGTCGCGTGGCGGGCACCCGCGGCGATAGCTGCTTCCGTCTGCTCCGGCGTGGCTCGCGTATGCGTGACGAAAGGCACGATGCGATGTTCGACCAGCCGTTCGATGACCGGCAGGACGCCGGGCGTCTCGGGGCTCAGCGACATGGCGGCTACGCGTCCGCCGCACGCCGCGATCATCTCCTCCAGTAACCCGACGTCTCCCGGCACCGTTGGGCACGCGGCCCCGGGGATGCCCACAAACGGCCCCTCGATGTGCAGGCCCGGCACGCAGACCGCGCCCGCTCTCGCCGCCGCGGACAGATCCTCGAGCTGACGCAGCAGACCCGGGCCCAGCATGGGCACCACGGTCGGCAAGACGCAGGTGGTGCCGAACGTCGCGACTTGCTCTAGCCCTGCCCGCAGAGCCTCCGGGCTTGCTCCGTACTGGTGGTGCCCGATGCCGTGTGTGTGAATGTCGATCAGGCCGGGGGTAAGCAGGCGGCTGCGGGCGTTGACGCACGCCACATCCGCAGACAGTTGATCCGCGGGCGGGTCGATGGCCGCGATCCGCCCGTCCGACACGAGTACACTGCCGGCCGTCATCGTGCGACCGGGAAACACCACGCGGGCATCACGGATCAACGTGTCTGGCAATTCTCGCCTCGTCCAGTGATCAGAACCGCGCCCATCTACGCCGTGCCCACCAGCGCCGGGCGGCAAAATGGTGTCAGGAAAATGGTGTCAGGATGATTTTTCTGCGGCGGCAGGGCCTGATCAGGCCCTACCGCCGCAGAAAAATCATCCTGACACCATTTTCCGGATCAACCGCTACGACGCGATCGCGGCTCGTGCCTGACTGGCCACGACCCACTCGACCGGGTCGGCGAAGCTGTACCAAGTCGGCTGCTGTCGGCCGGCGCGGCACGCTGCCGCCAGCTTGGCGACCAGCCAAGATCCCAGCGCCTCCGCACAGGCATGATAGCGACCGGAGAAGACAATAGCATCCACCCCGCCCATGGCCGCCACACCCGCGCCCGCCGCCAGCAGCAACCGATACTTGAACAGCTCGGCCGCCAACTGGCTTTCAGCACTCTTGCCGGTCAGCACCTCGGATAGCTTGACGTTCTCGCCGACGAGGCCCCGCAAGCCGCTCTCCTGTGTCAGCAGAGCGTTGATTTGCTCAAGGCCCAGCCCCGACTGCTGCGTCAAGCTCAAGACAATCCCCGGGTCGATGTCGCCGCACAGTCGCTCGCCCGGCAGGCCCTCAAGCGGGGTCGCGCCGCCGGTCACCATCACCGGTCGGCCGTCAACCACGGCCGTCAACTCCGGCCGCGGTTCGAGGCAGATCGAGAGCACCCGTGCCGACTCCGGTACGCGGGCCGCCGACAACGACGCACAGGCCGCCTGATGCAGCAAGCCGTGATAGCCGAACCGCCGCAAATCCAAACTCCGGGCGAGCTCCCCATCCACCGCGTACAGGGCCTCGTTGTTCGGCAGATCCGCGAAGAACGAGGTGTCAAACACCGCCACCACCGGCACGTTCGGGAAAGCCTCCAGGCAGGCACGCAGCACAGACACCGTCGCCGGCAAATGCATCGGTGCGTGCGGGACGAGATCCTCCAGCTTGGCCAGTACCTCCGGCCCCACGCGTGTCGGACCAGCGAACAGCTTGCCACCGAACGGAATGCGTACCGCGATCAACTCGACCGACTGCTCCTGCCCGATGCTCTCGCCCACCGCCGACAGCATCGCCGACGTCGCCTCTTCCGCCGTTTGCACTGCCACGCGGTCGATCTGCCCCGCCGCCAGCGGACGTGTCGCTTGCCCGTTGTACCACGCGTAACGCAGGGCCCGACGCTGAACCTCCAACACCACGGTAATCATGATCGGCCTCCCTTCTCCGCAGCCTCGACCTCGCCGGTCAGTACGGCATGGGAGAACCTGGCAATCGCCAGCTCTTCATTCGTCGCAATCGCCAGCACACGCACCGGACTGTCCTTGGTGGCCACGTCGGCCGGCAGCTTCTTCGCCGCCGCGTTCAGCTCGGGATCGACGTTCACGCCGAAAACCCCGAGCCCCTCGCACGCCGCCTGACGCACCGCAGGCACCGTCTCGCCGATCGTATCCGTGAAGATGATCGCGTCCGCTGAGCCCACCACCGTCAAATACGCCCCCAGATACTTGCGGATCCGCCACAGGTAGACCTGCGCGGTCACGTCCGCGGTGTCCGTCGGGGAGTTCTCCTCGGCCGCAAGCCGCAGCACGTCGCGGATGTCCGCCGACACGCCCGACATGCCCAGCACGCCGCTGCGGCTATTCAGTGTCTTGTTCACTCGCTGACTGTCACCGTACTCCCGGGCCAGCAGACGCAGGGCGACGGCCGGGTCGAGGTCGCCGCATCGCGTGCTCATCACCAGACCCTGCAGCGGCGAGTAACCCATGGTGTTGTCCACCGATTGGCCGCAGACCACCGCGCAGAGGCTCGCTCCGCCGCTGCCCAAATGGCAACTGACCGCGTTGAACGTGTCCAAATCGCGACCCAGGAACCGGGCCGCCTCAGCTACCACGTACTGGTGACTGATGCCGTGGAACCCGTACTTGCGAATGCCCAGATCCTCGCGCAGTCGCGGCGGCAGGGCGTACGTCCGGGCGTGGTTCGGAATCGTGGCGTGAAAGGCGGTGTCGAAAATTGCCACCTGCGGAAGCTCCGGGTAAAGCTCCCGACAGGCCTTGATCAGCTTCACGATCGGGGGATTGTGGATCGGCGCCAGATCCAGCGTCGTGTCCAGGCCACGGATCGCCTCGTCGGTGATCATGCAATGCCGATGGAACAACGCTCCGCCGTGCACGACACGGTGCCCCAGCGCGTCCGGCACAAGATCCGAATCGCGACCGAGCAACTTCATCACCTCATCCAGAGCAGACGCGTGATCCCGCATCTCGGCGTAGTGCGTGTGCTCCTGGCCGCCCATGCGGTAGACAATGCGCGATGGTTCCGCCGTTGGCGGTCCCACACGCTGGGCCTCGCCCGCCACCAGCTCTCGTTCGGCCGGCAGCTCGATCAGCCGATATTTCAACGATGAACTGCCGCAGTTGAAAACAAGAATCCTCACGATCAACAAACCTCCTTATCGCTTTGCCGCTTGCGCCTTCGCGGGACCGCGAAAGACCGCCGCAACCAAGTCGCACCCTCAGTGTGTTGGCACAACCCGCAGCAACAAGAAACTCGGACACCAGCGAAACGCCCACCACGGCGGGCAGCCCGGTGCCGCACCTCATCATACCGCCTGCTCCAGAAAATCTCAGTTCCCCTGTCGCACGAACCAATCGTCGATCTTCCGCGGGCCGGCCTTCCGCTCCCACGTCTGGGCCTGCACCGAACACGCGGCGATGATGTTGGCGATGTTCGCCGCCGAATCGCCCCGCGACAGATCCATGATCGGCCGCTTGAACCCCTGCGTGACGAACATCGAGTTCCCACCGACTACCAAGCGGTCCAACGCCTTGTAGATCGGGTTGGCTTGCATCAGGTTCGGGCTGATCAGGATGTCGGCCGGCCGTTCGGTAAACGGTACACCCTTCTTCTTGGCCACATCCGGGCACAAGGCCGCGTCCAGTTGTGCCTGGAAGAACGGCCAAGGATGCCCGCCCTTGGCGTACAGCTCGAAGCACTGCTCGATCTTGGTCAGCTCCGCGTCCCCGGCAATCTGCACCTGCTGCGGCCGACCGGTGATGTACGACAGCATCGCCATCCGCGGCTCGATCCCGGTCAAGGCCTGGAACGTCTCCGCACTCGTCACCGCGATGCGGTACAAGTCCTCCGCCGACGGACACTGGTTCACCACCATGTCCGCAATCGCCAACACGTCAAAAACAGGATAGTCCGCCGGTGGCTCGCGGAAGAAGATCGAAGAGACGATCTTGCCTTCTTCCTCACCGATCACCATCTTTGCGGTGATGGCCACGTCCGCCGAGGTCAGGTATCGCCCACCGACCAAGCCGTGGGCATAGCCCAATTCGACCATCATCGTCGCGAAGAACATCTCCTTCGGCAGACGCCGGATCACCCGCTCGGCGATCCGCCGGGCCTTCGCTCGTTCCGCTTCATCGCCGTCTTTCAGGGCATATCCACGCCGAACCGCCAGCGCATCCACGAACTCGTCCATCTTCCCCGAACGCTCGATGAACTCCGGCGTCAGACCGATCGGAATCGCCGTCCCTTCGCTGCGGGCACGGGCCATCGCATCAGCTACGACACCGTCCTTATCCATGCCCAGCTCGGGCAGGACGATGACCTTCGGCTCTTTCCGGGCTTCCTGCTTGATCCTCTCAAACACGCGCATCTGTGGTCCTTCCTTCGCGGTTGGTGTGCCTGCCGGGCTACTCGGCCCGGTTCGTGCCGGCCGACCCATGCCGTCATGGGTCGGTATCCGATCCAGTGCGCGATCGGCCACCTCTCGGAAGGGTGAACCCCCGGGCTCGCCCATCAAAACGGGCGAGCCCTCAGCTTGGATCCCGCCTAAATCTCGTCGTCAAAGGTCCAGCCGTAGACCGGGACGCCGATCAGGCTATGCACGATCAACGCCGTGCCGTAAACCGCCTGATGGATATTGGGGATCGTCACGAATTCATTCGGGGCATGGGCCGCTTCCTCGCAACCCGGGCCGTAGCCGATGGTCGGCACTTTGAAATCGTTGACCAGCACGCCTCCTCCCGTGGCCATGCCCATGCGGCCGAGCCGCCACTTCCCAGGCTGAGCCGGACACCCGCCGGCCTCCAAAGCCTGCTTCGCCCGGGAGAGCAACGAATTGAATGGGTCTGTCTCCCAAGCATGAGTCACGTGACGCACCACGGTTGTCCTACCGTTATACAGTTGTTTCGTCTCTTCGCAAATAGCCACCTCGACCGCCACCGGCTCGACCGCCTGGGCAGCCAGGACCGCGGTGTGCTTGACCTGGTCGGCGACCTGCTGCGCGTTCTCGGATGGATGCAGCCGACGGGCCATCCGGATGCCCGCCCGGCACCCCTGCGCGCTTTCAACGTAACGAGGCTCTTCCAACGTGATCTGCTCGATCTCGTCGCTTCCCAGAGCGCCGGCCGCCGTCGCGAACTGGTCATAAATCACCCGCGCCGCCCGTGCCGCCCGCGGCTGTTCGGCCGCCTCGACCCAGATGTCCATCTCGAACCAGCCGTTGTGCCCGTAGTAAAGGCCTAGATTGGTCGGCTCGCCCAGGACCGCGAACACCGGCCGCAAGCTCAGCTCGCTCATCGTCCGATCCAGCAGCGTGCGCAGACCCGCGCTCCGTCCGCTCTCCTCCGCCACCGTCGCCGCCACCACCAGATTGCCCCGCAAGGGCAGCATCGCTCGTTTCAGCAGCAGACCCGCATAAATCTGGGCCGCCAGCCCGCCCTTGCAGTCCGACGCGCCCAGCCCGAACAGCCGATCGCCAACCAGCTCGCCCGACCACGGATCACGCTCCCAGGGGCCCGCTTCGCTCGGCTCGACCGTGTCCAGATGCCCGCCCAGCAGCACCGCCTCGTCCGAGCCCCGGCCCAGCATGACGCCAACCACGTTCCCCGCGTCATCCCGGAAAACCTCGTCGTAGCCCACCCGACGCATCTCCTGCTCAACCCGATCGGCTACCGCTTTTTCATGCAGACTCAATCCGGGAGTCCGGATCAACTGCTGTGCAAACCCGGTTACATCCTGCTTCAAGCCTTCGTTACGTCCACGCAGCAAATCGTACATCGCGAATCTCCTTTCACGAGAGAATATAGTCCGATCACTGCCTGTCTGGTCTGCACTTCCCGTGCCATAATGCCCATTACGCTCCAAACTGTTTCCATAGCTTATGTTGCGATAACAAGTGTGAGTTGACAGATCAGAAAGACATTTGCATAATGAAGTAGGATGATTTCATTGTGAAAGGATTGCCATGCGTGCGGAAGACCTGACGCTTCACGAGATCGTGGATTTCGCCGAAGGCCGAGTGAGCCTCCACGGGCGTCGGCTTGTGTTACAGGATACCTATGCCTTCGCCCTTTTGCGCAAGGATCTGATCAACATGGTCGGCCTGGAGCAGGCCCGCAGCCTGCTTTCCCGATTTGGACATTTCTGGGGCGAGGCCGACGCGGCGGCCATGAAACGCATTTTTGAGTGGGACAACTTGGCCGAGTGGCTCAAGGCCGGTCCGCGCATGCACGCCCTTCAGGGTCTTGTCCGGCCGATGGTCAAGGCTCTGGATTTCGATCAGAGCCGCGGATTCTTTCACATGGAGGTGGTGTGGCACGATTCCGCAGAGGCCGACCAGCACCTGTCGGAACTCGGTCCGGCGGACCACCCCGTGTGCTGGGTGCTCCAAGGCTATGCCAGCGGGTACTGCTCGTACTGCCTGGGTATTCCCATCTACTTTCGCGAGCAACGCTGCCGGGGAATGGGTGACCGGGTCTGCATGGCGGTTGGCAAGGATGAGACCTCGTGGGGCGACGAGATCGAGACCTGCCGCTCGCGCTTTCAGACGGAGGATATTCGCAACAAGGTGCAGACGCTGACGGTCGAGCTACGTCAAAAAACCCAGGAGATCAAGCAGCAGCGACGTCGGCTTGCGTTGCTGGAGGCACGGGCGGGCAGCGCGTTTGTGGAAGTGCACAGCGACATCTTCGCCCGGGTGATCGAGCTGGCTACCCGAGTGGCGGCCTACGACTCTTCCGTTCTTATTACCGGCGAGAGCGGCACGGGCAAGGAGGTTATCGCCCGCTATATCCACAAGCACTCGCTCCACGCCAACGGGCCCTTCGTCGCCGTCAACTGCGGCGCGCTGCCTGACACGCTGCTCGAAAGCGAGTTGTTTGGGCATACGGCCGGGGCGTTCACCGGCGCGGTGCGCGAGCGCGTCGGACTGTTCGCCGAGGCCCATCAGGGCACCATTCTGCTCGATGAGATCGGCGATATCTCGCCGGCCATGCAGGTCAAGTTGCTCCGCGTGCTGCAGACCAAGGAGATCATGCGCGTCGGCGACAGCAAGACTCGCAAGGTCAACGTTCGCGTGATCGCCGCCACGAACCGCACCCTGGCCGAGGAGGTCGAGAAGGGAACCTTTCGCGAGGATCTGCTCTATCGCCTGCGGGTGATCGAGATCGAGGTGCCGCCTTTGCGCGACCGGAGGGAGGATATCCTGCCGCTGGCCCGGCACTTTGTGCAGCAGTTCGCCCGCCGGCTCAAGAAACCCAATCTGACCCTGGACGGCACCTGCGTGGATTACCTCCAGGCTCACACTTGGCCCGGCAACGTCCGTGAGCTAGAGAACGCCATCGAGCGCGGGGCCATTCTCGCTCACAACGACCGCATCCTGCCCGAGCACCTGCCGTTGAGCATCGTCCACCGCCGCCTGCAGGACGCGCCCGCCAACTCACTGACTCGCACTCTGGCCGAGGTCGAGCACGACCACATCGAGGTCATCCTCCGCCTCACCAACGGCAACCGCACGCGGGCCGCCGGCATCCTCGGCATCAGCCAGGCCACCCTCTGGCGCAAGCTCAAACGCGGGGGAGGAGTAGGGGGGTGAGGGGGGGAAAGGCAGAATGTAGAATGCAGAATGAGGAATGGGGAATGAGCAGTGGCAGTCGGACGTCGCAGCCCGGTCCGGGCATTGATTTGCGTCTGTCTGCGTGTTTCGACTTGCCGGTGTCTCAGACGTTTGCGGGAGCGCCAAGCGGAGCCGCGACCCAGCGGTTCTTGAATCCCAAGAACCGCTTCCTTACGGGCGCGGCTCTGCCTGACGGAACCGCTTCGTCCCCCTTGAGATCGTTGCGCGACGTGAAGGGCAGGCGCGCGGCGCTGATGGGATCACCTGCTTGGCATTCACGTTGGTATGGTCGGTATCAAGGAATCAAGAAGTCCCCTTGCCAGAGCAAGCCAGAGTCTATATGCTCAGGAGAACTCATATGGGGGTGTGCGGTGCGCGAATGGCTTGGCGTCGATTGAAGGACCGAATTCGAGCTAAGGAGAGCGAGATGAATGGGAAGTTCTTGTGGCTTGGGCGTGCGCTCTGTGTGACGGTGGTGTGTCTGGCCTTCGCGTCGTCCGCAGCGGCGGAGGTCGTGATCTTCGCGGACGCGAACCTGGAGGCTGCGGTTCGAGCCAGACTGGGGATACCCGCCCCGACGCCGGTGACCCGTGGCGACATGTTGGGCTTGCTGGGTGGGTTTGGCGCATCCTACAAGAATATCCAATTCCTCGACGGAATTGAGCACGCGACGAACATCTCTGAGCTGGGGATGATTGTCAACCAGATCAGTGACATCACCCCCTTGGGCGCACTGACAAACTTGATCGGCCTGGAACTACTGCACAACGAGATCAACGACATCGCCCCCGTCGCCGGACTGGTGAAGCTGAAGTGGCTGCACTTGGACTGGAACCAGATCGGCGACATTACTCCCGTGGCAGGACTGGTAAACCTGTGGAGCCTGGAGTTGGGCACCAACCAGATCCGGGACATCGCCCCTGTGGCCGGGTTGATGAACCTCACGGTTCTGGGCCTGGCCCAAAACCAGGTCAGCGACATTTCGCCGGTGGCGGGGCTTACGAGCCTGCTATCCTTATTCCTGGGCGAGAACCAGATCAGTGACATGAGTCCCGTGGCGGGGCTCGCGAACTTGTTGACGTTACACCTAGGCGCGAACCAGATTAGCGACATCTCTCCCGTGGCTGGGTTGACGCACTTGAGGACGCTGAGTCTGGGCGGCAACCAGATCAGCGACATTTCGCCGGTGGCGGGGTTAACGAACCTGGAAGAGCTGTCCTTGTGCGATAACCAGATCAGCGACATTGCTCCCCTGACGGGGCTCACGAGGCTGTGGGAGTTGTACCTCTTTGGCAACAACATCCAGACCATGGATCTTCGCGGCGCGAACGTCGCGTCATTGCGGTATTTCAGTATTGAAGGTAATCCCCTTCGGCATGTGCTCCTCTCGGATGTGACGTTCAGTCAAAGAGCCTTCGACGCCGTGCTGGGCTCGGTCGCTATGGTGAGTGGCGTGCAGACGCTCGATTTGAGCGGCGTGGACTTCGCGACGGTCTCGGACTTTTCGGCGATGTACGAGATGGATGACCTCTGGAAGCTGTTGCTGGTGGATGCGACGAATCTCCCGGGCGGCAGGGTGGTGACGCTGGCCGAGGAACTGGATTCGCTGAGCTGGCTCAACGTGACCGGCTTGTGGGACAGCTTCGACGCGGGCTCCCAGGCGGCCTTGTGGGCGTGGGACGCGATTCCCGGAAACACCCTCATCACCCCGGAGCCGGCCTCGCTGGGTTTGTTGGCTCTTGGCGGGTTGGGGATGTTGCGCCGCCGCCGCGTGTGAGCACGCCGCGTAGCCGCGACCCAGTAGAGCCGCGACCGTAAGGGAGGGGTTCTTGAATCCCAAGAACCACTTCCTTACGGGCGCGGCTCTGCCTGACGGAACCGCTTCGTCCCCCTTGAGCTCGTTGCGCGACGTGAAGGACAGGCGGGCGCGGCGCTGTCCAACCGAAATGCGCGAAGGTGTGTCGTACGCAGATCATTCTGCGCTTTTTGGTGGACGTCCGGGGCGATGGACGCGAAGCGTGGGCGTTGCTGTGCGGCACACGAGGCGGGGATAAACCCCGCCGCTCGCTTGGGTTGCCGAGTGAGCGTGCGCTTGGGTTGCCGAGCGAGCGTGTGCTTGGATCGCCGAGCGAGCGTTTTCCTGAGTCGCCAAGCGAGCCGCCGGGTTTATCCCGGCGCCGGGCAGGGGATGTAGCCCGCGTTCGCTGAATGGCTGGATCGTCGGTAGAAACACGCGGGTGCCCGGATGTTTCGCTTGGACACCGGCCACCGTACAATGACCCTGGATCGTGCGGCAGGGACTCGGACGGACACCGTTGAGCCTCTGGGCAGGGCTTGTCTTCTCGCGAGGAGACGCCGGCAGCACGGGGCACGTCAGTCATCTTTCTGAAAGGGACAGGTCATGACCATGCAGAGGATGTCATCGCCGTGTATGGGTTGTCCGCTGAACCGCCGTCAGTTCCTTGCGGCAGGATGCACCGCGTGTGCGGGGGCCGCGGGTCTGCTGACGGGCATAGCACCCGCCCGGGCCGCCGAAACCCAGGGTAAGGTGCGGGTACGGATCATCTACTCGCTGCATAAGCCCGTGCAGGACCGGCCCGACTGGCCCAACGTCGGCTTCGACTTCCGCCCGGCGATGGAACGGATCGAGGCCACGCTGAAAGGCCAATGCCCCAAGATCGAGTTCGTCACCGCGATGGCGGACGGCCCGGAGGCGACGGCCAGGATCCTGGAGGAAGACAAAGGGGGCGACATCGACGGGTATGTCGTCTATCAGATGAACTGCTGGAACCGGGTGGTGCAGACGATTGTCGCCTCGGGCAAGCCGACGCTCTATGCCGATTTCCAGTATGCCGGCAGCGGGGGCTTCCTGGTTTATACCGCCGGCTTCCTGCGCAGCGGGGCGTCCAACGTCGGATTCATCGGTTCATCGCGGATGGACGATGTGGTGGCCGCGGTTCGGTGCTTCGAGCGGGTCAAGTCGGGAGCGACGCCGGCGGAGTTTGCGACCGCGGTGGCTGCCGTCCGCAAGCAGCGAACGCCGGCCCCGAGCGATCTGGCCTGCCAGCCGGACCCGATCTCGGCTTTGTCGCCGCGGGACTGTCTGGCCCGCATGAAGGAAAGCAAGATCCTCGCCGTGGCCCACGTGTCCGCGGAGTACGCGGCGGTGGTGAAGCAGGAAATGGGGGTAGAGATTGTCGCCGTCCCGTTCGCTGAGCTGAATGCCGCCTGGGAGGTCGCCGACAAAGATGAATCGCGGGCGGTGGCCGACCGCTGGCAGAAGTCCGCGGCCCGGGTCGCGGATGTGTCGAGAGAGACGCTTGAGAACTCCGCGGCCATGTACTTGGCCGAGAAGGCGGTACTCAAGAAGCACGGGGCCAACGCCATCACCATCAACTGCCTGGGTGGGTTCTACGGCAACCACATCCATGCCTATCCGTGCCTGGGCTTCCACGAGCTGGCCAACGAGGGGTTTGTGGGGGCTTGCGAGTGCGACGTGCGTTCGACGTCGACGATGGTGGCCATGACCGCCCTGACGCAGGGTCGCCCCGGTTACATCTCGGATCCGGTCATCGATACGGCCAAGCGGCAGATCATCTACGCCCACTGCGTGGCGTCGAATCGGGTGTTCGGGCCCAAGGGGCCGGCCAACCCCTTCGAGATCCTGACCCACTCCGAGGATCGGCAGGGGGCGTCGGTGCGCTCGCTGTTGCCGTCAGGCTACATGACCACCTCGGTCGAGTTCGGCCCGGACCGCAAGACCATCCTCTTCCACCAGGGCAAAGCGGTGGGCAACGACCCCGACGACCGGGCTTGCCGGACCAAGCTGGTGGCCGAACCGGTCGGCGATATTGAGAAGCTTCACACCCAGTGGGACGCATGGGGCTGGCACCGGGTGACCTACTACGGCGATCTCAAGGAGCCGGTCTTCGCCTTGGCCGACGCCCTGGGCTGGCAGGTTCTCGAAGAAGCGTGATCGCGACCGGGCAGACGGTCGCCGTCGGCCTGATGCCCGGCAATTCCCATCGACATACCCAAGCCTCGCGTTCTGCTATACTACGGCGAGGAGATGATTCCCTACGAACGCATGGGTGCAGGGAGGTAATGTCTGCATGAACAGGATCGCGTCGCGGCGGTGGTGGCTGCTCTGGAGTCTTGGTTTAACTGTCGCGGCCGGTTGTACACTGCCGCACATCGGCGTCCCGACTCGGACGCCGGCCCCCGTGACCTCGGGGCTGATCGCTCGCGGGACACCGCACGTTACCCCGTTCTTCCATCAGGATAGCGGGCAGCCCGGTCCGACGGTGCTGATCATCGGGGGCATACACGGCAACGAGCCAGCCGGCGCCGAAGCCGCGGGCCAGATCCGCTACTGGCGGATTACCCGAGGCAAGCTGGTCGTCGTGCCGCGAGCGAATCCTCCCGCACTGGCCGCCAACACGCGCGGTATTCCCGGCAAGCCGACAGCGGTGGCCAATCTCAACCGCAACTTCCCCCGCATGGATCACCCCGACGACGCGCCGCGAGGCCCCATCGCCGAGGCCCTCTGGGAGTTCGTATGCGACCTGCGGCCCGATTGGGTTCTCGACCTGCACGAAGGCTATGACTTCCACACCGCCAGCAAGTCCAGCGTCGGCTCCAGCATCATTCACTTCGACGACGAGGAGACCAATCGCTACGTCGAGCGGATGCTTGAGGCGGTGAATGCCGAGGTTACCGAGCCGGAGAAAAGACTCGCCAGCGTTCCCCGCGGTCCGGTGAACGGTGGTCTGGTGCGGGCGGCGATCACCCATCTCCAGGCCCGCGGCATGATCATCGAGACGACCTGGAAGGAGCAGCCATTGTCGCTGCGTACCCGCCAACATCGCCTGATGGTTCATCGCATTCTGGCCGACTTGGACATGATCACTCACGGTCCGGAGGTGCGTCCGCCGGTGTTCGTCAGTCATGGTTCGGCTCCGCCCGCCGACGGCCGTCTGCACGTTGCCCTGTATGACGGGCCGGGCACCAGTGGCGAGGGAGTGCCCAACATCAGCGCTATCATCCGCGGCATGCCCGAGGCGACAGTGACCCTGGTGGGGCCGGCGGATCTTCGCGATCGGCCGCTTGCCGCGTTCAGCGCGGTCGTGTTTCCGGGTGGCAGTGCCAGGGCCCAGGGGCAAGCCATCGGCGAGGAGGCGCGCGAGCACATCCGCGAGTTCGTCCGCGGTGGTGGTGGGTACGTCGGCATCTGCGCGGGCGCCTACCTGGGCACCTGTCGAGTGGAGCATTACCTGAGCATGGTTCGTGCGTATCACTACAGCCCTTGGCAGCGTGGGCGACAGCGCGTGGATATCGAGTTGACCGAATACGGTCGCGACGTGCTGGGTCTGGCGGATCGGCCTGGCCCGTTCGATGTGCGTTATGCCAACGGCCCGCTTTTCTTCCATGAAGACGGTTTGGTGCCGGACCTGGATCTGCCGCCGTTCGAGGTAATCGCCCATTTCCGCAGCCCCGCCAGGTACAAGGGGCAAGTTCAGGAGATGATGGTGGATACGCCTGCCATCGTCTCCGCGGCGTTTGGCGGCGGGCGGTGTATCCTGATCAGTCCGCACCCTGAATCCGACGACCATCTGTGGTGGTTGGTGGAGCAGTCGTTGCGTTGGGTTGCCCACCGGGAGTCATCGCCGGCTCGCCAGCGCGTCGTCCTGGCTCCCCGACAGGCCGACCTCGCGGCAACGGCTCACTGAGCGAACCGCTGTCCGACAGCAAGCCTCCATGCGTAGGGATGCGTCCCCGATTCGCGCCGTCCTGATCGAGCTGTTTGCCATGGTTGAGCGGTTGTGCTGCAAGCACGGGCAAGCCCGATAAATCGCGTCCCTGCACACGGGTTGTAGGGGCTTTGCCCCTTTCTGTTGCGCTTCGCGTCGAACTCGGCCGCATTGGGTTCGATAACTCCGGTCGCCCCCCGGTTTGTCCGATATCCCAAGAAGCACCCCTGTGCCCGTCGAAGGGGATGGGCCGGTAGCGTGGCAGTGGCTTGCGGGGCGGTTCCTCATGTATGCTGAGTTCTTTGGGTTAGAGCGTTCGCCGTTTGCCAACACGGCGGATCCCGCCTTCTTCTTCCGCACGGCCGAGCACGAAGAGGCCCTCGCCTCGCTGGTTTATGGGGTGACGCAGCGGCGAGGCCTGACGGTGATTACCGGCCCACCGGGCTGTGGCAAGACGCTGTTGGCCCATTCGCTGATGCGGACACTCGATGGCCAAGCCCAGAGCGCACTGGTGTTGCACGCGCCGGAGAACGGTCACGATCTGGTGGCCACGCTGTGCCGCGAGTTCGACGTTCGACATCGGGCCGCTCAGACGACCGGCGAACTGGTCGAACGGCTTCATAGCCATTTGTGCGAACGGTTCTGCGAGGGCAAGACGGCCGTCGCCATCCTCGACGAGGCCCAGAACCTCAGTCTCGACACGCTCGAACACCTGCGCATGCTGGGCAACCTGGAACGCGAGAACGCCAAGCTGTTGCAGATCGTACTGCTCGGGCAGCCGGAGCTGATCGGCGTACTTCGCCTGCCGCAGATGCGGCAACTCTGCCAGCGGGTTTTTTGTGCCTGCCAGTTGCGTGCACTGGATCGTGACCAGACACGCAGCTACGTGCGTCATCGGCTGACCATCGCGGGGGCGAGTGAACGGGAGCTGTTCACCGACGAGGCCATCGACCTGCTTCACGATCGGTCGGGCGGCCTGCCGCGCATGATTAACCAGATCGCGGATAGCGCCCTCTTGCTTGCCTATGGAGCCAACCGCCCGGTAGTCGATCGGGATACGGTTAGCAACGCGCTCAAGGAGATGATCGCACTGTACGGGGAAGGTACTTCCTCGGAGTCGGGGAATGATCTGCCCGACGGTCATACCGCGCTCGTGACCGACAGGAGCGAGGGTCAGGCGACACGACAAGGTGTCCCGGTTCGATCCACAGACGAGCCAACGTCCACAGTCTCGCAAGGATTGGATGAGCGGGTACGCCAAGGGGCGGAAGTGGCCGGCCGCCTTGGCGAGGTCAGTCGGCTTGCCCGCGAGCAGTCCGCGGACCTGATCGCCTTAGTCGAACGAGCGCAGAGCACAGTGGCGACGTTGCATGGTTCGGGGGATGCCCTGGCGACCGCTCGGGCGGAAGCTGTCGCCAAGGCGACCAAGCTCGCCCGGCTTGTTCGGCGGGCAAACCGAGTGGCCAGGGGCCTGGACGCCGGCCAAGTCAGTGCCCAGGAACAGGGCGACCGGCTGGCGGAGCTTCATGCCGAGGCGCAGCGATCCGCCGACATTCTGGCGACGGAGCTGCCGGAGGCCGTTCAGACGCTGGATGGCCGCGTCAAGGAAGCTCACGAGTTGCTCGACGAGGTGCTGCGTGCCCTGGCCGACCTGACCGTCGCCACCGAGCGAACACAGTCTATCCAGGAACGAGCGCAGAGCGCGATCGATCAGGCGGAGGGGGTGCATACCGCTCTCGACCGGAGCTGCACGGCGGCAAACCAGCAGCGTCGCCGCATGGTTGATCTGCTGCATTTCTCGAAGAACTCGACTGAGCGTTTGGAGCAGGTGACCGGCAAGGCGGAGAAGACCGTCGATCAACTGCGGTTCGCGGACGGCGAGGTGAAGGCTGCCACCCGGGCCTGCGTCGAAGCGACCGGGTCCCTCGACGAGCGTCTGGCGAACATCCGCGAAGAGACTGCCGATTTGCAGATCTCCGCCGAGGCGGCTCGTGGCGTGCGAGAAGCTTTGGCATGTGACATCCGCGCCTTGGAAGCTCAACTGGCGGTCTCGCGTGAGGAACGATCCGCCGCACAGGCGGCAGCGATCGAGATGCGTGAGGAGTTGGCTCGGTTGGCCGACGAGATTGGCGGGCGAATGCGGACGGCGGAGGATCTGCTCGGCCAATCCCGCGCCCAGACCGAGCGCCTGCACGAGCAGTTTCGCGATGCCGTCGCGGCCGCCAGTCGTCTGACGCAGGTTCACGAACAGGCCGTCGTCCAGGCAGAACGCCTCAGCGAGGAGACCAGCCGGGCATCGGCCGTTCACCAGCAACTCGCGGCCGGGGCGTGCGACGCCAGAGAGATCTGCGAGGAGTTAACGGATACCGTCGCCTCCTCGCGAGGCCAGACCGATGCCATCCTGCGTTTGACCGAGCGCCTCGATGACCTGCTTCCGGCCGTCCGCCGCCACATGGCCGAGGCTGAGTCGGCCGCGACCCGACTCGGGCAACTCCGCGTGGAACTCACCAGCGAGGTCTTGCCGACGGCCCATCGCGAACTCACGGAGCGGCAAGCGCAGGCCCACGCCGTGCTCCAAGCGGTTGCCGAGCAGTCGGAGCTTCTGGAACGGGCGATCGAGTCGGCCCGGTCGGCGTGCACCGAAACCGCCCGCAACGGCGAGGATCTTCGCGGCCTCAATCAGAGCGTCCTCGATTCGCTGGCCAGTCTTCAAAACCTGGCCGACACCGCGGCCCGGCGGGTCGACGAGAAAGTGTCCTTGCTGGACGATCGGCTCGAGCAGGTCGGCCAGGAATCCGCGACGCTGATGACCCGGTTTGAGGATTCGCGGTCGGCGGCTGGCGAACTCGCCTGTGACGTCGATCGGCAACTCGCCCGGCTTCGCGAACAGGTCGCGACATCGCAGTGCGTGATCGGCGAACTGGATGGCCTGCGAACCCAACTGGTCGAGCTGACGGGACCGCAGGCGGCGGAACTGATCGACAGCCACAGGGCGACGCTGGACGGTTCGCTGGCCGCCGCGGGGCAGTCGGCTAACCAACTCGATCAAGCCACCGCACAAGCCCAGGTGCTGGCGGGGCGGATTACCGAGGTGCTCGAACAGGTCCGCCAGGCAGGGGAATCGCTGTCCGCGTCGCGGACGGCGGCGGAGAAGCTCGCCACCCAGTGCGGCGAACGGCAGGATGCTTTGGGCGCGAGGCTCGATCAAGCCGCCCAGCACTCGGAGAACCTGGAAGGCCTGGTGAAGCGGGCGGAAGGCGTGCTGGCGGCCCTTGCCCAGCAGGCCCAGCAAACAGCGGAAGCTCGCGAAGATCTGGATTGCGTGGCCCGCCGGCTGGCTCGTGAGCGAGCCCTCGCGGCTGTGTGTATGCACCGCTTGGTGAGCATGCGATCGGAGGTCGAGCACAACGCGGATGGAGTCTCCTCCGTGTGTGGGGCCTCGGACCGAGATGCGATAGTGAGCCCGTCGTCAGGCTCCGGTACCCGCGGTGCGAAACCGGCCATCGCTGTCGCCGGTGGTTACGTCGACGCCATCGACGAGATTTGCCGCCTCCTCAAAACCCCCTTGGCCGGATCTCACCCTTCCTCTCGCAGAGACCGTGCTTGTGCACGCGCGTCAACTGCTGGTGAGACCTCAGGCGAGATCGACTGATGCGTCCTTTCACGGTGTTTCTGGCGATGGTGATGACGGTGGCCGTTGTCGGCTACCTGCTTGTGTCGCCGGTCTACCTGGGCGACCTTCGTTGGCTGATCGTTGCCCTGCCGATTTCGTTGGTCATTCTGCGCGAGATTTACGAGCATGTGCCCGGCATGGCGTCCCCGGCTCGCCGCGGGCATCGTGGCCGACTGGTGATCGAGCCGCTGGAGGGCGACGCCTTGGCGGATTGCGAGGAGGAGCCGGACGCATGGACCATCGACGGGCTCTGGACGGGCACCGTCCGTGTTTGGCCGGCTTTGCCCACCGACGCCCTCGTTGTGCTGCCCCTGTCGCTGTGGATCGATCAGCAAGGCCGGACCGTTGAAATCCTCCGTGCCGAGTCCTCCGAGAAAGGACCGCATGTGACTGACGTCGCGGTCGTCGAGTATGACCAGTCGCGGGGATATGTCGATCTTTCACTCACGCTCGAAATCGACCAGCAATGGCAAACCCTCGATGCCCGTCTCGTACTCCATTCCGCTCGGATGGAACCCGAGGACGAGCCCGCTCGGGTGACGGTAGAACTGCGGCGAGCGGTCCTTCGACTGGAGCCCTTCACGCCCGCAATGCCGCTTGCCGCGACCGCGTGACGCCTTCGGGCGACGATGGCTGGGGTATCAACCGACGGATCTCCTCGGGAATGTCGCCTCCGCACTCGGGGCACCGGCCGGAGGTGTTGCCCGTCAGGTCGTAGCCACACGTCGGACAGATGTGTACGGATGGCAGAAATGGCCGACAATGAGCGTGTTTGCCGCAGATCACCCTGGTGCCGGCCCACTTGTCGCCCCGGCGGGGTTGGCCGTGCCATACCTCATCGGCGATCACGATCACAGCGAAGGGCACGAGCAGACAGAGGTTTCGTTTGAACGACTGCCAGAAGCCGGTCGGGTGCCATGACTCGATCGTCACCACGCGCAACCCGAACAGCCACTTGCCGGGTGAATGACCCGCGAAGCCATCCCTCCAAAGCAGCAGGATCCACGGCGCCATACTTGTCGCTGCTCTTCCCCAAACGCCCAAGCCCGATCCCCCGAGTCTGGCAATGAGAGGTTCAACGATTGCCGAGACCAGGAACACCGCAAGCAATAAATCCAGGGCAAATGCCATCAACCGTCGGATCAGGAACCGGTGTTCACAAGGCCGACAGATGCGAACGCCGTAAAGAAAGGCCCGTTCTCGCAGGTTGATCCCACTGCCGCATATCGGGCAGCCCAGGACGCGGGCCGGCTCATCAACGCCAACGGCTGGATGGGGTGTTGTGGCGTTCACAGAATCGCGTCTCCGGACCTGCGGGCCGGTACTGAAAGGACACCAGACGCCCTGCTCGGTAGACTCCATAATGGTAGCAGGTACCTAAAACATGGGCAAGTCGCCGGATTTCCAGTCTCTGTGCCGCAGGTTCGTGGCAGAATCAGCGTGGCCCCGATCTCCTGAGGACCAAGTCAACTTGTTGATGGCGGACCGAGTTGGACTGTTGATGGCGGACCGAGTCAACTTGTTGATGGAAGACCGACAGGCGGGTTCTCCGTTTGTCCGCGTTGCGTTTCGTGGCGTGTGGCCCTACATTGCCCGGCCATGAGCTGGATCATTCCGCAGGATTTCACCGGGCAGCCGGGGCTCTATCTGCTGATCGTCCTGGCGGCCTTGGTTGTGACCGGGGTCTCCAAGGGCGGGTTCGGCGGGGTGGGGTCGCTGGCGGTGCCGTTGTTGTTGCTGGTCATGGGGCCGGAGAGAGCCCTGGGCATGTGGTTGCCGTTGATGATCTGGCTCGACGTGCTGACCATCCGCTCCTATCCGCGAGAGTGGCAATTGCGGCCGATTCTGCTGATGGCCCCGTGGATGCTCGCGGGTATCGTGGTCGGCTGGTACCTGCTGGGCAGGCTGGATGCCCGGGTGCTCAAGTTGTTCGTCGGTGGCCTGTCCGTCGTGTTCGTGGCCCTCGAGTGGGCCCGAGGCCTGATCGCCCGCCGCCGGCAGGCACAGACGTGGCGCCCCGGTTGGTGGACCGCATCGCCCTTCGGCTTGGCGGCCGGGGTCAGCACCATGGTGGCCCACGCGGCCGGGCCGGTGACTTCTATATACTTTCTGCTCCAGCGAATGGATCCACGCAGCTTCGTGGGCACCGCCGCGCGATTCTACTTCCTGTTCAACTCGGTCAAGGTGCCGTTCCTGGTGCAACGTGGGTTCATTAACGGCGAGTCGCTGACCCTGAGCTTGTGGCTGGTGCCGTTGGCGCCGCTGACCATTTGGATCGGGTCGGTGATGAATCAGCGGATGTCCCCGGCAGTCTTCACGCGGGTGATCCACGTGCTGTTGGTCGTGACCGGCATCTACCTGATCGCGACCAACTGGAGCGGCTGAGGGGCAGACCAAGTCCCGGAGGGCTCGGCAATGAAGGGATGGTTTGTCACGGGTACGGATACCGGCGTCGGCAAAACGGTCATTGCCGGTGCGTTGGCCCTGCTGCTACGGCAAGCGGGTCAGCGAGCGGGGGTGTTTAAGCCGGTTGCGACCGGCTGCCGACGAGATGTACGCCTTGGGTTGGTCAGTGAGGATACCGAGTTCCTCGCCCACTGTGCCGAGTCGGCCGAAACTCTGGCGACGATCACCCCAGTGCGATACTCAGGTGACTTGGCCCCCATGGTCGCGGCGGAACAGACGAAGCATCCGATCGACTGGTCGGCGATCGACGAGAGCTGGCGGCGGATCGGGCAGTCGGCCGACTGGGTGGTGGTCGAGGGTGCGGGGGGGCTGCTGGTGCCGGTGGATGCGCAACACAATATGGCCGACCTGGCGGTGCGGTTGGGGTTGCCGTTGATCGTCGTGGCCCGGCCGGGTTTGGGGACGATCAACCACACACTGCTGACGCTCGAAGCCGCGCGGCATCGCGGGCTGACCGTCGCGGCGGTGGTGATCAACCGCTACCGGCCCGGGTCGGCCACGCTGGCCGAGGAGACCAATCCCGAAGTCATCGCCCGCCTGGCCAAGATCCCCATCCCGCTGATCGTGCCGTTCGATCCCGGCACCGATCCTCGACAGGGCGCCGTGGGCGAAAACGTGCTCCAGCCGTTACGTTCATTCGTTCGCCGGGCGCTGGACGATGCCGGGCAAGAGCCGCGATAACGGAATGCCCATCCATGGTAGCGGCCGGCGAGCGAAGGCCATATCGCCACCCAACGGCCGCCAGGGCCGCCGCCCGCGACAAGCGATGCTGCCGACAAATGTGCGAAAAATCCCTTCGCCTCGCTACGCCCGCACGGCCAGCGGCAGCTCTGCCAGAATCTCGCTGATCCGCACGTCCGAGGGGCATACGTCCGCACATGCGCCGCACTGGTTGCACAGCCTGGACGGGTCGTACCCAGCTTTGGCATAAAGCTCACGCGCCAAGGCCTTCTCGTTGTACTGATGGACATAGGCGTGGTAGCGGATCATGTCTGTGACCGCGATGTGCTCGGGGCAGGCGGTCGTGCAACTGCCGCAGAGGTGACAGGCGCCGGCCATTTCTAATTTCACCATGGCTCGCAGCTCGCGCTCCGCGGCGGCGGTCAGCTTCACCGACGGTAGACGGGTATCCTTCTCCATCTCCTCCACGTTACTCATGGCCGCGATGCAGGCGTCGATCAGATCCTCGGTCAAATGCAGCATCCAGAGTTTCCCCCGCTCCCACTCGTTGTACTCACGCCCGCCCATGAGATCCGTGAATCTCTGCTCGCGGCCGTCCACCGGCCGATTCTTGATGCCGCTGGTCTTCATCGCAACGATGCCCACATCCTGTTTCTTCAACGCCGCCAGTTCCGGCTTGAGTTGATCGAAGCTCTCGGGGTTCACGCCCGGCATGATTAGGTCGATCTTCCATGGACCCCGGGCGTTCGCCTCGACCGTCGCCGCCAGAACCTCCTTGTGGTGTTGGTGCACGCTGAAACCGAAGTGCTTGACCTTGCCCGCCTTGTGGGCCTTGGCATACGTCTCCCAGATGTCCAGGCAGTCAAACATCCAGGGGATCTCGAGCCCGTGCATCATGTAGCAGTCCACGCATTCTATGCCCATGCGTTCGAGGCTTTGGTCAAGCATCTCGGCATACAGCCGGGCGATGCGCTGGCCGACCGCTCGCAGATCGGGCTTCTCCCCGGTGGCCTTCTGTTTGGCCACCGCCTCTTTGTGCAAGGCGAGCAGGTGGCCTTCCTCCTTGCCGAGGAACGCCTTCATGGCCTTGCGGTACAGCTCCTGGACGCCTTCGTCGATCTTGGTATAACCGGTGATGTCGCTGACCTTGCTCGTGACCCACAGGCGGTCGCGGTATCTGGCCAGGAAGGGCTTGAGCTCTACCTCGAGGTTGCCGTAGCCAAGGGCGGTGTCGAAGTAGTTGACCCCCGTGCCGAGGATTCGCCGCCACAGGCTCTCGTTTCCGCCCCAGCCATGAACGATGCGGCTGACCATGAACTGGGTCCGGCCAAGTCGGCGGTATTCCATCTCCGGGTTGCGGTTACGCCAGATGACCTCTTGCGACTCGGCCGGCTGTGTGGCGGGCCGCTCCTCGGCGGCATGAGCCAGCTTGTTGCCCAGGGCGGCAGCACCAACCCCGGCGGCGGTGGTCTTGAGAAAACCGCGACGATCGATCTCATTGTGCTTGCGTGGCATGGCCCCGCTCCTTCGATGAATAGGGCGCGAGAAATGTTCTGTGACCATCGGCCCAATGACGCAGGTGGACTCGGCCCGCCCGAGAGTATAGACGCAGCGATCAGGGCCACGCAAGCCGAGGGCTGGTGAGCCTCTACTCCGGGCCCGCGGCGCGCGCGGCCGCGGGAGGCGGCACCGCCGCGAGTACCGCCTGCAGAAACTCGGGGTACTTCTCGATGGTCGCTTTGCCGCGAAGCTCCTGCACGTAGGCGTCACGCCGACGGTTGAAATCGCTGTCCATGAGCCGGGAAATGATCTGTTCCTGGGCCTGCTCGAAAGGCTCGGTCCGCGCCGCCGTGCATTGGCCGCAGCGAACGACGAGCAGCGCATCCTCAGTCTCGATGATCTCGCTGGTTTGGCCGGCGCCGAGCGTGAACAGCACCTCGGCGGCCTTGGCCCACCGCCCGGTCAGCGATCCCGGGCTGATCTCGCCCCATGCCCCGCCCGTTCGCCCGCGCACTCCTCTGCAGTACTTCTTCGCGATCGCCTCGAACTCCACACCGCTGGCCAGTTCCTCGAGTGCTCGGCTCAGGTGTGCTCTTGCCCGTTCGCAAGCCGCCGCTCGTTCCGCCGCCGTGGCCTCGGTCACCGGCTTGCCCAGTTCGGCGGCCAACGGCACCTCGATGAGGAACATCTCCGCCTTGGCCGGCGTGGTGAACTCGTCTGCGTTGTTCTCGTAGTACCGTACCAGCTCACGCCTCGTCGGCTCGGTGATCATCGGGCGGAACCGGTCGTGTAGAAACTGCATCACCATTGCCTGACGCTTGGCCCGAGCCTTCGTGTCTTCCATGGTCAGGTCAAACGTCTTGAGGTGGGCCTCGTATCGCGCGTGCACTCCGCCGAACCGCCGATTCATCACGTCCTTGACCATGCGGTCGGCTTCTTTGTCGAACGCCTCCTGCATGCGCTCTTCGCTGAACTTTGCCTTGGCCTCCTCGTAAATCACGATCATGCTGATCTGGAAGTCGATCTGATTGCGCACCTCGCGAAGGGCGTGATTCCGGTACGCCGGCAGATCGTAGGAGGCGGCTTTCTGCTTGAGATCCTCGATGATCGGTTCGAGCACCTCCTGCACCGTCAGAGCCTGCCCGTTGACAAACAGGATCGGTCGGCCGGAACCGGCGGCGGGGAACTCCATGCCAGCGGATATCGCGAGGCCGTCCACGTCCGAGTCCGTCTCGACCGGCGCCGCCGGGGCCGACGATGCCGAGCGGTCCACATGCGGATGGTAACGAGGCGTGTGCGCGGCCTTGTGGTCCGCACGCTTCGGCCCCGGCGCCGGCTTGTTGCAGCCGGCGCCGCAGGCCAGGATCAAGACCTGCAGCATCGTCAGACTGCGGCAGTATCCGTGAAATGTGCTCATGAACGCGGCATTGTAGTTGCGGACACGTGCAGTCGCAACAACTGTCCCCAGGCGATCAAAGGACCTCCTCGGCTTCTCGGTCTCTCGCCCGCCCGTTTGAGAATCTTCGCGTTATTGCACATTGCCGCGCTAGCCCGATGAACGGGCGTACTCCTTGCCGCGAGAGGATCTTCAAGGGCGATCTTACAATGAGGCCGGCCCGCAAGCCGCCGGCTTCTTCATCAACTGCCGCAAAACCGCCAGCAGCGTAGCGGGTTCGAAGTACGCGTCGGTCAGCCGCAGGTGAATGGTGTGCGCGTCGGCCATGCGGGCCGAGCCGGGACTGCGGGCGAAGATCGGCTCCACCCGGGCCAGTTCCTCGACCTGAAAGATGAGGTCCGGCGGGCGCTGCAGGATCGCCTGAATGCCCAGCGGTTGGGCCAGAATACGCAGTTCGGCCAGTTGCAGCAGCGTCTGCACGGCCGGCGGCGGCGGGCCGAACGCGTCGCGCAGGTCGGTCTCCAGTTGCTGCAACTCAGCCTCCGCCCGGCAGCGTACCAGCCGACGATACACGTCCATCCGCTGCCGGTCGGATTCAACGTACCCCCGCGGCACATGGGCGGGCACATCCAACTCCAGATGCACCGGCCGGAAGGGCTCCTCCGGCTCATCCTTGAGCCGTCGCACCGCACGATCCAGCAACTGGCAGTACAGCTCGTACCCCACGGCGGCGATGTGCCCACTCTGCTCGGCCCCGAGGATGTTGCCCGCACCGCGGATCTCCAGGTCGCGCATCGCGATGCGGAACCCCGCCCCCAGGTCGGAGAACTCCTCGATCGCCTTGAGCCGTCGGGCGGCCGTCGAGGTCAGTGTCTTGCCTCGTGAAAGCAGCAAATGGCAGTAGGCCCGGTGCTTGTATCGCCCGACCCGGCCGCGTAGCTGGTGCAACTGCGACAGCCCGAAGCGGTCCGCCCGGTCGATCAACATCGTGTTGCAGTTGGGGATGTCCAGGCCCGACTCGATGATCGTGGTGCAGACCAGCACGTCGGCTTGGTGCCGGATGAAGTCGAGCATGACCTTCTCCAGCCGCCGCTCGGACATCTGCCCGTGGCCGATCAGGATTCGGGCGTCCGGGACGATCTGCTGCACGGTGTCGGCGAAGCTTTCGATATCCTGAACGAAGTTGTGCACGAAGAAGACCTGCCCATCGCGGTTCATCTCCCGCAGAATCGCCTGGCGGATCACGTCCTCGTCCCAGTAGCCGACCTGCGTGACGATGCTGCGACGATCCAGCGGCGGCGTGGCCAGCGAGCAGATATCCCGAATGCCTAGCAGGGCCATATGCAGCGTCCGCGGGATCGGCGTCGCGCTCAGCGTCAGCACGTCCATCGTCTCGCGGAATCGCTTGAGCCGCTCCTTGTGCTCGACGCCGAACCGCTGCTCCTCGTCGATGACCAGTAGGCCCAGATCCTTGAAGCCTACGTCCCGGCTCAGCAGTCGGTGTGTGCCGATCAGAATGTCCACCTGGCCCTTGCGAGCCCGCTCCAGGATCTCCCGTTGCTGCTTGTCGGTTTTGAATCGCGACAGGCTCTCGACCACGAACGGGTAGTCCGCGATGCGCTCGCGGAAGGTGCGTTCGTGCTGCTCGGCTAGCACCGTCGTCGGCACCAGAACCGCCACCTGCTTACCGTACTCTACCGCTTTGAACGCCGCCCGCACCGCCAGCTCGGTCTTGCCGTAGCCTACGTCACCGCACAGCAGCCGGTCCATCGGCGTCGTCTTGCGCATGTCCCGCTTGATTTCGGCTTGGGCCGCGAGCTGGTCTTCCGTTTCGGTGTAGATGAAGCTGCCCTCGAACTCCGCCTGCCAGGGCGTGTCGTCGGGATACGCGATGCCCGGCTGGCTCGAACGCAGGGCCTGAATATGTAGCAGCTCGGCCGCCAAGTCGCCGACCGATTCCTCCACCTTCTCCTTGGTTTTTGCCCAGCGAGTGCCGCCCAACTTGCTGAGCGTCGGCGCCGCCGCCCCCGAGCCGATGTACTTCTGCACCAGGTCGATCTGACTGACCGGCACATGCAGCCGTGCCCCCTCGGCAAACTCGAGCGTCAGGTACTCCTCACTCTTGTTCGTGCCGTTCTTGGTGAGCGTCCGCAGGTTGATGAACCGGGCAATGCCGTGCACCACGTGGACCACGAAATCGCCGGGGTTCAGATCCAGCCACGATTCGATGGGGCGGGCGGCATGCGTACGCCGGATACGCCGCTGCTGTTGGTAGCGGTGGAATACCTCGTGGTGTCCGACCACGGCCAGGTGGCCGGCCGGCCAGTCAAACCCGCGATGCATCAGCCCGACACGCAGCTCCAGTCCGCTCGGCCAATCGCCGATGGTGCTCGCCCACAACTCCCGAAACCGCTCCTGCTCGGGGGCATTGTCGCAGTAAAGAACCACCTCCCGATCCCGGGCCAGACGCGCCAGCTCGTCCATCGCCTCGGCGGCCTTGGTCTCGAACCGCGTCAGGCTTTGCACCCCCAAGGAGAACCGCTCGCCGGGCGTCGCGCCACCAAGACTCGACAGGTGCAACTGCGTGAAGCCGACCGCTCGTTGCAGGAATCGTTCGACCGGCATCATGCCCCGCGGTGCGCCCAGCCGATTCCAAAATGTTCTCCCCATTTCCTGCACTTCGATCGGTTCAGCCAACGCGACCAGCGTATCGGCCGGCAGGTAACTCAAGAAGTTCGTGATCTCGCCACCCCCTGTGGCACCGGACCTCGGCGAGCTCTCTTCGAGCCTGAGCCTCAGAGCCGAAGGCGGTCGAGCCGCGTCTCGCCGGCGTCCTTGTGGACGTGCCGCCCCTGTTGTGGCTGCCGAGTCTTCCCGGGAACCCTCGGTATCACCACCAACTCGCCCCCGAGACTTCAGCCGCGACGCCGCCCGCATCGCCGGCATGCTTGCCACCCGGAGCACCCGGTACGTCTCATCCGAACGCTGCGTGCTCACGTCGAACCGTCGGATCGACTCGATCCGCTCGTCGAAGAAGTCCAGCCGAAACGGGTCCGTCTCGGCAGGGGGGAAGATGTCCAGAATGTCCCCGCGTTGGGCGAAGTCACCAGGTGATTCGACCCGGTCCAGTCGGGTGTAGCCGTGGTCCGCCAGCCATTGGGCGATCGCTACCGGGTCGCGGTCCTGACCGACTGTCAGCGCGAGCAGGTCCGCTTCGAGGGCGTCCGGGGTGGGTACCGCCTGCAACAGGGCCTGGATCGGTGCCACGATCACCAACGGGCCGGCCGACTTGGCGAGGTCGTTCTTGCCCGTACGCACGTCCACCAGCCGGGCACACAAGGCCAGCCGTTCGGCGTGAATCTCGTCGCTGGCCGCCCCTTCGCCGGGAGTGCCTTCGAACGCGCTGAGGAGCTCTGGCGCGCGGTTGAAGAACAGGTCGAGGTCGTCGCGCACCTCGTCCGCCTGTTCGAGGTGGGCAGTGACATAGAGCAGGGGGCGCTTGAGTTGCCGGGCCAGCGTGCCCGCCAATAGCGGCGCATAGGATCCCCACAACCCGTCCGCGCACACTACCCCCCCGTCTCCCGAATCGGGAGCTGGGCCGGCCGGACCTTCCCGCACGGCCGGCGTGGGCAGCTCGCGAAGCCGGGCCAGTAGGGCACGGAAGGTGCCGTCCCCGGCCATCCGCTCAGCGATGTCCAACACGCCACTCATCCTAAGCCCACGCTCCCCCTCGCGCCAATACCGCCCAAAAGGTGTCAGGAACCTTTTTCGCGAGAGGGCGGCAAGCATCGCATTCAGATTATCGTCGCAAAAAAGGTTCCTGACACCTTTTTTGCGGGCTTGCGTCTTGTGCCGCCACCCCGCACAATGTGCGGCGACACCGGTCAGCGTGGCTCAACCTGAATACTGGGGGTACGGTGAGGCGACTTGCGACTCTTGCACTGTGGGGAGCGGGCTTGTCCTTCCTCGGGACACTGATCGGCTGCGGCAACAGCCCGTACCCGGCCGCCGATGCGGGCGAAAAAGTCTTCTACAGCTACCTGCTGCGATCCTATCCGCTCGATCCGGTCAACGCCCAGAGCATCCCCGGTATGGGCTACCTGGGGGCCATCTGCGAACCTCTCTTCGAGTACCACTACCTCAAGCGGCCACTGGAGATGCAGCCCCTGCTGGCCCGGGCCATCCCGCAGTTCGAGGAGATCACCGCACCCGGCCTGGCCGCCGGCGAGCCCGACCGCGTTCTCTACCGCCTGCGGTTCGAGATTTGGGACCAAGTTCTCTTCCACCGCGATGTCTGCATGGACGTGCCCAACCACGCCAAGCCCCACACCCGCGAGCTGACCGCCGAGGACTTCGAGTTCACCTTCAAGCGCATCGCGGACCCGGCAAACAACTGCCCGGCCATCGACACCTTTCTCAGGGTCGATGGGCTCTCGGAATGGATCAAACGGCTGGAGGCCATGCGGCAGAAGGGTCCCCAAACGGCCACATTGCCCGTCCATGAACTGTATCGTTTGGCGGGTCCCATCCGCGGCGTTCAAGTCACCGGGCGATACAGCTTCGATCTGTTGCTGACTGAACGGTACCCCATTTTGCTTTATTGGCTGGCCATGACCACCACCGCCCCCGTCCCGTACGAGGCGGTCGAGTACTACCACGGCGAGGACGGCCGACCACACCTGCGCGAGTGGCCCATCGGCACCGGCCCCTATCGCATGGCCGATCATCGCAAGGATGATTTCATCGCCTTCGAGAAGAACCCCGATTGGCGGGGCATCACCCAGCCGCAGCGTCGGCTTCCGGGCACCCGTTACCCGACCGGAGGCGAAGAAGAAGACCGCCAAGCCGGTCGGCTGAGCCCCGAGTATGTCGATCAACCCCTGCCTTTCATCGACCGCTTCGAGTATCGTCGCGACAAAGAGGCCGTAACCCGTTTCGGGAAGTTCCTCCAAGGCTACTACGACGGCGAGGAGATTATCGAAGAGACCTTTCATCAAGCGGTCTCCGGCGGAGATATCAGCCCCGCCCTGAGTGATCGCGGCATCCGCCTCAGCATGGAGACCATGCTGCGTGTTTGGTACTTCGCGTTCAACATGGACGACGACATCGTGGGAGCTCCTCGGGTCTTTGCCGATCCGGCCCGCGAGCGGGATCGCGAGCAGTGGCTCGACCGAAACCGCAAGCTGCGTCAGGCAATGAACCTCGCCTTCAACACGCAGGAAGAGATCGACATCTTCATGAACGGCAGGGCGAGCAAGGCCGAGTCGCCGCTGCCGCCGGGAGTGTTCGGGCATGATCCGGACTACCGCAACCCCTATCGGCAATACGACCCCGAGCTGACGCGGGCACGCCAGTTGCTCACCGAGGCCGGCTACCCTGGGGGGATTGATCCTCGCACCAATCGGCCCTTGCAGATCGAGCTGAGCTTGCCGGATACCGACCCCCGTACGATGGAGCTGGCCCGAATGACCACTCGCATGTTTGGCCAGTTGGGCATCGACCTCAAGCTCGACGCGGTCACCTACAACGCCTTCGTTCAGAAGATGCGCCGCGGGGCGTTCCAGGTTCTACGCTGGGGCTGGTATGCGGATTACCCCGATCCGCAGACGTTCTTGCTGCTGCTCTACGGCCCGGAGAGCTCCGCTGGCACGGGCCGCAATAACAAAGCCAATTTCCGCAACGCCCGCTTCGACTTCCTCTACGAGAAGATGGCCACCCTGGCTGACGACGAGTCGGTAACCTGGACTGAGACCGGACCCGATGGGGCCGAACGAGTGGTGACCATGAGTCGCGGTGAGATCATCTGGGAGATGATCGCGATCTTCGAGTACGAGTGTCCGTGGATCGTGAATCACCATCCGATGTCGTTCAATCTCTTCCATTCGTGGTACCACAACGTCAAGCCCAACACGGTGATCTACACCGGGGCCAAGTATCGGGATGTGGATGCCCGGTTGCGAAGAGAGTTGCGGGAGGAGTGGAATCGTCCGGTACGTTGGCCGGCCTGGGCCTTTGTTGGCATCGTAGCGGCACTGGTCACACCGGCCGTGCGAACGTACATTCGCCGCACCCGGCACTGAGCGCCGCCCCGGCAGAGCCGCGACCATAAGGGAGCGATGCACGGGGTCTCCGCTCCCTGACGGTCGCGGCTCTGTGTAGTTGCCGCGCGTACCCGGCCGGCCCGGTTGTTCCGAGGGTTCGTCATGACCGCGTACATCATCAGACGTGTACTCTACGGCGTGCCGATCGTGCTTGGCGTGCTGTTTCTGCTGTTCATCCTCTTCTTCCTCTACGCCGACCCCGAAGCCATGGCCCGCAAGGCTCTCGGCGAGAAGGCCTCCGTCGAGGTCATCAACAACTGGATTCGGGAAAAGGGCTATGACCGTCCCCGATTCTTCAACCCCAAGTACCCCGTCACCGAGGCGGGTTTCTGGACCGATGCCATTCTCTTCGATCACTTCCACAGTATGTTGACGCTCAATTTCGGTGGGTCCGACATCGACGACTACCCGATCCTCGACCGCATCAAGCAGGGGGCCGGCCCGTCGCTGACTGTCACCGTGCCCATCTTCGTCATCGGCACGCTGGTCACCATTGCCGTGTCGCTCTTCGTGGCCTTCTTCCGCGGAAGCTACATCGATCAGGCCGGCCTTTTCGTCTCCGTGCTGGCCATGAGCGTCGTCATTTTCGTCTACATCATGGTCGGGCAGTATTTCTTCTCCAGCCAGTGGCGGTGGTTCCCCATCAGCGGTTTCGACCGCGCTTCCGCTTGGCGCTTCGTCGCTCTGCCTGCCTTGGTCGGCATCATCACCAACCTCGGCGGCGGTGTGCGCTTCTACCGCACCATCATGGTCGAGGAGGTCAACCGCGATTATGTCCGCACCGCCCGGGCCAAGGGCGTCGGCGAAGTCCAGATCATGTTCAAGCACGTACTCAAGAACGGCATGCTGCCCATTCTGACCAGCCTGGTCATGCAGATTCCCTTCCTCTTCCTGGGGTCGTTGCTGCTGGAGAACTTCTTCGGTATCCCAGGTTTGGGCAGCGTGACTTACGACGCTATCGACCAGAATGATTTCGCCACGCTTCGCGTCATGGTGTTCATCGGGGCCGTGGTGTTCGTCATCGGGCAGATTCTGACCGACATCAGCTATTCTTTCGTGGACCCGCGGGTGCGATTGTCGTAGAGGTGCGGCTGTGCTTGGCTGGCAGGATTATCATACCTCGAACCTGGTAGTGGCGCTGCTCCTGGCGATCAGCGTCGCAGGGGCGTGGTATGGCCGGCATAATCTTTTCTGCCGCCAGTTCGTTCGCGACTTCGCACGCCGGCGACTCGCCGTCGCCGCCGCCGCCCTGTTCAGCCTGTTCGTGGGCGTTGCTCTGGCCGACTCCATCGCTTGGTGCGACCCCGTCGCTGAAGAGAATGCCGAGAACGCAGGCATCGAAGCTTTCCGTCCCCGGACACTGATCGATCGCCTGTTTCCCCGGGACTTTCGCGAAAGTGCCTACTCCGCCCCGCTTGCCACGAACGCCTTCTATGGCGACCAGCCGCTCAAGCACCCCGGCAAGCACGTGCTGGGTACCACGATCATCGGTCACGACACCCTGCACGAAACCCTCAAGGGCTTCCGGCCGGCCATGATCATCGGAGCCTTCACCACGCTGCTGGTCATCCCCATCGCCATCGTCATGGGTGTGTTGGCGGGCTACTTCGGCCGGCGTATCGACGATGTCGTCCAGTACATCTACTCCACCCTCGCCTCGATTCCCAACATCCTCCTGTTGATAGCCCTGATCCTGGTGATGGGACGCGGGACGCTCCAGGTGTGCATCGCTCTCGGTGTCACGACCTGGGTAGGGCTCTGTCGGCTTCTGAGGGCCGAGACCCTCAAGCTCCGCGAACTCGAATACGTTCAGGCCGCCCGGGCCCTGGGTATGAGCCACACGCGGATCATCTGTCGCCACATCGTCCCCAACCTCTTCCACATCGTGCTCATCAGCTTCGTGCTGCGGTTCAGTTGGCTGGTGCTCAACGAGTCCATCCTGTCTTACTTCGGCATCGGGCTGGAAGGCAGCTTCGGCGCGATGATTGTGCTGGCCCGTGATGAGCTGGCCCGCGAGCCGGTCATATGGTGGAACCTCGCGGCCGCCTCGACCGCCCTGTTCCTGCTCGTCCTCACCGCCAACATCGTGGGCGATGCGGTCCGCGACCTGCTCGACCCCCGCGTCCGAACCGCGGAGTAACCGGAGGACATCAGCGCGACAAGGCAGAACGCAGTAGGCACGAGGCAGGAGACAAGGGACGGATTCTCGGAATCGCAATCAGTGCCCCATCCGCGGGGACGTATGCGACCCGTTTACCTCTTCGCGGTGTTCCCGCATCTCAACCTTCCCACGTTTCTTCCTGTTCCCGCGATTAGAGCGATTCACGCCCCATCGATCTTGACAATTGTCACACCGGTGGGAGCAGGTGTGACAATTGTCAAGAAGGTAGTAGCGGTCGCCCCCCGACTTCGGCGAGCTCAGCCGAGCCGTGGCGACCGGCGTATTCCTTGCGAGTTCGCGGGCCACCAGGGGCGGCGGCCGCTGCGCCATTGCGTGAAACGCTCTAGCCTTCGGGCTTCTCCGTGCACTGCGGCCACGCACCCTCGGGTAGCGGGGGGGCATCCACGCCCGCCTTGGGCAGCGTCCCAGTCAGTTCCTGACGCCAGTGGGCGACATCGCCGGCCGGCCCGTACACGTAGATCATCACCAACGGCGTATCCCCGATGTTGGTCAACTGGTGAAACTCGCCCGGAGGGATCATCGCCGCTTGACCTGCCTGGATCGTCTGCCGCTCGCTGCCCAGGCACATCTCCCCCGTGCCTTCGACCACGAAGTAGACCTCTTCCTGTTCCTGATTGTGCCACGGTACTTGCCCGCCCCTGGGCTCCAGCACCACGTACCCCATGGAGAAGCTCTGGAAGCTGATCGGCGAGGCCCCGCCCACCAGGTTGCGCGTGCGTCGCCGGGCAGGGTAAGTCCGGCCGTCCATCTTGTTTACGTCCGCAATGATCATTCATAAGCCTCCATCGTTTTGGGACTGTTCAATCGGTCAGAGCATCACTCGCCCCGACATCGCCGCTCTCGCGTACGTGGCCGACGAGTGACGAGCGATCGGTCAACTCGGCCGTTACGCCGTTCTCACGCTCTGGGTGCATCGACCGAACCGTGGCGGCTGGCGGGCTGGCACACGCTGTTGTGTGCCACTGCTGTGTCAGCAGTGCCCCTCCCCCGAAAAACATCGCTCACAGAGCAGTGCCACACGGATGAGGCCTGCCCCTCAGCAGAAGATGCACCCTCACGCTCCCCAGAAGGTCAGATACGGCCGGCTCTCGATCAGCCGCTGCACGTACAGCGCCACCTCGCGGGCATGGTAATCGCCCCACATGCTCGATTCGCCGCAGGGCACCTTACGCCCCTCGGGGATGTGGTCCCAGCCGTTAGGTCGATGGTACACCGAATGCAGGAGCAATCCCTGATGATCCGTCGCGGTGCTCAGATACGGCTCGTCGAACAGCGTTTTGAGTACGGTCAGGCCCGCCTGCCAATACCGTCGCCCCTCGGCCGCTTGGCCTTTCCTTTCGAGATACCGCCCGAGCCGCAGCAGACCCTGTACGCCGATCGCCGCTGCCGAGCTGTCCACCGGCTCATGGTCGTTGTACGGCTCCGCGGGACGGTTGAGGTAATCGCCCAGCCGGGCCAGCCCCGGAGCCCCTGTGTCCCAGTAAGGAATGCCGTCCGTCGGGCTGTGCTCGATGTAGAAGTCGCAGCTCGCACACGCCGCCTTGAGCATCATGCTTTCGAGTTCCTGCCGTCCGCAGAACGCCGCCAACTCCTCGTCGCGCAGCGTCGACAGAAACTCCAGCTCCTCGGCATATCCGCACATGATCCACGCCAGCCCCCGCGTCCAGGTCGAGAAGGGTGAGTAGCCCTGCTGCGAGTTCGGGCAGCGGTAGTTGCCGTCGGTCACGTTGAACACCGACTCATGGGCGACCCGCCCACGGATGTCGTAGCTGTCCCTGCCCTCGCCGTAATACACGGAGTAGGTGGCAGTTGCCCGGGTGTGCTCCACGAACCGCTCCAGCAGCGAAACAGCCCGATCGTTCTCGTCCATCAGTACGTGCCCGAGCCGATGGCCCATGGCCACCGCGCGCAGCGATCGGATCGTGTCCGCAAAAAGCGAGTGCGGACCGTTGAACGAGTGGATGTATCCGCCCGTGCGGATCCGCGTCCACCGGCGGGCCTGCACCGCTCCGGAGCACTTGAGGGCCAGCTCGTAAAAGCATCGTTCCCACTCGTCGGCGGGGATACGCCCCTCGCCCATCAACCGCAACAGATTCCCGTAGGTGCTGACGTTGTTGAAGCCGTGGTCGTGCACCCCAAAGTGGGTCAGATGCGGGGCCATGACCTGGACGGTTTGTTGCCGACCGCGTTCGAGCCATTTTGACTCGCCGGTGGCGTCGAAGTGCAGCAGCATCGAGCCGAACTGAAACCCCTGCGTCCACTCCGTCCAGCCGCGGGTTGTGTACTGGCCACGAACAGTGAACACGGGCGAGCCTTGTGCCGCGTCGTATCGGTCCTCCATCGCCTGCAGCTTGGCGTCGCTGAGTTCCCAGAGGCGTTCGATCCGGCCGGCGAGATCCTTGGGGTGAAGCCCGGTATCAATGCTGATCATCAGTGGTGCTCTCCTGTCGTGACAAAGCCGTGTCCGTCACCTGGGCGGACAGAACCGCGTATGCAAGGGATACTGGATGGCTGTCTTGCGGGCAAGCTCATGGCCGGAGTTCCGTTCCCAATGGCTCACACGGCGTCATCGGTCTGATTGGATCGAGATCGCCCGGTTATCGGCGGCCCGGTATCTGTGTTAACAATCGCCTGATGTGAGGCGAGCGAGTCAGCATGGGGGGCCAGTCGAACTCCGCGTTGCTCCATGCATCCTGCCGTCGTAGGTTGTCGTCATGTCGCCTTATCGTTACTTCGCGACGTAGGGTAAATGCACCATCGTATAAGCGGAAACGGAGTTGTGCACAGGCGTCACCCGCAGATTCCACCAGCGAGTGGCAGCCCACAAAAAAAGAGTCTGGTTTTGTGGCGAATCCGCTTGCCTCGGCCGACAATATGGCGCATATTTGTAGGGCGTTGAGCCGTTAATGCTGTAGGCACAGGGGCGTCAAAGTACCCAAGTGTGTCTTCCATTGACGCGTCCGTAGGTGTGCACCGGATCGTACGCCCAATCGCGGGCGGCAGCTCAGGTCTGCATTTCCGGTTGGCTATGTTGTCCAACGGTCAGTGGGTCAGATCGAGGCGGTACCTCATAAGGGGCGGGAAGGAGCTCTACATACAGGAAGGAGGGTCAAGGATGGACCCAGCCGCCAGGATTGTTGCTGAGGCTATCGGGGATGTGGGGTATCAAGTCACAGTGACCGCGCAGATGAACGGTCATCCGATGATCGTCGCCACCGGCCGCGACGGCAAGAAACTCCAAGTCGTTGGCGAAAACGAGCTAACCGCCATCACCGAACTAAGCCGCCGCTTGTTACTGGAGACGATGAACTGAACCCGGGTCTTACCGGCGCGGGGTCGCGTTGCGTCGCGTCGTGACGATGATGGGGGGGCGATGGCGGGCAACTCTTCTCTTGCTTCTGTCTTGACCGTGCTGCTGCTGCTGCTTGTGGCTGTTGTACGCACTGGCACTTCTGCTCGACACCCTTCTTGGAAATCGGGCGATTCCCCCCTATGATGTTCCCCGTGGCTGCGGTAGTGTGATGTTCTGCTTATCGTGCCGCCGAATGCGCTCACGTGCCGTGGGGTGTTCTCGCGGGGGTGAAGGAAGTCTGCCGGTCACGGAGGTTGAAGCATGGCCAAGATGAAGAAGGCTAGCGTGCGGATGGCTGCGTTATGGGATCATCTGCCCGCCGCTCTAGTCGATCACGTCGCAGCCAAATGGGAGAAGCTTTGGCCCCATATTCCTCGAACGACGCACGAAGTTTCTGGTGACCCTGCCTTGCGCTGGGGTCAAAGCGATCGCATCGCCGCGCTTATTCCGCTTTTGTCTGTGCTCCACGAATCGCAGGTGAACAAGATCGTCGAGGCGGTCGAGCACGCCATCCTCGACGGCACACTGAGCATGTACGACCATCCCGGACGCCACGCCGGCGAGATCTTCATTCTTGCCAGGCTCGCCGGCGATGATGCTCGTGCTCGCCGAGAACAGATCCGCGAGCTCTCTGAATGACCTGCCGCGAGCGATCCGTGAGCGGCTCCGGGTCGTGGTTGCGATCGGTAACCTGCCCGCACGTGCCTTCATGAGCCCGCCGGCTGCGAAGTGGACGCGAGTACGCGGATCGTCTGCTCGGCAGTGACCTCCCGGTCGTCGGCGGTGACAATGAAGGCCACGATCTGATGTTCCCCGGGCTCGCGAAGAACGGTCTGCACTTCATACTCATTACTGGCGATCGGTATGTTGTTGCTGGTCCACAACACGCTGGAACCTTCGCGCAGGAAGGCGGGTAGTTCCAGGCTCAGATTGACCCACAGCGGGGCGTGCCCGGTCGTTTCTCCGTGTGTGCGGATGGTGGCCGGAATAGGGGCTGCCGACGCTCGCTCGCGAGGCGGTACCGTGGCCGGCGCGGGACGCGGGTCCGTCCGAGGCGCGGGCTCAATGCCCGTGTTGTAGGGTTGCTGAGTGGGGCGTTTTGGCGTGGGTTGCGGTCGTGGTACGCTCACGATCGGCGAAACCGGACGGGCACTCGAGCTGCCGGGCGCCACTTGGGTTGGGGCTCCCGCGGCAGGCTGTGCATTGCTGGTGCTCTCGGCAAACAGCAGGTTGCTCTCACCAGCGCCGCCGTCAGGAATGGGGCCTCGTCCCGGCTCGGCCGCGCTCTGCAGGGGGGATGCCACCGGCTGGTAACGGTCCAGTGCCCGCTTGCTCGCAAATTGCGGGCCGTTGGTTGGAATGTCGATCATCACCAGCCCCCCGAGGTCCGGTGGGGTCTTCGGCGTCAAACCTGTGACTCGGGCGAACAACGCTGCCGCGATCTGGGGGTGGCGCTCATGTCCCAGGCCGCCGACTTGCTTGGCCTCGAGGGGGAAGCGGTGGCTCCGATACCACTCCACCGCCAGCTCGCTTTCATCCCGGCACGGCTTGAAGTCGTTCTCGCCAAAGAAGATGCCGATCGGCATGTCCCGATACTTGGGAATCTGCGAGGTCGCCAGCAGATCACTGCTGAAGTTCGAGCCCCGTACAGCCAGGCAACTGAATCGCTCAGGGTAGCGGTTCACGAGGAAGTGGGCCAAGTACCCGCCGCTCGAGAAACTCGTCGCCAGGACGAGGTTCGGGTCGGCGTTGGTCTGTCGGAAGACTTCTCCCATAACGAGCAGGGTGGCGCGTTCGTCTTGTTTGACGTACCACAGGTTCGGATCGCGCAACGGGTACTGCATCAGGCTTGTGCAGGTCCGCAATTCCGGAGCGATGACGATCAGCCCATAGCGATCCGCTTCCTCCTGCCATTCGCGAATCTGAGCGGCGGCTGTGTCGTAGGGGTTCATGCCGTGGAAAGTGACGACGGTGGGCCAGCGCTGCCGGCTGGGGTGCCTGCCGCTTCGCTTGACGTAGTCCTCCGGCAGGTACAGCCAGTATCCGGTGCGTGTCTCGGGCTCCGTCCGGTGCCTGGCCATCCCTTTGCCGGGTTGCTGGGGCACTGCGCAGCCGCACTGGCAGGCCAACAAAGCCGTCAGTAGCAGCCACACCCCGGTGATCGCAACCCGCATAGCCAATCCTTTCCGAGTTTGTCCAGGGCAGAGAGCAAGCCGACCCTCAGGATGCCCGCCCTCGACAGAATCGACTTCCGGTTTTATCGAACACTCGCCGCTTGTCGGATGAACAAAATGTCCACCATGAAGGCTCCGTCGTGTGGCGGCTGCTTGCCGGGCACCGCAGGCGGGCTGAAGCCCTGAGGATTCGCTGCCGCAGTCGCGCCGCGACGGTGGGTGGGGGCCTTCTTTCGAGGACAGCGGAACTTGGCCCGGTCATGCTACAGTTCAAACGCCAACTGCTCGCGGTAGGTTCGGCAGAACAGCCCGAGGATACGCCCCATGGCGTAGGCGAAGTAGAATCCCGCGCCCATGACCACAGCCCAAGCCACCAGTCCCAGCAGCATGTTCAAGAACCCCGCCCCGAGGCCCTCCTTGGCTGCCCGGAGGATCATTGGACCAGCCCAGTTGAGCACGGCGGCCATAATCCCGATGTAGATGCCCAAATACAGCATCGTGATGAGGAACAGGAAGATGTAATGGCCCAGGGTTGAGAAAATCGACTTGCCCACGCTCAGGGGGTTGAGTCCCTCCAGGGCGTGGCTGCTCGACAAGCCGATCATGTTCATAGGCACGCCGAAAGTGATCAAAGCCAGCACGGCGATGTTGCCCGGTCGGCTCAGTTCAGCGAAGTCGGCCATGCGATCCGGGAAACCCTTGGAGATGGTCACCAGCACGACCATGACCAAGGCGTAGAGTAGCAGCAGGGCCACGTAACCGCCGAGAGCCGCTCCCAGGTTGATCACGTTCCATGTGAGATTCGGCGGATGCTCCGCCCCCGAGGTGGTGGTACGGATGGTGTCGATCAGGATGTAGTAGCCCACGGAGCCGAAGTACACCGCCTGAGCGATGAATGCCACACTGATGAATACGCCTACCCATCCGTAATCCGTACCCTCCTTGGTTTCGTTGATGGGGTTGAGGCTTGAGCTCGCCAGGAAGCCGAGGATCACCAGCAGCGGCAGCGCGATGCTGAGCAGGGCGATACCCATGGCTCCGGCGATCGCTCCCAAGGCGGGTAGCGGGTAGGTCGTCGCTTGGGTGAAGCCGGAGTAGAAGGTGACGGGGATCTTCATCCGGTCGGCCATCGAGTCCTGATAGCGGGCCTTCTCGCCCTTGAGAATGGCGACCGGGGGGATTCCCGCGCCGCAGTGCCGACACATGACTTCCGTATGTGGGTCGGCGACCTTGACCTTGAGGCGGCAGCTGGGGCAGATACGGATGGTGGGGTCGTCTGGCTGGACGATGGTCTGGCTGGCCTTGGCTGCCTCTTGTGCCTCCTTGAGGGTCATGGGCTTGCCTTTGGCCTCGCGCACGGTGACCCGACCGGCCGACTCGAGGGCACCGAGGGTGCCCAGGTCGAAGCTCAAATCATTCGACGAGGCGTCCTGTTGCTCCGCGGCGGGCAGCCGAACGGGGTGTTTGCAGCCCGTACATTTGACCTTCTTACCCGCCCAGTCGTCGGGGGCCTGCAGGACTTTCTTGCACTTGGGGCATGTCACCTTCAACACAATCACACTCCGCCGTTGTGTGCGAACAGCCCGGTAATTATCTCGCCCTTGCGTTCGGGGTCAAGCACCCGCGCCTGTGACTTCGCGGTTGGGGCGGTCAGTCGCGAGAAGTAACCTCACTCTCCCGCGGGGTCGGGGGACGGGCGGAGAGCGGTCTGAAGCTTGCGAATGGCCTTGCGTTCAATCTGGCGGATACGCTCCTTGGTTACCCCGAACACCTGGCCGATCTGGTCCAGGGTCATGGGCGTGCCGCCGTTGTCCAGTCCGTAATGCCGGATCACGATGTCTCGTTCCCGGGCGGACAGCATGGCCAACCCTTTCTGGATCAGGTGGCGAGCGCCATCGGCGAGCGATTCCTGGGCGGTTTCATCCTCTCGTGATGGAGCCGTGGCCAGGAGCTCGTCGACGCCGGTAACCACATGAGTGGCTTGGTAAGCTTCTTCCGGGATCGTGCGGGCGTAGTTTCGCATCACTGCCCAGGAAGCGTACGTGCTGAACTTGAACCCGCGGGCGTAGTCGAACTTCTCGACCGCCCGCATGAGGGCGAGGTTTCCGTCGCTGACGATCTCGAAGAACTGCCCGCCGCGTCGGACGTGGCGCCGGGCGATGCTCACCACCAGCCGCAGGTTGGCTCGGAGAAGATCGTCTTTGATGCGTTCGGACTCGCCCAAAACACACTCGACGCGATCCAGGTCGCTATCGGTGGCAGCGAGCGGGTCGATACCGACTCGCAGGCGGTCGGCGCGGAATTTGAGGTAGTTGTATCGTCTGAAAAGATGCCGCTCCTGTGCGGGGGCGAGCAGCGGATAGCGATACAGGTCCTGGAGGTAAGGGGGCAGATCCTTGGGCGGTCGCACACGGCGGGGCTCGTCTTCGTCTGCGGGTGTCCATGCGGTGTTGATGGTCTGCTCGGCGCCGGGGGCCTCGAACTCAGGGTTGTAGATGTAGCTGATCGGTCGGGCCAGCAGCTTGCGGGCCCGCACCTCGCGGACGATGGCCTGCACGGCGCGGACGGACTTGCCGAATCGTCCCGCAGTTTCCTCGACAGAGGCGCCGGAGGTCGCGGCGTTGTAGATTTCGGCGAGTTCCGGCTGGATGAGCGGTTGGTCGTCGCGCGTGAAAAGGGCTGTCTTGGGATGGGTCTCGTCGTGTCGCCGCAGCGTGTAGCGTACGGTTTCGACCGCCCGGCCGACCTTGGTCGCCACGATCTGGGACAACTCATGCAGGCGCATTCGCCGTTCGATGAGTTCCTCGCGGGCCAAATCCACGATCTGCCGTTTTTCCTTGGCGGTGAGCTGGCTGAACGCCGCCCCGCGCCGGACCATGGCCTCGTGACGAACCACGAATCGTCGGATGCACGGCTCGCTGAACGCCATGCGCACCGTGTTATCCGGGTACCGCAGCTTGCGGCCGGGCAGTCCGCGTCGGCGCCAGCGGCAGATTGTCTTGGATGAGACTTTCAGCCGTTTGGCCAGAGCCTCCGTGGTCCAGTAGGCGGTGCCCATTTGATGGACCGGCATGGGCGACGCGGCACTGAGATCCTCGACAAGTAGAATGAGGTCTTCGATCAAGGTCCGGCCGGCCATGGCTTTGCAGGGGCCGTCGCCCCGTGGACGGTAGCCGGTGACATGGTGGCAGACGAAGTCGTAAGGGTATTGCTTGTCGGGTTGCAGTAAGTCAACGAGGTACTCTGCCGCGTCGAGCTGCCGAAGGCGCAGCCTCGCCGGCGAGAGTTTGAGCTGGTGAGCCAACTCCGCGATGGGGGTATGGTTGAATCGGGCCATGGGCGGCCTCCTGGGGGCGGCAGTCACGGCTGCCACCGCCATGCTGCCGGTCGGCGTTGGGCGAATTGTACGCCCTCACCTGCCGGTCAGCGATACCCGATCGTCACCTGGTCGTGGGTGGTCCTGTCGGACTTGACCCGCTGCCAGGGCTTCGGCGGGGAGAGCAGGCAGGCGGTCTGCGCCGCGCCCCACTCGCCCGTCACCTATATTATCGTACGTTGGTGCGCAAACGTCAATCGCGATAAGCAGTTAAGATTCAAAGAGAGTCTTTGGGCTGGGATGTGGGCCGCGGGTCGCCGCCCGTTGCTGTTTCAAGTGTAACGTTATTCATATCATGATGTTGTGGTGATCTCAAGGGGTTTTGTCGGGCAGCCGTTGCATGTTGATGCGTTCGAGGTCTTCGAGTTGGCGTCGGCAGCGAGGGTTGCCGAGGTCGGGGGACAGGTGTCGTCGCTGGCGGATGGCCTGCACGAGTTCTTGGGGGTTGTGCTCCAAACGGGTATGGCAATCGAGAGTGCCCACGAGAGCTCGCCACCATGCGGCGGAGCCCTCGGCGGTTGTCTGGCGGATGGTGGTGTAGATGGGCAGGGCTTCGGCGTAACGGTTGGTAGCAGCAAGAGCCTCCGCCCGGCCGAGTTGGATCTCGACGGGCAGAGCGGTCTGTGGGCCGAGCACGTCGGGGGCACGTTTGAGGCATTCCTCGAAAACAGCCAAGCTGTCGTGGGCTTGGCCGGCGGTCAGCAGGGCCCAGCCGAGCCACGTGTGGATGGTCAGGAGATCATGGCTGGTGACCCGGCCGGGCTGGTCTTTGGACCATTGGAGTAACATGCGGGCGAGGGCGACGGCCTCCTCGCTGAGTTGTCGGACGGTGTCTGTGTCGCCGCGATCGGCGGCTTCGTCTACTTCTTCTCGCAAGGCTTCCAGGAGGCGGGCGATGGCTGGGCCGGCATGTTCGGCGTCGGCGAGGAGGAACTGCTCAACGACTTGGCGGGCCTCGGTGAGGCGTTTCAACTGCCGCAAGGCGATCACCTGTTCGCGAAGGTGCCCGCCAACGGTTTCCGGGCAACCGGCCAGGAGGGGCTCGGCCTTGGCCAGCGTATCGAGGGCCTCGTCGGGGCGTTGCACGGTGGGGTCGTTGAGGACGTTGGCGAGCAGGAGGGCGGCATCGGCGGCGAGGCAGGGGGGGAGGGTTTCGCTTCCGGGTTGGGTGGTGGCCCGGCTTACGGTCGCCGCGTTGTGGGCTGCCGAGACAGTTTCCTGGGCCAGGGTTTTGAGGTCCTGTTCGGCGAGGTTTCCGTCGGCGTTGGCCCAATGGAGCAGGCGGTTGAGGCAACGGGCCTTGCCGAGGGCGGCGGTGGGGGCGTCGTCGGCGGTGGCGGGCACGTTGCCGTATTCGTCGGCGGCTTCGCGCAGGCGCCCGAGGTGTTCGAGGGCGGCGGCGACACGTCCGGTGATTTGACCCGCCAGAGCGGAGCTTGGGGCGGTCTGTCGCAGAAGCCGGCCCGCTTTGATGAATGCCTGCCAGTCGGACACGGTTGGCGGCGGTTGAGTCTGGCTGAGCACCTCGTGGGTGATGGCGACGGCCTGTTCGGCGGCGGTGGGCGTGCGGTCGTGTCCGGCATGTTGGGTGACGAGCTGCATGAGCATGTCGGCGGCTTCGGTTCGTCGGCCGGCGAGGTAGAGGGCGCGAGCGGTGAGGAATGTGAGTTCGCCGGCCTGGGGGGCGGGCAAGGGTTCCGGCGAATTCTGGAGGGCTCGACGTCCGGCGTCGGCGACGCGTTCGAGTCGCGGATGGCGGGCCTGGTCTGCGGCGTCGGGGGTTCGCATGACGTCGGCGAGGACGGCTCCACAGGCGAGCTGCAAGGCGAAAGGCGGGTCATCGGGCGAGAGCGTATGATCGGCGAACACTCCGGCAAGCAGGCGGTAGATCGTATCACGGGTTTCAGGCGATGTATCGGCGAGTTGCCGGAGCGGGGCGAGGGCCTGCGCGGGCCGCAGGAGGCTGGTGGCAGGGGTTTGGCCGGGTGCGGATCGGGCGAGGATGGAGCGTTCGACCAGGGCGATGGCCAGCATGGGGGGCAGTTCCTGCGGACGGCTTTGTTGTGCCCATTCGCGAGCCTGCTCGACGGCCTGGAGGGCTTCGTCGAGTTTGCCTGCGTCGCGGAGGGCTCGGATCTGTTCGATCACGCTGACCAGGCCGGTGGTGCGCAGCCGGCGGCGTATCTGAGGATCCGCGATTTGTCGTTCGGTGGTGATGATCTCTCGGGCGCATGTGCCGGCGATGTCAAACCGCTCGGTGAGTCGGGCGGCGGCGGCGGCGAGGATCAGGGCATTGCAGCGTTGGACGAGATCACCGGCGGCGGGGTCGGTCCATCCGGTTTGCTCGGTCACCTGGACGAAGAGGTCGGCGAGGATTTGGCTGCGTTGCGGGGCGGGGAGCTCGGCGGTGATGGCGTGGTAGAATCTGGCCCAAGCGAGCAGATACGCTGATTGACGGTCGAGTTGCTCGACTTCGGCCAGGGCGCCGGATGCCGTGGCGGCTTCGAGCGCGGCTTCATCCCATTGATCGGCCGCGTCCCAGGTGGCGGTGATGCGGGCTCGGAGCGATTCGAGGTGGGCGATGGCTTCGCCGCTGAGTGAAGCCACGGTGGCCCGGTCGCGTCCGGGCACTTCATACAGCAAGACGGCTTCGAAAGCCTCCGGTGCTTGACGATCGAGGGCATCGCGTGCGGCCTCCATGAGCCAACGGGCATGGCCTGGATGGTCGGGGTGCCGTTCGATCAAGGCTTTCAGGATTGCGGTCGCCTCGGTGAGGCTTGCTCGTTGCTCTTGCGGCGGCGTGTCGGGGTTGGACCAACGGGCGAGCAGACGCTCGCGGCGGCGGATCTGGGCGTCGGCCTCGTCGGCGGGCGGGTGGTCGGCTTCGTGTTGTTCGAGCCAGTCGAGCAGACCGCGTTGGCGCAGACCTTGGCGGAACGCGGCCTCGTCAAGTGCGGGGGAAAGGGGGGGAGGGGCGATGGCGGGCTTGTCCGCTGTCGCCGGCCGGGCCGAAAGCCAGCCGAACGCCAGCAGCGCCGCAATGACGGCCAGGCTTTGGTAGATGCGTGCGCGAGCGTTGTGCGGAGCCGCGACCGTAAGGGAGCGGTGGCTTTCGCCGGGCAAAACCGCTTCCTTGCGGGCGCGGCTCTGATGGGACCGATTCGCGTTCCGAGCGGTCATGGTGGCGCTTCCGCGAAGAAGATGCGATGGTACTGGGCGGCCATGGCGGCGTTGTAGGCGTTGACCACGTGCTCCCAAGGGATATTGTCGCCGGCGAGGAGGATGACCGGGGCGCCTGTATCGAAGCCGGGGATGGAGTCGCGGATTTCTTCGAGTCGGGCGGCCAGGGAAGGCAAGGGGATGGCCGACGGGCTCAGGTGTTCGATGACCGCCATGCCCGGTCCGCCGGGTACAATGGCCGGCTCGATGCGGATGCGGATGGGCTCGCGTGGGATCTCGACGGCCACCGCGTCGTCGGGCGGCGGCAACTGGGCCGCGAGCATGCCCTCGGGCGACTTGAAGCGGCTGACGGTGAGGAAGAAGAAGAGCAGCAGGAATACGACATCGATCATCGGCGTGAGGTTGAGCGACATGGCGCCGCCGAACCGACTGCCGGTCCGTCGTTTGAGGGATGATGCCGACCGCTGTCTCATGGCCAAGAGATTACACCAAGGCGAGCGAGGACTAAAGTGCCGAATACGGCCGGGACAGGCGGACGTCTATCAGGGCGGTGATTCGGCGTTTTTTTGGACAGGAGGACGCTGCGCCGTAGCGGTCGAAGGCTCTGGCGGCCGCTGCGCATGGTATTGCACCAACGTCTGTCCAATGTGAGCGGGAAGTTTGAACTCGATGGGCCCAGCCCGATGGCCGGCCATGTTGGAGGCGAGCTGTGGGGCGATCATGTGCGGTGCTGGCTCAGCCATCCGCAGGGTCCCCACGGGCGGTTCGAGGTGAGATTCGACGGGCATGTGCGTGACGATACGATGGCAGGGACGTTGGGGGTAGCCGACCAGGGCCGGATCGAGGAGCGACCGTGGGAGGCCCGACGGGACCAGGTGGACCTGACCGGCACGTGGAAATGGCCGTGCGCGTCGGGGCCGCGTCCAGTCCGGCTCCGCATCAAGCGATGGAACGATCAGCTCACGGCCACGTATCTCGATGGGGGTCGGGAGACTCCCGTCGCGGACTTCTACGATTTCGGAGGCGGCTTCTACTTGACGTTGTTGGTGGGGCGGAAGGCACACGGCATGGTCGTGACAGAGGACGCTGGCTGGCTGATCGGGTGCGCGGTGGTCGAAGACGGAATCCTGACGGGCACGGTCGAGTTCCATCCCTACGATGCGCCGTCCGAGCCCCGCTCTGGAAGGCCTCAGCCCTGGACGCCTCAGCGCGTGATCGAATGATCGGCGAGCAGGTGGTCGGGATGTGGAACGGGCAGGGGATGCCACGGGGCATCACCGATTGTTGACCTCCGTGTTCCCGCCACGCGCGTGACGTCGGCCATGGTGACGTGATGTCGGCGGTCGAGCCCATCCGTCCGGGAACAGGCGGTGACCGGTCGAGGAGAATGAGTGATGCCCGCGGCTCCTTGCCAGCAAGTAGACGTGTGCGAACCGCAACGCGGTTCCAGAACACAGCCCGGGGTCGCGCAGCGCACCCCGGGATCCATGCCGGCAGGCACAGATCAACCCTGAAAGGGTTGCATAAGCCATCATTCGAGGTGGCAGGGGAAGAATACCCGTCTGGAGAGAAGTATCAAACCCTTTCGGGGTTTGGGGAAGACCGGTGGTCTTGCGACCCAGGGTGCGCTGCGCGACGCTGGGCTGTGTTATTTAACGCCTTCGGCGTTGTACGTGTATCGCGGCCTGTCCGAGGACGCTCAACACGCGTTCGGCGTTGTGCGTGCATTGCAGCCGCTCACGGCATTTCGGTGACCACCTGGAGTTTGGTCAAGTTCTGGGCGGTGATGACCTCCATGACTTGGCGAACAAGGCCGTAGGGCAGTCGGCGGTCGGCGCGGAGGATGACTTGGGTATCGGGGTTGGTCCGGCCGACCTCGTTGAGCCGGGCGGCCAAGGTAGCCAGGGAATCGAGGCGGCCCGGGCCGATGGCGAACGCGGGGGGGCGGTCCTCGCCTTCAAACACCATGTTGATGGTCACCTTTTCGGGAAACCGGCGATCGACGGCCTGGTTGTGGTCGGGGCGGGGCAGCTCGACCTCGGTCCGCTCGACCGAAGCAAAGTGGGTGGCCAGCATGAAGAACGTCAGCAGCAGGAAGGTGACGTCGATCATGGGCGTGAGGTTGATAAGCCCGCCGCCGCGTTCATGCCGATGAAGATGGCTAAGGATGGCCATCGAATCTCCCGTCATTTACCGATCGTTTGACGCGCAGCTCACCGCGTGCATAACGCCTCGAGCAAAATGGCCAATGCCCAAGGCCCAATGACCAATCAATGAGCAAGCCCGAAACCCGGTTGCGTAGCGGCCGCCGCCTCTGGCGGCCGTTGGGCGGCGATACACCTCTCGTGCCGGTCGCCACGGGGGGCGACCGCTACCGAGGCGCGGCGCTCGTCGCCGCTGGGGCGGTGGGTGTCCGGGCACGCCATTCGTCGCGGACATATTACGCCCGAGCCTTTCCCATTTTGGCTCCCTCGGGCGGTGGCTCGGGGCCCTTGGTTTCGGCGGCCAGGGCGATCAGGCCGTCGCAGAGTTTCACCGCCTCGGAGGCGTAGGTGTCGATCCGGTTGCGGAACAGGGCGAACGCCGCCAGGGCGGGGATGGCGATCAAGAGGCCCCAGAAGGTGGTCACCAGGGCAACGGCGATATCGCCGGCCAGCTTATCCGCCTCGGGCATACCGCCGCCGGCCGCGAAGATGCGGCTGAATGCCTGGATCATACCGACCACGGTGCCGAAGAGCCCGATCATCGGACTGATCTGCCCGATGATGTTGAGGTACTCGACCCTGCGGAGGAGTTTCATGGCTCGTTCCTCGACGGCCTCCTCGATGGCGGCCCTGGCGGCCTCGCGTCCGGCGGACAGTCGCGACATGCCCGCATGGGTTGCCTGCCCGATCATGCTCTCGTCCTGGCGGGCGAGTTCCGCGACGCGTTGGAGTTGGCCCTGCCGGCCGGCGGCGGTCAGCAACTGGGCCAGCCGGACCGGGGTCTGTGTTCCGCGGCGAATGGTCAGCAGGTAGTGTATCGCCAGCGCGACCGTGACCACCGAGAGTGGGATGAGGATGCACCAAGTGATCCACCCGCCGTCGGCCACGAAACGCTGAAGGACGGAGACGGAGGGCAGGCCTTCGGCGGCGAGTATCGGGGAGTGGCGGTTCGAGGCGGCGATGATGTCAGCATGCGTATGCGTGGCCGACACTCCGATCAAAGCTGAGGCTCCCAACAGAGCCGGCGCTCTTAGCAGAGCGGTGGCCGCCTGCCCTTGAGGTCGCGCAGCGATGTGAAGGGTGGGGAAGCGGTTCTTCCCGGCCGGTGTCGCCGGTCCCTGAGGGTCGCGGCCTGGCTTGACGTTCTCGCACATAGTCTTGGAGCGGTCGTGCATGTTGCTTCTCGCTTGTCGAGGACCCGGGCAGGGGCAAAATGGGGACAGGCACCGCCCGATCACGGTCGCAGAGACCCTCGACTTCGCTCGCATCCGAAGATGCTTTGTTCACCAAGCATCGCTGGGGCGGAGCCAGTCCCCATTTCGCCCCGATGCCGCCAGCCTCGCATACGCCGCCGGGGTTACGGTTCCACCCGCTGGATGGCTTCGCGTGCCTGCCCGGCCCAAGTCGCTCGTGGGTACTCGCGCAGGAGTTCCTCCCACAGGCCCCGTGCCTGGTCGGCTTGCCCGGCTTCCCGGCAGAGCGTGCCGGCATGATACAGGCACTCCGCGGCCAAGTCGTGCCGGGGAAAGTGGATCACGACCCGCATGAAGGCCAGTCCCGCCCGGCGAGCCTCGCGTAGACCATCCGAACCCGTCAGGCCGGCCATTTTGCCCTGGTGTGCCCGGCCGAGCCAGTAGTACAGCTCGGGCAGATGGGTGCGGCCGGCCGACCGCAACGCCTCGGCGGCGCGCTCGGCGGCGCTATCAAACTGCCCGGCGGTCACCCGCTCGGTCACCTCGCGGATCGCGTCGGTTTCGGCTGCGTGGTTCGTAGGTATGTGGGGCGTGGGTAACGCGTCGCCACTTGCCGTCGGCGTCTGGCTAGGCCAGGTTGCGCGCCATTGAGTCAGAGACGCACCGACGAGGCTGTGTTCGTAACGGCGGATGGCCGCGTCTACGGCGGACCTTGCCGCCGGCAGAAAGGTCGAACCGGCGGCCGGCATGTTCACCGGCCGGAGCGAGTCCACCACCGCGGGCATGCGCTCGATGACTTGCAGATAAGTTTGCACCGCTCGGTCAAATTGCCCCTGGGCGTCGTGCACCCCAACGAGCCGGCACTGTACGAGCAGGCGGCGGTCCAGTTGGCCCGGCTCCGCGTTGTCGGTGGGCAGGTCGGCCAAAGCTTGCTCGTATGACTCCTCCGCCTGGCGCCAGCGGTTCTGGCGGCGGTGTTGCTCTGCTTGGTTGAAGAGCGGCCATTCGGCGATCTCCAAGAAGGCGATCTCGTCGATCGGTCGGGTGATGACGCGGTCGGGCGTGCGGTGGTAGTGGAGTTGGCCGTCCTTGAGTTCGACGATGCGGACAGCGGTGGCGGGGGGGCGATTGTGCGGCTCCACCACGTCGGCATGCGTGAGGGCGGGCAGCAGGAGCGTGAGAAGCACGGTAACCTGCGCGAGCTGACCCAAGCGGGACAAGAGGTTGTGGGCTCCAGTTCGCGCGGTTCCCTGACCGGGACCTGTGGTTGCCCTACGCACAGGCACCGCGCGGGCTGAAGCCCGCGGCTCGTTGGCTTGCGATTCGTTGGCCTGCGGCAATACCGAAGAGAGCCGTGGCTTGGGTCGTGGCTGCATCCCCTTCATCGTTGCGTCTCCACGGAGCGGAAGTTGCCGCCGTGGTTGCGGGCGATTCGTTCCAGCAGGGCCCGCGAGCGTGGCGACGGCTCGAATCCGATGACGGTGATGGCCACGGACCGATCCGCGTTCAACTGGTCGAGTGTGCGTTCGAGTTCGCTCTCGACGTCGGTGTAGTCGCCGTCGGAGAGGAAGTAGATCAGTTCGGGCCGGACGGCGAATGCCCGCTTCATCGCCTCAACGGGGTCGGCCTTGCCGGGCTTGGGGATGCGGTCGATGGTTGCAAGAAATGCCTCGGCCTCTTGGACGTATCGGTTCACGGCCGGCACCAAGCGGCGGGACCCCAGTTCGTCGATTTGTCGCGAGCGGGTCAGCACGATGTGGAACTTCTGGGTTGGGATGAGCCCCCGCACCGACTGTCGCATTTCGCGGATGATGTCATCCGTGTAGATCCACAGCGAGGCCGAGACATCGACGACGTAGACCACTTTGTAGGCGTTACCGGTTTGCCCGAAGAAGACGCTGGCGGGCCCGACCGTCCCTGCGCCGGTGGTGGTCATGGAGGGTGTGGCATCGAGCATCGAGGCCACCGGCGGGCTGGCCACCTGGTCGAGCGTGACGGCGGGTAGGGGGATGTCCGCCAGACGCGGGCGTTCGAGGGTGGGTGTGGCGGACTGTTGGGCGAGCTTGAGATGCGGCGATGCGGCGGGGGCATGCGGATCGGCGGGTGCCGCCAGTCGGGCTTCGGGGATGATGACCCGGCGAGCCTGGACCTCCTCCCGCAGGATGACCCCCCAGAAGGCGAGAAGGATACTCAGGTGGACGGCTACCGAGACGCACCAGGCGAAGGCTCGCGATCGGACCGCCCGTCCCAGGCGGGAGGGAGCCACGAGGCAACAGGGTTGTGCGGGCGACGTGGACAAGGCTGGCAACATCCAAAGCAGGCGATACCGCCGAGGCGGCCGGGTCTTCCTCGCTGGCATTTCGCATCCGACTGGGTTCGCTGAAGATACGAGTTTATGCAGCCCGGTGCGGGTCGTCAAATGGTGTGTACCGTGCGGGGAACTTGTGGTACGGTAATGGGGGTGCGGGGTGTGAAGGTGGTTGGGAATGTTGTTATGAGACGCGGAACACGTGTGTTAGTGGCCTGTGCGGTCGGTCTGATGTTGGCCTGGGCGCCGATGGCCGGCGTTCGGGCTCAGTCGCCGTCGTTGGGTGATTCGGGCGAAGCGTCGACGTTTGTGCCGGCCGAGCGGCTGGCGGACCCGGCGGGGCGGGCGGATGAGTTGGCCGTTCAGCGTCGCGAGCTGGAGGCGGTATCGGCCCAGGCGGCGGCGGGGTTGGAGCGTGCCCAGGCTCAGTTGGCTCTGGCGAATTGGATTCTGGCGGTGCCGACGGCCTGTGCGGCGACTCGGTCGCTGCTGGGGTTGGAGTTGCCGTCGGATGCCAAGACGCTGGCGGATGCGGGCCAGGAGGCGCAACGGCTGATCGAGCAGGTTCGCGAAGCGATGGAGGTTGCCAAGAGCGAATCGGATGCCGTGTCGGCGGGGCCCGATGGCGAGGAGGCGGCCACGGCTCGTCGGCGGTTGGAGACAGCTCTGGAGAACCTGGAGCCTCTCGCGGCGCTCTTCGCGACGGCGGCGGAGGCCGACGAGGATGGTGGGCGGGCGATGTGGAGCCGGGCGGCACGAGGGTTGGCCGTGCTGCGTGAAGCCGCAGACGCGGAGCTGGCCTCTTGCGCCATGCTCTGGCAGGCGTACGCGTGGTTGGAGGCCGGCCGGCAGGATCGGGCCCGTGCCCTGCTGCCCAGGCCGTTGCGTCAGCCGGACACCACCGCCTACGGGTTCATGAGCAGGCTCCTTGGCTGTCGCATGCTCGGCGATGAGGGGCAGTACACGGCGGCGTCCGCTCTGGCCATTCGCGTGCGGGCCGCGTGTGCCGGGTGGTTCCAGCATGAGTCGGCCATGCAGATCGGTGCCCGGCAAAGGCTGGCGGCCCTGCTGCAGATCAGCCTGGGCCAGCAATGGTTGCGGCAACTGCGCGAGTCCGACCAGCCGGCTCGCGTCGCTCAGCTCGAGAAGATCCTCGGGGACGTGCGGGGGTCCCTGTTTGCCGAGTCGTCGCTGCAGATCCATCGGCTGTCGCACACCGTGCCGCTGATGGTGCAACCGCCGGCGCTCAAGCCGCGCGTCGAGTCGCTCATTCCCCGGCGTGAGCCGGTCACGCCCCCGGCCACCGCCCCCACGAGCGAGCCTGCCGACGTCCCGGCACCGGCGGATGAGCCGGCCGCAACGTCCGTGCCCGCCAACGGGACGTGATGGTCTCCGACCGGCCGTTTGACGCTGCCCTGGTGCTTGGTCTAACATGACTGTATGAAGACGCTCAGCATCACTGTCCCGGATGCATTGGCGGACCGCCTGGAGCAATTTGTCCGTGATGGGTGGGTCGCTGATTCCGAGCAGGCGGTTGTGGAGGCGCTGCGTCGATTTCTCGATTCACATCGCCCGGAACTGATCGAACGTCAGGTTCTCGAAGATCTTGACTGGGGCCTGCATGGCCGGGATTGACCCATCGTTGACCGTGACCGACGCGGGGCCGATCATACATCTCGATGAACTCGATTGCCTGGATTTGCTGAGTGACTTCGGAGAGCTTCTTATACCCATCGAAGTGTGGGATGAAGTAGTCCGCCATCGGGTGTGTTTGGGCGCGGATAGAATAGCCGGCCTTGGCGGTTGCGTGGTAAGAAATCCCGGGGTTCCTTCGCCGAGACTGCGGGCCCTGGTCGGTTCGCTCCGGCTCGACCGAGGGGAGGCGGCGGCACTAGCGCTGATGGAGTTGCGCGGTGCGCCATTGTTCCTCTGCGATGACGCGGCTGCACGCCTGGCGGCAGAATCGTTGGGATTCCCGGTGCACGGGACGATCGGTGTCCTGATCCGATCGATCCGCCGAGGCATGCGTTCACGCGAGCAGGTGCTCGATATCCTGCGGCGTTTGCCGCATGACTCCACATTGCATGTTTCCCGGGAACTTCTTGCGACGGTCATCACCAGGATTGAGCAGGAGTCGAAGTAGACGGCAGCGACGGAAAGCTCTTGCTTTCCGACGCCGTGCGACGGAGCACAAGTCAGATGCCGGAACAGGTGAGAACATGGGGGTATGGGTTTCGTATCGGTCTTCTTTGCCTCACGGCCGGACTGCTTGGAGGCTTGGTTGTTGGCAGACATTGGGATCGCCTGTTTGCCTCCGGAGGCGGCTTCGGGCAGGCATCGCCGGATGGAAGGCACGCGTTGTCGGTTTGCGGAAACGAGCGGCAGGTCACCATCGCTCTGAAGAGCGTTTTAGAATCCGATGAGATATCCCTCTCTTACCCGCACAGCGCGGACGATCTGTACCTCAGGGGGCGTGGCAACAAAGTCACATGGTCGGACGATTCCTCAGCGGTTGAGGCGACCTGGTCGGACATCGTTGCTGGGCAGAAGTGCCGCATGTGGTTCAGAGCCGTTCGGGGCCACGAGTGGCGGCTGAAGCGAGTCCCCCTTGCCAGAGACGGCATCACCCCTCTGGAGCCGCGGCTGGAGACCCTGGATACGCAGGCGAGCAGGTGATTTGTGGCAGGTAGGGTGACATGCCCGCCACAGGCGAAGAAGGATCCTTCCCTCCGCCTCACCGATTTTGCTTTGTCTTCATTGCTTGGTCGGCCTGCTTGACGGCATCGACACCTTGCCGGGTACGATCATGGTCTCCTGTTTGCCGCGGATCATCTCTTTCCGGGCGATTGCGATTTTTCGATTTTCGCCCAGGAGTCGCGCAGGGTCACCGTACGGTTGAAGACCGGTTTGGCGGATGACGAGTCGCGGTCCACGCAGAAATAGCCGTGGCGTTCGAACTGCACGCGGGCGATCCCGTCGGGCCAGTCCGGACCGCGGGCCTCGCGCCAGGTCGGCTCGATCTTGCAGCCGGACAGCACTTCGAGCGACGCGGGATTGAGGTTGGCCAGCCAGTTGGCGTCGGGTTTGTCGGCGTCCATCTCGTCCGGGTCGGGCTTGCTGAACAGGTGGTCATACAGGCGGACCTCGGCATCCTGGGCATGTTCGGCAGCGACCCAGTGCAGGGTGGCCTTGACCTTGCGGCCGTCGGGGGCGTCTCCGCCGCGGGTGGCGGGGTCGTAGGTGCAGCGCACTTCGACCACTTGGCCTGCGGCGTCCTTCACCACCTCCTGGCAGGTGATGAAGTAGGCGTAGCGCAGGCGCACCTCGCGGCCGGGCGACAGCCGGTGGAACTTAGGCGGCGGCTCCTCGCGGAAGTCGTCCTGCTCGATGTACAACTCGCGGGTGAAGGGCACCTGCCGCGTGCCCATGGCTGGGTCTTCAGGGTTGTTCACCGCCTCCAGATGCTCGACCTGGCCCTCGGGGTAGTTGGTGATGACCACCTTGAGCGGGCGGAGGACGGCCATGACGCGGGGGGCCCGCCTGTTGAGATCCTCGCGCACGCAGTACTCGAGGAGGGCCACATCGATGGTGCTGTCGAACTTGTTGACCCCGATCCGTCGGCAGAAGTGGCGGATGGCCTCGGGCGTGTAGCCGCGGCGGCGCATCCCGCCAATGGTCGGTAGACGCGGATCGTTCCATCCGCCGACGTACCCGCCCCGCACCAGTTCCAGCAGGCGGCGTTTGCTCATCACCGTGTAGGTCAGATTCAGCCGGGCGAACTCGATCTGCTGCGGGTGGTAGATCTTGAGTGCCTCGCAGAACCAGTCGTACAGCGGGCGATGGTTCTCAAACTCCAGCGTGCAGATGGAGTGGGTGATGCGCTCGATGGAATCGCTCTGTCCGTGGGTGAAGTCGTACATCGGGTAGATGCACCACGCGTCGCCGGTTCGCGGGTGGGTCGCGTGGAGGATGCGGTACATGACCGGGTCGCGCAGGTTGAGGTTGGGCGAGGCCATGTCGATCTTGGCCCGCAGGGTGCGCGAGCCGTCGGGGAACTCGCCGGCCTTCATGCGCTCGAAGAGGGCGAGGTTCTCCTCGATCCCGCGGTCGCGGTGGGGGCTGTTGCGCCCGGGCGAGGTCAGCGTACCGCGATGCTGGCGGATGCCTTCGGCGTCCAAATCGCAGACGTAGGCCAGCCCATCGCGGATGAGCTGGACCGCCCACTCGTAGAGCTGCTCGAAGTAGTCGGACGCGTAGTATTCGTGTCGGCCCCAGTCGAAGCCCAGCCAGCGCACGTCCTCTTTGATCGAGTCGATGTACTCCTGCTCCTCCTTGGTCGGATTGGTATCGTCGAAACGGAGGTGGCAGCGGGCCTCGGTTGCCCGGTCCTGGTACTGCAGGGCCAGCCCGAAGTTCAGGCAGATGCTCTTGGCGTGCCCGATGTGCAGGTAGCCGTTGGGCTCGGGGGGGAAGCGCGTGATCACTCGCCCGTCCCATTTCCCGGTCCGCAGGTCGTCGTTGATGATGTCCTCGATGAAGTTTGTCCGAACGGGTTCGGACTCTGGCGTTGCCATGGTCGTTCCTTTACGCTGTGAGGGTCGCGAGGTCCACCCGGCTCGCCGACCCAAAGCGGGGCATTATACCGTAATCCGCCCGTTTGCACCGCCACCCGCCGATTCCGTCGCTGAAACGGGCTATGGCCGCGATATGGCCGGTTGTCCTCATGTGTGGAATTCCAGCACATCAAGACGATCTCTCGGCCTGCTGCATTGGCTAGCCGCAGCCGGTGGCCTTGTTGCCCGTATGCCCGTGGAGTATACTGAAGGCGAGTCGATGGAGAACGTGCGATCGATCACAACGCAGCGTAGAAGGGGCGGCCCGCGGTTCCGGGTTGCCGGGTCGTGGCGACGCGGTGCGGGACAGCGGAGCGGACGCTCATTTGCAGTTACTTGCAGGGGAAGGAGGCTTTCCATGAACAAGAGTCGCACAGGTCGCGGAGTTGTGGGATGGTGTACGATGATCGTTCTGGGGGCGGCGACGGCCGCTTACGCGGCGAACTGGACCGAGGGGTTTGGTGATCTGAACAACTGGACGGTCACGGCCGGGCATTTCTCGCTTGATAGCTCCGTTTCTCACGGCAGCTATCCGCCGGCCTACTCGGCTCGGGCCGATGGCAACGACGGTTACGGGCATTACAACACCGGGGCGATGTGGCGATCGACCGGTTCACGTCCCTATCACGCCGGGTATGCAGCCGCCGTGCACCGCAATCCTGTCCGATGGAAGAGCGACAACACGTGCGGGAATCGGTATCGAACGTTTCTGTCTCTTGCCTCGGCAGACGGGACGACGTTCCAGTGGGGTGTAGGTTATTACTCGCCGGGCGTTGATTCTCCCGAGGGGCGGGCTTGGTGGTATCGCGATTTCGACGGTGCGCGAGTGGCTTTTGGACAGCGGACGTCGCACAGTTGCAGCGCGGGGTGGGAGTTCCTCGAGGTCGAGTTCCGCGGGGACGGCAGCTACTGGCTCTCCGCAGACTCCGGCGGGGGGCGGATCAGCACAAGTGGCAATCGCACCAGCACGGTCATCAATGCCGGCATCGGGCGAGTCAAGGTCGGGTTCGAGTTCTCTACCGATGCCCAGAGCAACTGGGATGGCGTGGTCTGGACCGGTTACGCTCCCGGCACGCCGACCGATATCGCCGCCACCGCTCTGAGCACCTCGTCGATCCGCTGGACCGCGAATGCGGCCTCGGACAACAACCAATTCGGGTTCGCGCTGATGAACGGCGGCTCCGAGGCCGTCGTGTCGCCGATGAACCAGCGGCAGAGCAGCGCCAGCTTCACTCAGGGATCCTTGAGCGCCAACACCGCCTACACTCGCTCGATTCGGGCATGGAATGGCGACCACAACAGCACGAACTCGGCCGCGTTGACTCGCTACACGTTGCAGGTCACGCCCACCGGGCCAACGATTTCGTCGGTGACGCACGATAGCTTGACCGTGACCACCTCCGGCCCGGTTAATCTGACGGCCGGCAGTTCCGGAGTGGTGTTCGCCCGGAACGACACCGATCTGCCCAAGATCCAGGCGATGAGTCTCAACCAGACCGGGCTGAGCCCGAATACGAGCTACATCTTCAAGGCGAAGGGAGTCAATGGGGACGGTGTCGAGACCACGTACTCCGGCACGAGTGGAACGACGACGCTCTCCGCTCCGCCCGGTGCCGAGAGCGTGATCTCGGACCAGACGGCGGTGTGCGGCGGCGACGATGTCACCTGGACGGCGGTTGGCGGCTTCGGAGCGGGAACGCTGGCCTACTACACGTACGCATGGGACCAGAACGCGGCATACACCTTCACCGGCAGCGAGTCGCAGTGGAGTGGTGGTGCGTTGATCCTAACGGCCTCCTCGCCGGGTGATTGGTATTTGCATGTCCAAGGGCACAACGACGACGGCGTAGCCAACGGAACCTTCAGCTACAGCGTCACCGCCGATGATTGCCTCCCGCCAGAGGTGGCCGCGGCGATCTCGCGCAAGGTTCACGGCGGGGCGGGGCCGTTCGCTGTCGACGTGCTGCTCAGCAATGGGGTCGAAAGCCGGTCAGGCGGTCCAACCGAGGTGGTTGTCACCTTCGACACGGACATCGAAGGCGACGGCGGCCTAGATACCGCGGATGTGAGCGCGTCCTCCGGCGCGGTCGTCGAAGTGTCGATCAGCGGAGCGGAGCTAGCCATCACGCTCTCGGGCGTGGATGATGCCAGCAAGCTGGTTCTCACCTTCCCCGGCATCGTGCGCGTCGGCGGTACCACGGCCAGCCCGAGCACCGTTTGCTTCGGGGTCTTGCTCGGCGACGTGAACGGCGACGGGATGACGAACATCTTTGACCTGGTGGCTGTCAGGAATAGCCTGAATGCTGCGGTTGTCGCGGGGAACTATCGTGGCGACGTGAGCGCCGACGGCAGCATCAACATCTTCGATCTCGTGGCCGTGAGAAACAATCTGAACCAGACGATCGTCGGAACCTGTCCGTGATCGGCGGAAGGATGCGTTGATGGCGCATCCGCGCCGGTCTCCCGGCTGACCCATAGGAACAGGGCGTGGGCGCTATCCGTAGCCCACAGGCAAGTCCATGCGCAGGCACAGCGACCACAACGGGTGCAAAGGCGGAAGGGGGATAGGCGGAAGGGGCAAAGGCACAAAGGCAGAAGGCACATAGGCACAAAGGCAGAAGGGGTAGAAGGCATAGAGACGGAAGGCGCATGCGGACGTGGGATCTACACGCCGGTCGCCACAGCCTGTCCGCCGTGGTGGGGGGGGCGACCGCTACGGATGGCACGCGGGTCTATTCCTGGGACGCGGAGAACCGGCTGATCGGTGCGGAGCCGGCCTCGCCGGGGGCGGAGGCCAAGAAGGTGGCGTTCGGGTATGATGACATAGGCCCTTGACACGATGCACCTCGCCAAGCGAGACCTGTCGCGGCAGCAACGGTCGGGCTTCGCCCGGTGCAGCGAGTCAAAGGTGGGTCGGCGGGTGCGCAAGGTGCCGCACGCCTGGGACACGGACGGTTCGCAGTGGGAATCGACGCCGATGGTCGATGAGCTGTACGTCTACGACGGGTGGAACGTGGTCCTGGTGCTTAACCGCAACGCCAGCAACGCGGTGACCCGCCGGTACACCTGGGGCCTGGACCTGTCCGGCCTCGCGGGCCAAGGAGCCGCGGGCAGCCAAGGAGCCGCGGGCTTCAGCCCGCGCGGTCCCTCGGACGGTGCGACCGCCGGCATCCACAACGCCGGCGGAATCGGCGGCCTCCTCGCCGTCGAAGCCCCGCAGGCCGTAGGCGACCCGCTGCGCCACTGGTACTTCTACGACAGCAACGGCAACGTCGGCCAACTCCTCGCCTACGACGCCACCGGCCCGACGGTCAACGCCACTCCCGCCGCCCACTACGAGTACGACCCGTACGGCCAACTCGTCAACTGGACGGACACCATCGCCAACCCCTTCCGCTTCTCCACCAAGTGGTTCGACGCGGAAACGGGACTGGGGTACTGGGGCCACCGCTACTACTCGCCGCGGCTGGGGCGGTGGATGAGTAGGGATCCGATCGACGAAGCGGATGAGCTGCTACTCTTCTCCTATGTGGGGAATGCAGCGGTGATTTGGATAGACCCCGTAGGTCTACAGGCCACACAGCCTTCTGGGGACGATGAAGACCCCTACGGCTGGTGTGAAGAGGGATGGGTGCTTGTTGCTGGTCCGACCGCTCCGCCCACGTATTCCGACTGGGGGGACGACCGCATGGGCTATATTGTTTTTACGCTCGTTCAGTTTCAACGGCGCACCAAGAAGTCTTGGGAGCTGGTACGAGGGGGCGTCCAGGGGGGCTGTGGCCGTGGCCTCAGCGGTAACTCCGCAGTATCCTTTTACCGGGAGTGGTCCACTACGGCTGGGCTCGGGTATATATTCCAGTTCGGGAAAAGCTGGACGCACGGCAAGAGCGTTACGCACACAGTGAACTTCAATGAAGCAGCTGATCCACAATACGAGTATATTGGCAAGATAGCAGCCGAAACCGTTGAGTTACAGGAGCATTGGAGAAAGGCTTTTGATTTTAAGGGCCCCTTCTCAACCCCTAAGACCCTTCACCATGGTTACACAGCCGTTGTTCAGGCGGTGGTATGCAGAAGGAAGTGTTGTCCGGCGACGAGCTCGGCCCCATCATAGGGGATGTTTCTGAAAACAGGATAGACACAACCCCCATGTGGCGACAATGTCGTAGGGACCGTTAGGGTTTACTGGAATCTTGATGCAGGGGTCCAACACAATGCCAGGCTCGAAGAACGTGAAGCTCACGCTGGTATGGGCCCTGTGGATGACGCTTCTTGTGGTGCTCTGGTGCAAGTACGACACAGAGCCTGGGCTTCTCTTCTTCCAGGGGGACGATCGAATTTCGACCATTCTAGCGTCACGCTGTGACTGTGATCTGACTACCTATCTGCGTGACTTTCGGCGACCGGGGAGGCGGGGGCTTCTTGTCTTGCCCTATGTAGAACGCGCCCCCATGCCCTCGTGGGGGATCGATACTCCTCCACAGAGGGACGCTCCGGCGAGTGGTAGTAAGGGCATGTTGATTGGGGTATCTGACAATCAGTTGGTCATGGCGCAAGTCAAGGTTACATTGTCTGGGTTACTGTGGATCAAGAGGGACTGGGCTCTGTTTATACCTCTGAGCTTCTGTGCGATCGCCGCAACGGTACCGCTGGTGGGCTATGTAGCATGGAGTCGACGCCTCCTTGCATCCCGCAGAAGGTCTGGGCGATGCGTTCAGTGCGGCTACGATCTTCGTGGAAATACATCCGGCAGATGTCCCGAGTGCGGGGGAACCGAACGATAAAACGGAACGGTAAAACGGCTGGGGGACGGCAAAAAGGCGGAGAAAAGGGGTTTGCGCCAAGCAGCCTGGGAAAGGGGGATGTGAATGAGCGGAGTCACTGAAACCTTTCATTGAGGCCCTGTGGACTGAGCCCACGCAGGAGAGCGTCGCCTGCCCGTCGAGCGCCGCTGGGTCGAACGACACCTGGAAGCGAGTCTTGGAAGAGTTGGGAACCACAGATCCGGCTCCGCCTTGCTACGTCGAGACGAGTAAACGCGGATGAACGCGGATGAATGCCGATGCGAGGTGGACCGCCCGGCTGGCGCTATTGAGTGCACCACGGAGTCACCGAGAACACAGAGAAAAGACCGGCGTGTGTTCTTCTCCGTAAAAGGGGCCAGCACTGATTAGTGGCATTCGTTGTGGTCGATGATATGTTCCTGGCCATGCCTCGAACTGCCAGAGCGATTGAGATTGGGAACCGGACAGGTTCGTTTCTGGAATGCGACATCGCCGATCCCGTGGAGCAGATGGTTTGGCGAGGGGCGCCACCCGGGGACTTGCGTCCCCGGCTCGCTTGCAGGATTCGCGGGACAGAAGCAGGGTCAGACGCTAATTGACGGTGGACCCGGGCGAGGGCAAGGGCGAAGGACGGGATGAGTCCAATGATTGACGTATGGC
>JAAYDF010000367.1 GCA_012729395.1 Phycisphaerae bacterium
AAGCCGTATTCCATATCCCAGACAACTTTTCCTGCGAATCCAGGAAGGGCCTGATTCTGCAATTTGGCCGAGTGCTGAGACGGCCATTGGGTTCCGTGAGCAATGGCGTTGGTTAAGGGCGAAGATCGTGGCGTGAGACAAGGACCAACGGTCCCAGTCGCAATCACCGATGCCCACCCCAAATACATGGTTGTTCAGAGGCGGGAGAGCCACGTGCAGATGCTTGCACACCCACCGAATGAATGGTGGCAAATCCACAAGACTGCTTCGCGGAACCAACGCCAACACACCGCACGTCGGGAAATGCAGACGCACTCAGATCCACCTGTCGTCGTTCGCTTCCCATCCCCGTGAAAAACAAGCACGCGCCGCTCCAGGCGAGGTTGCCGACCGTCGCTTTCTCGATCCTTTTGGTAGCACGGCTGCCTGCGGCAGCACGTCCGGGGTTGGCTCCCGCAACGCGAAGTCGCCGGAAGGGCATAAGCAGAAGAGGGTTACGTCGAGTTCGTCGCAAAGATCAGGTCTCGTATAGTCGTAGCCACTACCATGCAACATTCAATCTTGCAGACAATACACTGTGCTGTGCCGGTACGGAGCCGACGTGGGCGGTCTTTTTGTAAGCGCTCGACACGACCGTAGCGAGTCGGGGTGAGGGCCGGCGGCGGCCGCGATGAGATGAGGAGCGTCGAAGGGCACGCGAGGACGGCGGCGGGGAGGAGGATGCGCGCGTGATTCGCGGTGAGATCCAGCAGGGTTCCTGGACGAGCGATCAGAGGACGCGGAGCGCATCGGCGGCGGTGTCCCTAGTGCCGACGGAGGCACGCCCATCCAGGTCACGACAGGGCGACCCGAGTCGCGGACGGGCATCGGTCGGGAGCCATCGAGATGCGGACGTGCTCGTCCCCGGCGGCCCGGAAGCGGGATGAGATCGGGAACGGATGCGCGGCTGACCCAGCGAACGTGTAGGGTTTTATCTCGCCCGCTCCCCCGCTGGCGCGGCCTTGCAGCGGGCACGCGGTCGCTGGGAGCGGGCGAGATAAAACCCAGTTGAACTGAGCCGCGGAGCGGGTACACGGCCCGCGGCTCATCTTTCTTGGTGATTCTATTCGATGGCCGTTGGAAAGGGAATCAGGAATGGGCGATTTGCGGCGGGTCGGCCGAGGGGGGCGGGTGTGAAGCGGGCGGCGGCGGACGCGGATGGCCGGCAGAAAGTGGGCTCGAGGCGGCGGGGGCGGCCTCGGGGACAGGAGCCGGCGCAGACCATCCTCGGGGACGTGGGTCGCACGCCTTGAAAATATCACGCAGCCACGTGGGGTGTCCCAGCCACAGACCTCGATTCAGGAACTGTTCCAAGCTTCGAACTCCGGGTACGGTTCGGGTGCGTAGGTGGGGTCGGGGGCCCGGACGCGGGGTCGGCAGTGGTTCACGCTCCAACGGTTCGCTGCAACACGGGCACCGCGTCACGTCCACGCCTAACAGGTGCCGCATCCACTCGGCGGCCGTGCGCGGGCCGTGCTCCTCCGGCCGACGCAGCCCGGCCCCCAGCATCCGCCGACAGCGGACCAGGAGTTCTTTCTTAACGCAATTGGCCAGCAGGCCGTAATGCCGGACGCGATAGAAACTGTCCGGCAACACGTGCTGCAGGAAGCGGCCCAGGAATTCCTCGGCCGGAAGCGTCTCCAGCTTCACCCGGTCGCCGTCGCCCCGGTCGCGGTAACGAAAGGTGACCTGGCCGTCGGCACAGCTGATCAGCCGCTGATTGCCAATCGCCGTCCGATGCGTGTAGCGGCCCAGGTAGTCCACCAGCTTGCGCGGACCCGCAAACGGCGCCTGCGAATACACCACCCAAGACCGCTTGCGGCACCACCGCAACCAGTGGCGGCGATGCGCCTCGTCGCTCAAACGGGCCAGTTGCGGCGGGAGATCCAGCCGGCCTGCGACCAGCAAGTCCGCCAGGCCGTCCAGGTACTTGCCCCGAAACATCTTGCTCAGCCCATGCACCGGAAACAGGAACCCGCGGCCCCCGGCGATCCACCGCGACCCGTCCGCCGACAACGCGCCTGCAGGCATCAGGCCGTGCAGATGAAAGTGGCCCCGCAACCGCTGGTCCCAAGTGTGCAGTACGAGCGTGAAACCCACCTTGCCCCCGAAGTGCTCACGGCCAAACGTCAACAGGGTTTCGGCCGCCGAGTCGAATAGCAGATCCAGCAAGGCCCGCTCGTTCCGCTCAAGCTGGTGTGCCCCATCAGCCGCTGGATCACCGGCAACGGCACGCCCGCCTCCATCAAATGGGTTGCAAACGAATGACGCAGGCTGTGGATTCCATGTCCGTGCTGGATTCCGGCGCGAAGCTTGGCCCGATCGAAGAGCCTGCCCGCGCTGTCGGCCGCCAGATGCTGACCCGGTTTGGCGCCCTCAAACAGCCACCGCTGCGGGCGATACTCCCGCCAGTAGGCGCGAAGTTCCTCCAACAATTGCGGCGAGAGCAGCGTGTAGCGGTCCTTGCGACCCTTCCCCTGATCGATGCGGATCAACATCCGCTCGGTGTGAATGTCGCGGGGCTCCAGCTGGACCAACTCCGAAACCCGAAAGCCCCCACCGTAAGCCGTCATCAGCAGCGTCCGCTGCTTGCGGTTCTCGCTGGCCTCGAACAAGCGTGCGATCTCGCCCCGCGCCAAGGGCTCCGGTAGCCGGCCGGACCGCTTGGCAGGCACGCGCAAGTGAAAATCCGGCTGTCCGAGGACATGTCGGTACAAGAACACGATCCCGCACATCTTCTGATTGCAGGTGCTGAAGGCCACCCGCCGCTCCGTGATCAGATAGTGCAGGAAGTCACGGACCTCCTCGACCGAGATCTGCTCGGGCGAACGACCAAAGTGCTGGGCCAACTGGGCCACGGCCGTGACATACGCCTCGACCGTGCGAGGGGACTTGCGATGCAGCTCCAATTCCCGGATCATCTTGGCGCGTAGGGGAGTCATGACGACAGCTCCTTGTGAAAGTGGAAAACCGGAAGAACAGACACGACCTTCCAGTCTCCCCATTCACTACGCTGTCCGCCCCCGGCGCACGAAAAAAGCCCAGCCATCACTGACTGGGCTGGCTTCGTCTTCCGGCTGCCAACGCTGCCGCGCAGCGGCTTAGTCTGAAGTTCCCTTTTTGGTCATAGCCCTAGTTCTTGTGCAACCGCACGGAATCAGGGCTTTTTTTGTGCGCGGGAGAGAAATTCTGGTGCCGAAATGTTGGCATGTAAAATACTTCAAAATA
>JAAYDF010000368.1 GCA_012729395.1 Phycisphaerae bacterium
ATTTCCCAGCGTCGGTTACTCAATCGCCACCCCCTTCCCCAGCCAGCCGGGGCCGGGGGGGCCAGCCCCGCACCCCAGCCGCTGGGCGCTCGCGTTGCAGTTCGGGGGTGTTGCCAAAACCCCCCTTGTCCGGGGGGGGGCGTTGCCAAAACCCCCCGCCACGGGGGCGCCGTGGGGGGTTTCGGTTACGTCAACACCACAAGTGCAAGTCACCGGGCACCCCCTTTGCCGGGGGCGTTTGCCGTGGCCACGAGTGCCAGGATTGCCGCCTTAACGTGTTCGGGCAGGGTGCCCCACGAGTCCACCACGGGGGCCAGTTCGGGGGGCAATTCGCCGAGATAAGCGCCCAGATAAGCGCCCGCGGGGGGCTCGTTTTCACAAGTGCTTTGTTTGCAGGGATTTACGGTATCGGGGACGGGATTTTGAATCCCGCGCGTCTGCCAATTCCGCCACTTCGGCTTGTCAACTTGCCGGCCGAGAACTACCTCGACCCACCCTACTGACGAGGCGCTATTCTACCGACATCGCCCAGTCAAGCAAGCGGCCCCGGCATGAAGATGTGATTGACTCAACAGACACCTCATATGTAGTTTATCGCCATCCGGTCGCTGCCGCGCGTCCGCCGGGCGGAGGGGGCAACCCACAGCGACGCAACCAGCGGTCATGGCATCGCGGCGAATCATCCATCAGAAGCCACCGGCCGGGAGCGAGTTTTGAGTCGATGTGTTGCCATCTCGCTGCTGCTCGTTGCCTTGGGGCACCTGCTCGTACCCCAGAGGGTTCACGACGGTCCGAACGAGACCATGACCATTCGTGGTGACTCGCTGGACTACATCGCGATGGTCGAAGGAGATTGGACCGCCGCACGATCGCCGTTCAGGTACCGTGTCCTTGCGCCGTTTCTCGCCGGCCTGCTGCCGCTGTCGCCGACCGACGCTCTGCGGTGCGTGACCTACGTGAGCCTGTGTCTCACCTACGTGGTCGCCCTTCTGGCGTGCAAAAACGCAGGGCTGGGCGTGATCTCCTCGATGCTCGGGCTGGTGCTTGCGTGGGCGTCACCATGCCATCTCTACAGCTATCACAACCCTTTTCTCACCGATGCCCTGGCGCTTTTCATGCTTGGCGTGATGGTGTATGCCCTGTTTCGCGACTCGTTCGCCCTTTTCCTTGCCGCCGCCGTGCTTGGAATCCTGACGCGGGAAACCACGATCGTCGCGGTGCCCGTCTGGGCGATTCGCCGGGGATGGCGACACAGTGTTCTGTTGCTCGTGGTCTCCGCCGCGGCGTTGCTGGTTCCACGCTACATCCTGGGAGCCGAGGCCGAGTCGCCGCAGGCATTACTGACCGTCTCCGGCCAAGGCATGCTCGCCAATCCATGGCAAGGAGTGATGGAAATTGTCAAAGCCTGGGGGGCTGTATGGCTCCTATCTGTGGCCGGGCTCTGGTGTCTTCCGCAAGAGCGATGTGTCCCCGTGCGGGTGGCCTATGCCGCCCTTCTCTGCGGAGCTACGCTTGTGTCGTTGGTCGCCGCAGATACGGGGCGGATGTTCGCTGTTCTCTTCCCGGTGCATGTGATCACGCTGGCCAGCCTTAGCGCGGCTATCGCTTGGAAGATACAGACAAAGATGGAGACAAAACGGTCACGGGTTTCTTCTTAGACTAGATGCCTTTTAGAACTCTTTGGGTTTCCCTGGCCACGAATGCGGCAGCGTACGCATCAGGAATGCTATGCCCACCGGCCCAGGTGAAGACCGCCCGCCGGTCGCCACGGGGGGCAATTGCCGCGGGGGCGACCGCTACCGTCCGTATTGGGCGGCGTACGAGGTTCTCATCGTTTCGATGTTGGTTCGCAACAGCTTGACCGCGTCCTTGAACCGGTCGGGGAAGGCGGCATCCAGCCGGGCGGCGACGTCCTCGGCGTGTCGCAGATAGGCGGCGGCGATGTACCGCGAGTGCGGGACGCTGACGATCTCGTTGAACCTCGCCACCAGCGGGTTCCAGTTGGGGCCTTTGTTGTAGACCAGCATGCCGGGGTACAGCTCGACAAGATCCTTGAGGGCCTGCCGTTGCTCGGGCGTTTCGCTCAAGTGCAGGATCGCCTGTCCGATCGCCCGGGCGGGGTCGTAACGCCAGGGGTTGTAGGCGTAATCCGCCTGGGTGATAAGCGGGATGCGGTTGATCTCGTTCTGCGGGCACAGGGGGTTGGACATGTAGCCGTCGATCACCTCGCACAGGTCGCGGTCGCGGCCAGTGACCGGCCCGAGGTGCATCGTGGGATGCTGGTCGTTGACCGGGTAGTTGTCCCACAGGATCAGGCGGTGCTTGAGCCGGCTCTTGAAGGCCTCGGCCCCGGCCCGGGTGATCCGCCCCACGACGCTATCGCCCGTCCAGAAGCAGTACACATCCGGGTGCAAATGCTCGGCCAGGTCGGTCAGATACGCCGCCGCCCGGCCCTCGCCGTTGGTGTCCCACGGATACCGCTCGTTCTCCCCGACGCCCCAGTAATACGTCGGGCACAAAATGAGCTGGGCCTTGGGGTTCTTGGCACGCAGCCGGCGGAGGATCTCGTTAGTCACACGGGCCTGCCCTGCGGCGTCGACGCCCTTGGAAATGTCGTCCAGGGCGATGCTGAACCAGTTGACGCCCAGGTCGGCCATCCAGGCGTAGTGCTGCCAGAGGTCATCGAGATCCTGGCCGCTGTCGTAGTCCAGGATGCGCTTCGACGTCAGGTTGGGGTTCATGCAGAAGCAAAACTCGATGCCATCCCGCTGGCAGGCCCGCACGATTCCCTCGTACTTCCTTCGCTTCTCGGCCGGCAAGGGCTCCCACCAACGATTGGCCTCGCCCGAATGCCAGACTTGGTTCTCGATGTCGAACATCGACACGTAGCAGTTCATCAGGAAGTTCATTTTGTACTTGGCCAGGACGGGGATCTCGGCCAGGTACTGCTCCGGCAGCCACGCCCACCCCTTGGTCCCGCGGATGGAAAACGCGGACACGCGCTGCCCTTCCTTCGCGGGCTCGGGCACCGGACGCCTCTCGGCCGGCAGGCGGACCACGAAATCCTCCTCGATCGGTCGGGGAGCGTTCACGTCACAGTCCGCCGACCCGATCGCCGCCCGGGCGACCATGAACCACGGCGGCATACCCGCTTGACCCGCCGCCGCCCGGTTGATGATCGCCAGTTCGTTCTTGCCGAGCTTCAGCACGCCGGTGGGGATCGCGAACCGCTTCAACGTAAAGCCGGCCTTCCCGAAGGTGTTCGGCCCCTCGAACAAAACGGCATCGTTGAGCCGGATTTCGATCGGGCAGACTGCTGAGCTGTCGTCGTCGCGGGCCAGCACATGCAGAAACACCGGCTCGGCGACGACGGCCGACAGCTCAAACTCGGCTCGCATGCTCGCATGTTCGCAGGTCGGCGCGGCATAGACGTAGTTGACCCCCGCCTCGCCGTGATGTGTGCTGCCGAACCGCGCCGCCGCTCCGCCCGCGAGATCCGTTCCCCGCCAACGGGCGAGCGGCGGGTCAGCCGCTGTCGCGGTCGCCGTGACCAGCAGTAACACCGCTCCAACCAGTCTCCGTACGTTGTTCCCGTTCATGACGATGGCTCCTGCGAGTTGGGCACTCGTCGCCGATCGCGCGGCCGATCCATCAGAACGGTGATCCGCGCCAGATCCTCAGGTTTCAGCAGCTTGGCCAGCATCTGCTTGGCCTCGCGCATGAGTGTTCGTCGGGTAATATGGCAGATCACCACGTGCGGGCAACGGACCCGCTCCATGAGGGCCGGCAGATCGGTCACGTGCATGTGCTGACCTTGACGGGCCCGATCGAGGTGGTCGGCTTCGAAGAAGGTGCACTCGAAGAGCAACACCTCGGCGTTGCGCACGTGGTCGTGGTCGAGGAAATCGCCAAGCCGAGTGTCGCCGCAATAGGCGACGCGGGGGATCTCCAGCCGGTACTCGATGGTCTCGCCGGCCTTCTTCAGGGCGACGATCTGCGGGCCCGAGTAATCCGCGTATTCGGGCTTGAGCTTCTTGCGCACCTCGATCAGCGAGAAGCCCAGGGTCGGCCCCGGGTGCCGGACGCGGAACGGCCGGACTACCAGCCCACGGCGGACCTCGAAGTCCTCGTCCTCGTCCACGCCGACAATCTGCCCCGGGGAGACGTGCCCCTCGATCCGCCCCCAGACGGCGAGCAGATCCTGGATGGCCGGCACCAACTTGTGATGGGCCAGAACGCAGCCCGGCGGCATGCCCTGAAAGTTGCGTTGCGAGAAGTAGTACGCCAGTCCCGCGGAGTGGTCCATGTGCCCGTGGCTGAGACAGACATGGTCGATGGAGATGATCTCGCGTGGCGCCCGGCCGACGTCGAAGGCGACGCCCAGTTCCGGGGCCACGATGACCGTCTCCTCGCCGGCCAAGCTGAAGCCTTGCAGGCGGATTGAACCCACTTCCTTCTCTACGAGTCTTGAAGCCATGGCGGCAATATCGCCCGAATCGGGCTCGTTGCCAAGTGCGGCGGGTTGCCGGCAGGGACTCATGCCAGCGGGTTTTGTGGTTATCCCGCGAAGCGGCAAGCCGGTAGCTGGGTTTGCTCGCGAAGCATCTCCTTTTCGCAACTCCTCGTGGCGTGGTTCGCATGCTGCTCGCGGCTAAGGTTCGTGCCGCCGCGGGCCAGCTGTGGCCGTATAATGGATTGCGATGAGGGATCTTGCGTTGCTTCGATGGCTGGGATGGTGGGCCGGTCTGGCGCTTTGGTCGGCAGTCGCGGTGGCCCGTGCGGATGCGGTTGCCGGCAGAACTGTGGCCCGCGACGCCGGCGATCTGGCCGAGACGACGACCGCGCCAGCGGAGACGGTGCCCACTCCGGTCGAGGAGGCGATCCCCATCGACGAGGCCCAGGAGGCGGCCCTGATTCGCGAGGTGGGTGAGGGTTTCGCCATCAAACGGACTCCCCATTTCGTGGTGGCTCACAACGTGGCTCAGGCCCTGTCGGACGATCTGACGCAGCGGCTGGAGCGGACCTACTCGGCCATCTATCGTTTCTGTGGGCACAGCACGATCGATGCGCACCGTCCGTCGCGGCGGCTTGCGGTTCTCTTCTTCAACGATCGGTCGGACTTCGACCGGTTCGCGGCCACGATCGGCTTTCCCGCCGCGAACACCTACGGGGTGTACAACGAGCCGACGAACCGATCCGCGTTCTTCAATGTGGCAACCGACCCGGGCATGATAGAGCTGCAGCAAGGGGTGGCGGCGGCTCGGGCCAACCTCGAGCAGATGAACCAGGTGCTCCGCGAGATCCGCGGTCGCCGCACGGTGGTCGAGGTCGAGTTTGCCGACGGCCGGCGAGTTCAGTTCACCCGATCGCAGGCGACCGCGGAAATCGCGTCGACCCGCCATCGGTTGGCCCGCATCGAGCAACGCCGCGAGAACCTGATCCAGTACGTCAACCGGTCCATCATCCAGCATGAGATCGCCCACCAGGTTCTGCACAACGCGGGCGTCCACGTCCGCGGGGCGAGGAATCCCAAATGGGTGGTCGAGGGGCTGGCGATGATGTTCGAGACCCAGCCCGGTGCCGAGGGCGCGGGGATCGCCGGGGTGAATCAAATGCGTCTTCAGGACTTCCGCGAGGCGGTCGCGGGAGGAGTGCCCTCAGCGGGCCTGGGGCCGGACCATTTCCTCCAGGCGGTGGCCGCCGGCCGGCTGGTCCCGCTCGAACGACTGCTGACCGACTCGAGTCTGTTCACCGGGCGAGGTGAGCACGGCACGGCCGATTACGCCTTGGCCTGGTCGCTGATGCATTACCTGCACCGAACGCGCGGGGAGATGCTCGCGGCCTATCTGCGCGAGCTTGGCCAGAGGCAACCGGGCGTCCCCGTATCATCCGCCGACGAACTCGCCCTCTTTGAGCGGCACTTCGGTCCGCCCGACGAATCGCTGACGCGGCGATGGTCGAGCTTCATCCTTGGTCTGGCCGTCCGATCCACCAGTTACCGTTGACTCGGCGTTCGCGGCGCAGCACACATTCTCACTGTTTGCCACATGGTACGGCGTCTGGCAACCTGAACCGGCCGTTCGTACAATGCCTTGCGTTTTGTAGATGTTCCACAACCGCTTCGAGCCAGGAGTAAGACCCTTGCGAACCATGCGACCCGATTTCCGGCGGTGGATTGTTCTGTTGTGCGGTGCGGTGATGCTGACCGCCGGCACGGCCTGTGGCCCGACGGCTTACAAAATCACTCCCGTGCCCGCCGACCAGGAGCTGCGGGAAAAGGTGCTGGTGGACGAAGGCGGGCTCATGCCGACCAAAATCGTGCTCATCGACGTGGACGGCATTCTGATCAACCGCGACAAGCCTACGCTGTTCGGGCAGGGCGAGCACCCTGTCTCGATGTTCGTCGAGAAGCTCGACAAGGCGGCCGCCGATCCTTCGGTCAAGGCAGTCATCTTGCGAATCAATTCGCCCGGCGGATCGGTAACCGCCAGCGATCTGATGTATACGGAAATCCTGCGGTTCAAGACCCTGACCAAGAATCAACGTCCGGTCATGGCGTTGCTGATGGACGTGGCGGCCAGCGGTGGCTACTACGTCGCCTGTGCCTGCGACGAGATCATCGCCCAGCCGACGACGGTGACCGGGAGCATCGGCGTCATCATGCAGATGGTGAACTTCTCAGGCACCATGGCCCGGATCGGGATCACCGCGGACGCCGTCACCTCCGGGCCGATGAAGGATGCCGGCTCGCCATTTCGGCCGATGAAACCGGAGGAGCGCGAAGTCTTCCAGAAACTCGTCGATCAGTTCTATGAACGGTTCGTGGTCGCGGTGGCCACCGGCCGCAAGAACCTGACCGTCGAGCAGGTCCGCGAGGTGGCCGACGGACGTGTCTACTCCGCCAGCGAAGCGATGGATCTCGGGTTTGTCGACGGCATCGGCACGCTGCGCGACGGGCTCGCGCTGCTCAAGAAGCAGCTCGGTGCTCGGCGGGTCCGGGTGGTGACCTACCATCGGCCGTTGGATTGGAAGCCCAACATTTATGCCGAGGCCCCCGGCGGAGCACCGCAAGTCAACCTGGTGAATATCACGTTACCCGAGCATTGGCCGCACCCCACCCCGCAGTTCATGTACCTGTGGGCCCCCGGCTTGTGACCGTGATGGAGATTCGCTCGGGATGGAACCGAGTGAGCCTGTTGGTGGCGGGACAGAGCTTCATTGTTCTTATACCTGCTTGCTCCCCACCTTCCCTTGGTCCAGCTTCGCCAGCAGCGTACCACGGCCGATCAGGTGGCGCAGCGTCTCATCGAGCAGGGCCAGGGCCGGCCCGACGGTGTCCGGCGGCCAGTCGCTTTCGCGTAGCGAGGTAAGCACAGCGGCGCCGACTTTGCGGACTTGCCCGGCAGCGGGCACGCACTGGCTGCACACCAAGCCACCCTGGTGAAAGCCGTAGTACGCGGCCCGGCCCGGCGGGGCGACGCGATCGCAGAGCACGCATCGGCTCAGGTCCGGCCACAGGCCGAGCGACCGCAGAAGCGCGCACTGGTAGCCGACCACCTCGGGCAACGGCGACCGGCCCGCGGATAGCGCCCCCAACAGTCCAGCCAGGGCATCGAAGAGGTCCACGTGCGGCTCTGCCTCCTCCATCGCGGCCACAGTGACATCGGCGGCGTATTGGGCGGCATACCACTGCGGCAGCGCGGTCCGCAGCCCCAGGTACGCCTCCGTCTGCAACCACTCCGTCAGCGTTCCCAGGTGGCTGTCGCTGCGCGAGCCGGGCAGAAAGACCACCCATCCGCGCTCCAGCAGATCGATGCCGGGCACAAACCGCGTCTTCGTACTCCGCTTCGCCCCCTTGGCAATCAGACGGCGCAGCCCGTGGGTGCGAGTCAAGACAACCAGTATCTGCGAAGACTCCGAGTAATCGAGCCTGCGCAGCACCAGGGCATCATCCTTGATCGCGGGCATTGGTGATCTCCCACGCCGTCGTTGCACCGAGCCGCCGGCCGGCATTACCTCCTACACGACCGCAACAAGAGGTCCCCCACCGCGCCGGTGACAAGTCCTCACCGCAAAACCCGTGCACACACCCAGAATAGGGCCACACACGCGGACGTGCAAAGCCGCTTGAGTTTGCATCAACCGACAAGCCGGTTACGATGCCCTCATGGACGGCCGTGTGCTCCTTATCAGCGTCGATTTCCACGTGCAGAAGCAGGTACAGAAAGCCTGCGCACAGCTCAACCTCACGGCGGTGATCGCCTGCGGCGACGAGGAAATTAGCCAAGCCATCGCCGCTCGCTCGCCGGACGTCGTCCTGCTCGATGTCCACCAACCGGGCGCTGTGACGATGACCACTTTCGCCGAGTTTCGCCGACGCTGGCCTCGCCTCTGCACCATCTTGCTGGCCGAGCACGCCCGCAGCAACCAAGCCATCGACGCCATGAAGCACGGGGCCATCGACTACCTGCTCAAGCCCCTGCAAGATAACGAACTCGTCAATCATCTCGCCGCCGCCCGAAGCATCAGCCGCGACATGAACGTGCCCACCGTCTACGAGAAAGACGAGCTCGAACGGCCGGCCGACCACATCATCGGGCAATCGCCAGGCATGCACGAGGTGTTCAAGCTCATCGGGCTGCTGGCGGCGCGCGACGTCAACGTACTCATCACCGGCGAAAGCGGCACAGGCAAGGAACTCGTCGCCAAAGCCCTCTACCAGCACAGCCGTCGAAAGGACCAACCCTTCCTCGCGGTCAACTGCGCGGCCATCCCCGAAACGCTCCTGGAAAGCGAACTCTTCGGGCACGAGAAGGGGGCGTTCACCGGAGCGGACATCCGCCGAATCGGCAAGTTCGAGCAGTGCGACGGCGGCACGCTCTTTCTCGACGAAATCGGCGACCTGCCGCTGGCCACCCAAGCCAAGTTGCTCCGCGTGCTGCAGGACGGCAGTTTCCAACGTCTCGGTTCCGCCGAGACGGTTCGTTCGGATGTCCGCATCCTGGCCGCCACCAACCAACCCCTCGAGACCCTGATCACCGAACGACGATTCCGGCAGGATCTCTACTACCGCCTGAAGGTCACCTCGATCGATCTGCCGCCTCTGCGCGACCGAGAGGTCGACGTCGTGCTGCTCGCCCACCATTTCGTGCGGCGGTTCAACCCGCAGTTCGGCACCCACATCCGGCGGTTCGCTCCCGAAGTCCTGCCCGCCCTGCTCAGCTACCCCTGGCCCGGCAACGTCCGCGAGCTGGAAAACGTCATCAAAGCCTCGCTCGTGGTCTCGCGAGGCAATGTCTTCCTGCTGGATTTCCTGCCGGAAAGCGTCCGCACCGCCGCACCGGCCGCCCCCCCACCTGTCGTCGAGGAAGACCAGGCCCGATCCGAAACCCTGCGACGATCCTGCCGGCGCCTGCTCGCCCACAAATCCCTCCACGGCAAAATCCATCGCCGGATCATCGAGCTGGCGGAACGTGAAGTCATCCAGGCTTGCCTTGAAGAGACCTCCGGCCAACTGGCTCCGGCCGCCCGTCTTCTGGGCATCACCCGGACCACGCTTCGCAAGAAAATGGCCGCCCTGGGTATCCATGTGCGCACTTCCATCTCGCATGACTAGAAAATAGCCACCATGGGGACTGAATGCCCATGACGGTCTCTCTTTAGTCGGATCGCCCCCCTGCCAATGCGACTGTGCTAATCGTAACGTTTTCCGTAGCAAGACATTACGAATTTCGGAGAATAACGAAGCCGTTGGCACAGGGGGTGCTATACCTTATCGCGTCGACAGGCAGGGCAAGACTCGAGCGGACGAACACCGGCCGAGTCATCACCCGCCGGAGAAACGGGGAGGCTGACACTTGGGCCCGCCTGAGGCCAGAACAGGAGGAGCTGAGCCATGAGGACCCATCAGAAAGAGATGCTGCGGTGCACAAGGCCGTTGAGGGGCGACCGATCCGCGGCCCTTGCCGAAGTGCGGTGGATCGGCGTTCGGGGACGCCTGCTGTACCCCCGCGTAAGCGGGCGTACGGATGAGTTCGAAGGGCGAGGCACAGGGACGCTTGGCCTGCTCCGACTGCCGCGGGGCGGCCGGATCCTGGCGGGCGGCTCGATGCGTTCGCCTCCGTAATGAGGAAACAAGGACGGTAACGGTTTGGGGAGTTGTTGTTGGAGAAGAGTCATCGAGGCTCCGTAGGCCGGGGTCAACGACGCCCCGGCCGCGGGGCCTCGGAGGATGTGTGGAAGAAAAGCGAGCGGCGATGATGAGAGCGGCGAACAGAACAACACGACGTCGAGTGCGTTTCAGAGCGGCGGAGCTGGCAGAGTTCCGGCAGGCATTGCTGGACAAACGCCGGGAGCTTGTGGCGGACGTGGTCCACTTGTACCAGCGGACAGCGGATCCGGCCCAATCGCAACACGACCCGTTTGACCGCTCCGCTGATTCGGCCGACGCCGGTGTCGACGCCTGGGAGCAGGCCCTAACGTTCGATCTTGCCGACAACAAATCCCAGCTTCTGCGGCAAATCGACGAAGCGCTCCAGCGGATCCACGATCGGACCTACGGCACGTGTGAAGCAACGGGAAAGCCGATCACCAAAGCCCGGCTGAGGGCCATCCCGTGGGCCAAGTACTGCATCGAATACGCTCGGCGTCTGGAGGAGGGAGCGGCTTAATGCCGCGTTCAACAAGCCGGTTTTCGCGTAAAGACGCTTGGTGCGGCAACTTCAGCTTCACCGGCGGCATGCGAAACCGTGCGGCAATGAGGAAATATCAAACAGTGACTGATGCGGAGGATCGCGATGGATGATGAAACAGACGACACAACGCTGTCGGACAGTACCTCGCAAGTGGAAGCGCCCATCCCTATTGAGGATGGGCGCGCATCTGCGTGGCTCGACCATCAGGAGCTTCAGGGGCTGCGGCGGGTTCTCGACTACAACCGTGATCGCCTGGTTGACGAGATCGAGCGACTGGAGCGCACGCGGCCGCCCCAAGCCCCCGGTGCGGGCCCGACCACGGGCTCGATGATTTCGGAAGCGAACTGGGCCGCGGCCGTGACCCAGCGGACCATCGCCGAAAAACGCTCGATTCTGCGGGAAATCGACGAGGCCCTTCATCGCATGTCAGCCAGTACCTACGGGCAATGCGTGGTCGACGGTCATCTTATTTCGAGGGCGGTCCTGCAGGAAGTCCCCTGGTTGAAGTACTGTGAACACTGCCGCTCAACGGGTAGGACCACTCCTGCCAGGCCGGGTATCGCCATCACTCACTGAGCAGCGGGCGGGCCAAGCGTCGCGCCGCGCTGGCAGACTCTAATGCGCGCTTTTTCTGCGCGCATCCGTATCGGCACACACATCATCTCACTCGTCAAGCATGCAGCATTCGTCGGCGGCTTGAGCGACAGCCCGTGGAAGGGGGACATCTCCGCCGGTGGCCAAGTGACGATAGAGGGCCAAGTGACTCTCGGCACACCGTGGAAGATCGAACACCCGCCGAGCCTGACGCTGAGCCGTCGCGACACATGAACTCACGGTCTCATGGGATCGGAGGGTCTCGTGGATCAGAGAGGCCAAGGCATGAGGGGTGCCGGACGGACAAAGGAAGCCGGTGCGTTGGTGGATGATCCAATCCGCCGCCGGAGAAATCGCGGAAGCGAAGACCGACACGCCAGCCGCCATCGCCCAAGCCGGCCAGAGCGAACCCACGTCACCCTTGGCGGGGAACACCAGGCAGTCCGCGAGGGCGAGAACCTCCGCGGGCGAGAGGCTTTCGCCGACCAGCGTGAATACCTCCGGACAGTAGATGGTGTTGATCAGTCGCCGGATGCGGGCCTGCTCCCTGGAGCGACCAGGAACCACCAAGTGCACGTCCGGCCAGACCTGCCGAAGGATGCCGGCCGCCCACACGGCTTGAAACTGCCCGCCCGGTCGCGATGGCGGCGAGGCGGTGGCCAACACCACTGCCGACTCGGGCAGAGCCAGGCGCTCACGCAAAGCCCGGCGGGCGGAGGGCGATGAGTCGCTGATGCCGATGCCTGGGGCAATGAACACGGCGAGGTGCGCGGGCATCTGCCATCGATCAAGCAGATGCCTTCGAATGCTCGGCCCACCGCAGACGACCCGAAACCGGCCGCTGTGGCCCGTTCGCCACCAATCGTGGATATGGTCGGCCTCGATCTTGTCCGCGGCGGTGACGATCAACGGGACCCGACCGCCCCAAACGGCAGCGGTGCGGGTCAACGAGCGGGCGGACCAAGCATGGATCACCTCCGGACCGCAGCCGCGTAGAAGTCGCTCAAACCGACGCCATGAGGCCCACGGCAGCCCTGAACGGGCCGGCAGATGGTGACTGGGCACCGGTGAGGGGATGGCCAAACCCGCCGGTTTGGCGCCAATGACCGCCACCTGCTGTCGCACACCCAAAGCAGAGAGCGCCGGCAACAGCATAGACAGCGCATGGACCGCGTCTTCCGGGGCGTCGGTGTCCAGAATGTGCATCATCCTCGGTAGCATGCGCGATGATGATGCGGGCACGGCACCGAATGTGCAAGCCCACCGCAAGCTCGGACAACCTCGCGGGAGAGGCCAGGGGTCTGTTGTGGTGTCCGGCCGATCGGATACACTGAGCACAACTGAACGCGAGCGGCGCGACTTCTGGCCAGCTCGCGACACACAGGCTCGCGTTTATGATCATGGAGGTCATTCTTCTTGCTGTTCTACTGGTCTGCTCGGCCTTCTTCAGCGGGGCCGAGACGGCTCTCTTCGCTCTGACCCGCCACGAACTGCACCGCTTCCAGCAATCCCGGCGCGGCTCGTCCCGGCTGGTGGCCACGGTGATGCAGCGCCCTCGCCAGGTCTTGCTGACCCTGATGGTGGGCAACAACACCGTCAATATGTTCATCTTCGCGACCAGTCTCGCGTTCTTTCAGCGACTGGCGGGAGCGGACAGCATCGCCGCCCCGCTGCTAGGCTTGATATCCCCCGTGCTGGTCACGCTCTTTGGGGAGATTCTGCCCAAAGGAACCGCGATCGTGATGCGCACACAACTGGCGCCCAAGATCGTCCCCGCCGTCCGGCTCTGCCAGTTCGTCCTGACGCCGGTAACCGTCGTGCTCAACTCACTGCTCATCGAGCCGCTCACTCGACTGACCGTCGGCGGCGCCAGGCCACACCAGGAGGTCACCGTTGAGGAGCTGCGCGCCCTGGTCGAGATGTCCGAGCAACGGAGGATCATCGACGCCGACGAAAACGCCATGCTCAACGGCGTCATCCAGCTTCATGAACGCAAGGTACACGACGTGATGGTGCCGCGAGTAGACATGATCACTTTCGAGATCCACGACGACCCGGAGGAATTGCGCCGTGTCATGGCCCAGCAGTGCCTCTCCAAAATCCCCGTGTACGACATGGACGTGGACCATGTCGTCGGGCTGGTCTACGCAAGGGATCTGTTTCTCAATCGCCAGGCGAAGCTGGAGGAACTGGTCAAGCCGGTGCAATTCGTCCCCGACGTGGCTCGCCTGACCCATCTGCTGAGTCACTTCCGCGAAACGCATACCCAGTTGGCGGTGGTGGTCGACGAGTACGGCGGCGTCGTGGGGCTGGTGACCATCGAGGACGTCGCGGGACAAATCGTCGGCGAGTTGTCCACCGAGGACGAGGGCGAGCAGCCTCTGTGGGAACCGATCGACGAGCGTCACTACCGCGTGTCGGGCCGAGTGAACATCCGGGCATGGGCGGAGCAGTTCGCGGTTCGTCAGATCGACGAGCGGGTCACAACGCTCGGCGGGCTGATCGTGGCGCACCTCGGTCGGCTACCGGCGATCGGCGACCAAGTGCGGCTGGGCAACCTGCTGCTGACTGTCGAGTCCCTGCAGGGCCGGCGAGTGGCCTGGGTAGGCGTGGAGCTGGCCGCGCAACAGGCGGAGGTGCCATGATGGCCCCATTCTGGTTGGCCGCGTCCATGCTGTTCCTGCTGGGCAGCGCCTTCTACAGCGGAGCGGAGATGGGCCTCTATCGCATGAACCGCCTCCGCCTCCGCCTGCAGGCCGAGCGCAACCCCACCCGGAGCGTCCGGTCCCTGCATCGCCTGACCCAGCACCCGCAGGAAACGGTCCTGGCCCTGCTGCTGGGCAACAACTTGGTGAACTACCTGTTGACCGTGTGTGCGGCCTCGCTGATCGTCGAGACCTTTCGCATCTCCGAGACCCGGGCCGAATTCGTCATCGCCGCCGTCTTAGCCCCAGTCGTGTTCGTCTTCGGCGATATCATTCCAAAAAACTGGTACCAGGTGGATACCGACCGACTCATGAGCCGCAGCGCCCGTCTCCTGAACAGCACCGTACTGCTGTTTCGGTGCACGGGGATCCTGTGGCTGTTGCAGCGAATGGCTAACGCCGTGGTGCGAATAACGGGGCACGATCACGGGGACGGCTTGCGAAGTGCGCGGGCGGAGGTGATCGGCCTGCTGCACGAGGGGGCGGCCCACGGCGGACTGACCCTCGAGCAAACGCAGTTCATCGAGCGAGTCATGAACCTGGCGAACGTCCGGGTGGGAGCGATCATGGTGCCGCGTCGGCGAGCGGTGACTGTCCCCATCCGTTGTGATCGAAGGCAATTCGAGCGAATAGTCCGCGGAAGCCCGCACTCCCGCCTGCCGGTCATCGGACCAGATCGCCAAACCATCGTGGGCATCGTGAGCGTGCAGGAGGTACTGGCCTGTGAGGCTGAAAGGCCCGTCGAGCCCTGCCTGCAACCGCCGCTGACCCTCACGGCCAGCACATCGGCGGCCAGCGCCTTGGTCCAACTGCGCGAATCGGAAGGCAAAATGGCCATCATCACCGACCCCAGGCACGGATTTGTGGGCCTGGTTACGCTCAAGGATGTCGTCGAGGAAATCTTCGGCGAGCTACCCGCCTGGTAACGCGAAAACCTCTGCCGGTATCGTCCGCCCGCGGACCCGCTTACTATAAAAATGGAGCACCCCCTGATAAAGAGGAGCTTTATGTACCCCTTATTGGATGGGGTGTATACCCTATTTGCGCAACCCCGTCAGAATCAGCGGGAATCCGTGTGAAGCTCGCCACGGACGGCGGTATGATAGGGACTGATGCGGGCCATCAGACATCCAGAGCAACCCGACACAGGTGGCGGGTCGACCTTCAAGATCGCTCTGGCTTACCCTGCCCCCGGAGCGCCGGCATGTCGCGCATCTTGGTTGTGGACGACGAGGACGCCTACCGCCGCCATCTGCAGCTTGCGCTGAGCAACGAGGGCCACGAGGTCAGAACGGCTGCCAACGGGCGCGAAGCGATTGATATGGGAACGCGCCTCCGACCCGACGTCCTGCTGACGGATTGGATGCTCCGCGATGACATTCACGGGTTACACGTCGTCCAGGTTCTGCACGCAGTCTGGCCTGAAATCCGAGCTTTGTTGATGACCGCTTTCCCTTCGGAGCACCTTCGCTCGGAGGCGGCGAAGAGTCACATCCTCGACTTCATCGAGAAACCGTTTGGCCTGGAGCGGCTCCGGCAAGCTGTGGCTCGGACGGAGCATCACGAAGAAACCACGCAGCATTTCGGCTCGCTGGCCGTACTACTGGTGAACCGCGCCGGTCGAATCGTCAACGCCAACGAGCGCGCGACCGACATGCTCGCTACGCTTGCGCCCCGTCAGCAGCCTGAGCGTTTCGTCAGTCTTTTCCATGCCGACGCGGTACCCGATTTGGACGCGGCCAACGACCGTTGGGTGGCCACCCGGCCACTGACTCCCCGGCCGACCCGCTGGTATGTGCGTTCGCAGGAGCCTCAGGTCGATGGATCCCGCCTGATCGTCCTGCAAGTGGCGGATGAAACCCGGCTGGCCAGCGCCGGCCTCATCGGGATGTTGCTGGGCTTCTCCCCCGCGGGGCGCACGCGATGGCCGTTCGAACAGCGAGTTCTGGTCATTGATCCAGACAGCCTCAACCGGACTTGGTTCGTGTCCATCCTGGAGAACAGCGGCGCGGGCTGCTATGCGGTCGAGAATCTCGAGCAAGGCAAGCGTCTGCTGGCCAGCGACCCGGACCTCAAATTCGCGCTCGTGGACTGCGCCAGGCTGACCCGTGAAGGACAGCCATGCGTGGAACAACTCAGAGCGACGCGAGATGGTGTGGTCGTCGTCGCGGTGACCGACAACCCCGAACGAGAGCAGGCGAAGTACGCGGATATCGACTTCTTTCTGCCCGCTATTTGGCGTATTGAGGATTTGATCGGCCTGCTCACGCAAAACGAAGCCGAGGACGCCGACAAGTAGCACAGTGCCACCCGCGCCAATCGCCTTCTACACTCCGTCCTTCCAAGGTGATCCGCGAGATCTTGTACACCCCTTGGCCACGCCCAACTCCCGCTGCACCACAATGACCTCGATAAGCATTGGAGCAGCACTACCGCTCTTGAGCATTCGCCACAAGGGCGGACGCGGGACGGTGAAATCCGAGACTGTTATACTAAGGCCTGACAACTGGCCTGAGAGCCGGAGAAAGGACTGGTTAACACATGCACGAGCACAACCTGCCAGGCTGCTCCTACACACCGAGTAGTCCGCGACCGATTGACGAAACCCGGCGTTCCGCCCACCGAAGGCATGCTGTCGGCCTGACCTGCGAAGCAATCGCGGCAACTTGGCTGCTGCTGACGTGCGCGGTCCCCCTGCCGGCCGCCTCCGTGACCATCGTCGCCAATCCCGGCACCGTAGGCTTGATCGAGCAAGCGGCGACGGCCGAAGACCGCGTGGACTGGTGGGACGACAACCTGACGGAGGACACGGCGGTCACGGAGTCCTTCGCGGCCGTTGAGCTGCGACGCTTTCTCGCCGCCGTCACCCCAACGGACGAATCCGAAATCCAACTGGCCTCGCCGGACTCCATACCGACGGCGGGCCATGTGTTTCTGCTAGGCAGTGGTACATCCAATCCCCTGTTCGCCGCCGTGGATGCGGCCGGCGACGAATTCACTCCCCGGCCGGCTGAGTCGTTTCGCATTCGCAGCCAGAACCGCGATGGGCGAGTCGTCACCGTGATCAAGGGACGCGATCGCGTGGGCACGCTGTACGGCGTGTACGCCTACCTCGAACGGCTCGGCGTACGGTTCTATGGTCTGGGCGAGACGGGCACGGTACTGCCGGCCCGCGTGACCGACCTGCCCGCCGACCTGGACTTGGCCGGCTCGCCCCATTTCCTGACACGCGGCTTCTGGGCGTGGGAAGACCGCGGCGACCCGACGTTCTACAACTGGATGGCCCGCAACCGCCTCAACCTGTGGACACCGGCCAACGAAACCGACATCCCCCTGCTCAAGAAACTGGGCATCCGCCTGATCGCCGCCCACCACGACGTGCAGTTCTACTGCCTCAACCCCAAAGCGGAATACCCCTACCGGCATGAGAAGGCCACGGGCGGTGAAGGCAAACCCGACGATCCCTACCCGGTCAGCGCCGAGTTTGCTGGAGACACCGACAACGACGGCAAGCTCAGTCACTTCGAGGCTCATCCTGAGTGGTACTGCCTGCGGAACGGAACACGCAGCGACCGCATCCAACCGGAGTTCGGCGATAACTACTGCACCTCCAACCCACACGCCACCGCCGAACTGGCTCGCAATCTCGTTCAGCAGCTCATCGACGGCCGATGGCGGCATACCGATGTGCTCAACTTCTGGATGCTAGACGGCGGCAAATGGTGCGAATGCCAAGCATGCAAGAACCAGGGCACCTACACCGACCGCCTGATGATCGTTGTCGACCAGATGCTACGGGCAATCAAAACGGCCCGGACGGAGGGACGGCTTCAACGCGACGTGGCCCTGGCCACGCTCGCCTATCACGAAACCCTGGCGCCGCCGACCAAGCCCCTGCCCCAAGGGTTCGACTACGACAACTGTTCGGTGACCTACTTCCCGATTGAGCGATGCTACGCCCATGCCATCGCCGACCCCACCTGCACCGAAGTCAACCGCCTGCTGCATGAGGCGTACCAGGGCTGGACCACCGGCGCCGGACGTCACTACACAGGATCCATCTTCATCGGCGAGTACTACAATGTCAGCGGGCTGAAGTCGCTGCCCGTGCTGTTCACCAAGATCATGGCCGCTGACATCCCCTGGTACTGGCGAACCGGAGCGCGGCACTTCCACTACATGCACACCCCGACGCGGCTGTGGGGCACCTGGACGCTCAACCAACACATGATGGCCCGGCTGCTGTGGGACATCCACACCGATGTGGACCAGTTGCTGGATGAGTACTTCGCCCGCTTCTACCCAACAACCACCGAGCAGACACGGGCATTCTACCGCGAGCTCGAGTTCGCCATGGCCAATATCAAGGCGATCAAACACTACGTCCGTACACCGACCGGTACGTACTCCTTGCGCTTGCAGCTCGGTGCCTCATCGCGCGAGCTTCTGCCGCTCGACCACCTGCAATACAAAGCTCATCACCCGGTGCTCAACGATGGGCCTGACTGGGTGGAGATCATCGCCGCGATGGATCGCGCCCGCCGGCTGATCGACGACACCATGCTGACCTGCGACGACAAGCATGAACTCGCCCGACTCATGGAGGACGAGCGGCGGTTCGCCTATGGCGAGGCCATGATGCGTCTCTACTACCATCTGACGCGGGCGGTCATCTGCCATCGCACGGGTGACAGGGAACGGGCACGGCTTGCCTTCGTCCAGGTGGAGCGGCAAGCAAAGATTCTCGAGGGCGTCGACGAACTGGTGCAGGTCGCGTCATCGCACGCCAACGCCAAGAATGGTGTGGAGGCCGCGGCAGTCAAGGATATCTACGAATGGCTTCGCAAGGCGTACGGCGCTTCACAGCCGGCATCGGAATAACGATCGCGAAAGGATAACCAACTCGCGGCGCGCTCGGAGGGCAGCGTCGCACAACATGCCGTGAGGGTCACTCGATAGGACGACCGGGGTATGGGCTGGAAAGTGGGCCGCCGGCAAGTCCGCCCAAAGCCAAACCCGCCGTGGCCCAGGCCCGGACCGCTGGATCATCGCGCGAGATACTCCCTCCGATCAGGCGGTCGGAATGTCCGCTCCCCCGATGATGAGCCCGCGAATCAGCGAACGCAGTCTGAGATCCACGGCCGTGGGTTGGCCCGCTTCCTGCGACTGGGCCAACTCGATGCCCAGATTACACAAGCCATCCCCGATCGGCTGGGTCCATCTCACCACCGCATCCTGCCCAATCGGCAAGTCGCAGTAATTGTCGAGCTGGAAGACCACCTCAATCCGGTCACCGACGGCTGGCATCGAGTCGGTACGCACCATGAGGCCCACTCCGGATTCGCCGGCATCCCGAGCCCAACCGATGCGATCATGCCCGGCCGAACGCTTCCTCGACTTGCTGCCCGCACCTTCCGTTCCGGTCTTCCGTACACGCCAGCGCACCGGGCAATCGAAAGCCAGTCGCGTATGCCGACGGCGATCAGGGCCGGAACAAAGCGGACTTGTCTGAGCCGGGACGTCTGCTGCGTGAATCGGATGGGTCAACATGGAACTTGCCTGGGCTCCCTTCTGAGACGCTCAATGGTACATGTTAAGACGACCGGCTGTCGCCCGCCTAACTTTTCCGGTCAGCCTTCAAGCTGTGTGGGCGCCTTGTTATCCTCTTCGGCCCAAAGGCAGAGCAACTTGAGTGCTCGTGCCGTCTCCTCTGTGCCTGAGGGCTATTTTCAGCAGCGGACGGGCGTTTCGAGGCCCCATAAGCAACGGCGGCCGGCCAATGGCTCATTCGGAACCCGCCGGGTAGAATGAACCCTTGTCCCGCGTCACGCCCGGCCGGGCCGCTCCAAGCCACCCAGCCGAGCACCCCCATCACCCCGCCGACGTAGGACTTGGAGTGGCATGATGAGATCGGCAGGGATCAGTATCGAGACCGTGCGGCTGGGGATGAAGAACATCCGGCTGCACAAGCTGCGCTCCTTCCTCACCACCTTGGGCATCATCTGCGGGGTGGGGGCGGTGATCTGCATGTTGTCCATCGGCGAAGGTGCCTCCGAAGCAGAGATGGCCCTCATCCGCCTGCTCGGCACCCACAATGTGATCATCCAATCGGTGATGCCCCAGGGGGGCGGCGATGTGTCCGAGGCCCGATCGCGACTCCTGGACTACGGCCTCACCCGCCAGGATCTCGATATCATCAGCCAGACCATCCCTCACACCAGGCGCGTGGTTCCGCTCCGGGAGGTCGCCTTTGAGGTGAGTTCCGGTGCCCGCCGCCACCCAGTCAAGGTCGTCGGGGCCGAGCCAGCCTTCTTCGAGGTCGTCCAGATCAAGGTGGCCCGCGGCAGAGTCATCCGCGATGTCGACCAGCGTGACACCACCAAGGTTTGCGTCATCGGGGCGGGCGTCGCCGAGGTACTCTTCGCCTACGAAGATCCCATCGGCCAGACAGTCAACGTCGACAGCATGGCAGGCAACATGATCCCCTTCGAGGTCGTCGGGGTCCTGGAACGCGTGGAAACGGCGGGGCTGCCGGCCAAGGGGATCGGCGAGCGGGATCTCAACACCGACGTCTTCATCCCCCTGACGACCGCGGACCAGCGTTTCGGCGACATTCGCAGCCGGATCACCAGCGGCACCCGCGAACTAAGCCGTTGCGTCTACAGCGACCTGTATGTCGAGGTTGACGAACTGGAGAATGTGCGGGCCGTCGCCGAGATGCTCGCCCAGGCCCTCGCCCATACCCATCGCCATCTCGACTACGGAGTCCAGGTGCCCCTGGAGCGGTTACGCATCGCCGAGAGCGAGAAACGCCGCCGCCAGATCACCCTGGGCGCGATCGCGGGTATCTCGCTGCTGGTGGGCGGGATCGGCATCATGAACATCATGCTGGCGACAGTCACCGAGCGAACGCGAGAAATCGGCATCCGGCGAGCTCTGGGGGCCAAGCGGCGGCACATCACCATCCAATTCCTGATCGAGGCGGTCGTGCTGACAACGGTCGGGGGGCTCATCGGGATCGCCGGCGGTGCCGCCGGGGCGCATGTTATCACCCGTTGGGCCGGCTGGCCGACAGTCATCCACGAATGGACCATCCTGGTGAGCTTTGGACTGGCGGTGGCGGTCGGGGTCTTCTTCGGTATTTACCCCGCGGCGGCGGCGGCCCGGCTCGACCCCATCGAGGCACTGCGACACGAGTGACCATCCGCAGAGCACGCCTCGCATTCCAGACCGATAAAGTTACCCTTCACTGAACAATTCGCCACCGGGACCGAGAACTTCTTGATTTTCGGTTGGCTGACACTTGAACACGGTGTATACTACTGGTGCAGCAGGCTCCCCCCGCTGTCTCTCCCCATGAGACGGGGCCCTGGTGGTAGGGCCTTCGTCAGTGACTCCAGGACAATCGAACATCGGTTTCCTTCGCACCTGTTTGGGTAGCGAGGTTGCGAAACGGTTCGCACGGACAGGGAATCGTATCGTAGATAAGACTGGGGCGCTAATCGGGCTTGTCGGCCGGATTGAGCCGCGACGCCCAGGGAGTCAGAACCATGGCTGGAACGACCAGTAAACCAGTCGACCGGGAACAGCGGGCCCAAGTGCTGCAGCCGCATGTGTTGCCACCGACGCCACGACAGTTGGCCGGCCTCGATGAGCCGGATCGGGCCCTGCTGTCCAAGTTGCTCGCCGAACCTTTCGAGCACATGCCGCACGAGTTGTTCGAGAAACCGTCGGCCGAGCGATCCTTGTTCGGCGAGGAACCGACGCTGCCGCCCGGGGCGACCTACTTCGAAAGCCAAGCCGCCATGGAGGTGGTGACGGAAGGCGTGGATTGCACGCTCACCACGACCCAGGAAATCTTGCTCTTCCAACAGTTCAACTACAGCCGGATGAAGGTGGCGCACCTGCTGTCCGAACACGCCGAGCGACGGTTATCCGACAGAGCCCTCCACGAGTTGCTGGCCTGGACCCACCGGTTCATGCACACCCGTGGCCAGATCGTGCAGGCGAACATTCCGCTGGTGTTGGCGATGGCCAAACGTACCCGACTCAATGGGCTGGACTTCAACGAGCTGATCAGCGAGGGCAACTTCGCCCTGCTCCGCAGTGTCGACAAATTCGATTGCTCGCGGGGATTTAAGTTCAGTACCTACGCTTGCCGGGCGATCCTGAAGAGCTTCTCCCGCGTGGCCATGCGGACCAGCCGGTACCGGGGGCACTTCCCGACCGAGTTCGACCCGTCGCTGGAGAAAGGCGACTTTGTCGACAGCAAGCGGGGCGAAACCGAGTCCTCCTGCGTCGATGACCTGCGGGACATTCTGGCAAGGAACCGTGCCTCGCTCAACGACATCGAACAGACGGTAATCCGCGAGCGGTTCGCTCTCGACGTCACCGCACCGTCGGGCAAGGGCAAGACGTTGGAGCAGGTAGGCGCCCTGATCGGCGTCACCAAGGAGCGGGTCCGCCAGATCCAAAACAAGGCCCTGGCCAAGATCCGCACGATCCTCGAGGATAACCTCGCGGCGTAAGCAGTAACAAAGGTGTCAGGAACCTTTTATGCCGACAGGGTACGCCCCGGCAGGTGCGTACCCTGTCGGCATAAAAGGTTCCTGACACCTTTGTTACTGACACCTCTTTACTTCAGCTCCACATGCCAATAGGCGTGGTCGAGGAACTGCTTCCAGGAGCGGTAGCGGGTCTTGGAAAGCTGGATGCTGAGGACCGGCGACCGGCGGGGCTTGATCGGCTTGGTGATCAGCGTCAGGCCGGCCTGCTCGGGGGTGCGGCCGCCCTTCTTGACGTTGCACTTCAGACAGCAGCAGACGATATTCTCCCAGGTCGTCTTGCCGTTCTGGCTTCGCGGAACCACATGGTCGAGACTCAATTCGCTGGTGGCGAAGCGCTGTCCGCAATACTGGCAGTGGTTCTCATCGCGGGCGAAGATATTGCGGCGATTCAGCCGGACTCCCTTGGCGGGCAGGCGGTCGTAAAGCGTCAGACGAATGATCCGCGGCACGGCCAGACTGAAGCGAATGGTGCGCACCCAGTCGTGCTGGTCGGGCTCGAACCGCTGCTTGAGCGCGCTGACTTCTCGCCAGCCTTCGAAGTCATACGAGAGATACTGGCCATCCTCGACATGGACGACCTCGGCCAGGTCGCGGTACAGCAAAGAGAACGCCCGCTTCGCGTTGGTCACGCGAATGGCCATGTAATTCCGGTTCAGAATGAGCACATGGCAGTCAAGGCCTGCTCCCGGATCAAAAGGCTGTGTTGTACTGATGGCCGTGGGGAAGGCACTACCCTCCTCTCTGGCGCTGTCGCTGACGACAAAACCATCCCGGCCGAACATATGAGGCACCCACAGGCGCCAGGCTGATGTGGGATCCCGGCCGGCCATTGGGAGCGTTCATTATACCGCCAAGCCCGCCGGGCCGCAAACGTGCAGGGGGCCGCATGCCTGTCCGGTCAGAGAGAGAATCGGCGGGGTTCACATTCCCCCAAGGCCACACCAACCCGTGGCCGAGGGGCAAGCCAGCCTGTCGATAGGCGCCCCCGGGCATGTCGGATGAACAGCAACGAGTTGCCTTGGTCCTGCCTCAGACTTCCTCGATCTCCTTGGCCTTGGCGGTCACGAGGGTGTCGACCTGGCTTTCGGCAGTCTTGGTCAGCTCCTGGATTCGCTCCTTGGAGCCCTCGGCGTCGTCCTCGGAGATGATCTTGTCCTTCTCCTCGGTGTCGATCCTGCGGTTGGCGTCGCGGCGGATGTTGCGGATGGCGACTTTCTGGGTTTCGCCGAGCTTGCGGACTTGGGCGAGGAGCTTCTGCCGGCGCTCGCCCGACAACGGCGGGATCGGCAGGCGGATGACCTTGCCGTCGCTCATCGGGGTGATGCCCAACTCGGAGCTCTGGATGGCCCGCTCGATGTCCTTGACCACGCTGGGGTCATACGGCTTGATGAGCAGGAGGTTGCCCTCGGGCGCCGAGATGCTGGCCAACTCGCGCAGGTCCATGGCTGAGCCATAGGACTCGACGGATACCTTGAGGTACTCGACGAGGCCGGGCGAAGCTCGGCCCGTGCGGATCGTGCGCAACTCCTGGCGCAGGTGGTTGACCGCCTTCTCCATCTGCTCTTCGCACTCGAACTCGATCTCGTCGACCGGCATGAGGCATACTCCGTTGTCTTGGGCCCGCGAGGCAACCGGGTGCGCGTTTGGCGACCGGGGACCGGCTCCCGCTGAACGACGTTAAGCACGCAGCGCCGCCTCGCGTCGCGCGCATTCTATGTTGAGCCCCGACGCCGGGCAATACCCCATACCCAGGGTCTCGCCGACGGCAGCCGCGGCATTCCAACGAGGATCGAGTCAACCTGGCGATGCCAGGACTGGGTCAACTTAGTGATGGCGGACCGAGTCAACTTGTTGATGGAGTCCGTGTCACGCCTGCCCTGTTACGATCTCCAGGCCCAGGCCGGGTGGGAAGAATCAGGCTTATCCGCAACGGCAATTCCGAAAACGCACTTGGGCTGTTTTCCTGGCAGCACGTCCCGCTCGACAGATCCACATTCCCGCAACCGCTCAGCGTCACCGCCTCGGTGAACTGCAAGACGATCCGCGTCGGCCCGCCGCCCGTAGCGGTCGCCCCCTGACTTCGGCGAGCTCAGCCGAGCCGCGGCGACCGGCGTATCCATCGGCCACAACAAACAAACCGGGCGCGTTTTCCCATTGGGTCGGTTTCCCTATCCATGGACCACTCACCTCTGAGGCACGGAGCACTCGGAGAAGAGCACACGCCGGCCTTTTCTCTGTGTTCTCGGTGACTCCGTGGTGCCCTGGCCGCCGCAGGCGAAGCTCGCTCGGAATCTCGCGCCGCGAGATGCGGCGTGTCACGGGTCCACAGGGTCTCAATGAAAGGTTTCAGTGCCCCAACTCATCCGCATCCGCCTTCCCCAGGTTGCTTGGCGCAAACCCTTTTTCTGTCCTCGGCCTTTTTCTGTCTGCTTATATCCCCTGGCAGTCTTTTACCCCCCCGTTTACCCCCCTGTGGCGCATTCGCAATGCAATCCATCCAAAGATAAATACAACCCATCCAAAGACAATTGGCGAAGCAATCGTCAGGATGACTTTTGACCAACGAATCTTCGCCTTTGAATGTATCAATCGTGAGTCTTTCAAATCTCCCCATGAAGATCGCTCGGTTATCTGGATAAGATGAAATGGACGAGTTACAGTTCCCCTCCGCTCACAGGCCCGCGGGTCGCGTTCCTGATCGGTATAGGTCGTCACATTTCCCCAAGGTTGCCATACAACTGAATCTTCTGAGGACGAAGCCTCGAAAATGTGCGAGTCCACCCAGGCTATTGGGTAAAACACCAAGTAGAGACCCATCCCGATCACAACCAGCACGGTTGCTGCGATGCCGAAGACGCACCAGCACAATGGTCTACGGACACTCATCTCCTATCACCATTCTCATCAATACAGGGGGGGGCAGGACAGGGTTCAGAAGCCATTAGCGGGATTCCTGTTTCTTCTTCCGCCGTCAGACGGGGCGAAGCGTGCTTTCCAGGCCGAGCGTCGTGGCGGTCGGACGCATCCAGGGAGCATCAGGGTATACGCGTATACCCGCATGGCCTCTGGCTCCCGGGCCTCGGCCAGCACCCGTTCGAAGGCCGCATCATCGTGACCGTCCGCGAACAGATCCTGCCCACCGGCCACGCGATTCATCACGTGATACGCCATCCCGCCCAGCGATGTCCGCGGTCTTCGAGCCATGGCCCTACGCTACCCTCGCCCGGGTCCACCGTCAATGGCGTCTGCCCCCGTGTACCCCCCTGGGTGGGCTCAGTCCACCCTTGACTCGCCGCCGCAAGCGAAGCTCGCTCGGAATCTCCCGCCGTGAGATGCGGCCTGTCAAGGGTCCACAGGGCCTCAATGGAGGTTTTCGTTTCAGTGACTCAGCTCATTCACATCCCCCTTGGCCAGGTTGCTTGGCGCAAACCCTTTTTCGGCGTCCATTCCGTAGTGTCCCCGGCAATGTGCTCTTCAGTAGCCCTCGATCTGGTCCGGGTGCAGCATCGTGCGGGTGAGGTATTCGGCCCATTGGTGTTCCGCATGCGGGTCGCAAAGCAGGATGAGACACGTGGCGCGATCGGCATCGATATCCAGCGCCCGCTGGCTCGCCTGAAGGTCGACTCGTTCGAGGCGCCGCCAGTGGCCGTCACGGAATTCGCCCAGATGCGCGGCCAGGCGCGCGGGCCGGGCAGGCAGTTCCAGCGTTCCGGATGCAAACGGCGCCACCAGGATCGCCTCTGACTGTCGCAGGTCGCGACCGTCCAGCGAAAGAAGAGCCTTGAGGCCATCGCCGCTCATGAGCGGCTGGCCATCGACCGCCGCGCTGCCTGCCGCGTTTACAGCGACCACCTTCCCGTCGGCGGTGACGGCAGCCAGGCCGGGGCAGCGATTGCGCACCATCAGCGTCAGCCGACCTGCGGCGCTCGACCAGCCGACCTTCTCCTGGCCTTCCGCTCGCCTTCGGTTAAACACCACCTGCACCGTGCCGCGCGTGGTGGGCTGGCTGATCACATGCAGCCAAGGCTCGTCCGGCTGAATATCCAGGGGTTCTGCGCCCGCGGCCCGCAAGAAGCCCGCGTAGACCTGCCGGCGCGTCTCACCAGCGCAGGTATCGCCCGCGACTTCCGTCGGATCGGTAAAGAGATATACCCATCCCATGCCCAGACGGCGGCGTACGAAAACCGGATTCGAGTCGCTGGCTCTGCCCAGTACTTCGGCATCAATCACCTTGAGCCGCACACACGGGCTCGCTGGAAGTGGCGGCAGCGACGCAAACAGGAATGCGGCCGGCTCCCCGGGGGGTTCCTGGCGAGAGATATCGGGGTAGTTGACCTCCAGGGCCTCCACGCCGGCCAGCTCGCGCAGACGGGTGGTCCGCGTGCGCTGACGGTTTTCGTCGTAAGAGATATCGCCCGTCACGAGCAACACACCGCCGTCTTTGACCCAAGCCAGCAGGCGAGCGTAGGCATCATCGTCCACCGCAAACGGCGCCGGGTAGATTACCACCCGCGTCTGCGGCGGCAGCTTCTCCAGGTGCTGGTCATCGATCACGTTGAACTCGTGATGCAGCCCCAGCAGCGTGTCGAACGCGCGGTCAGCCACGTCCCGCCCGACGCCCTCGTAATTTCCAAGCCGCAGGTTGCACGGCGTGCACACGGTCAGTTTCGGCGGCACGTACCGCGGCACGAAATGCCGCCAGATGAGCGATTGATTCCGGTGGGCATACGCAACGTCCTTGGGGATGAACTCGTGGGGATAGAAAATCCCCCACGGAAACACCCAGGTCTGCGCGTCGCGAAGGCACCAGTGCTGGATCTTCGAGGCGCCCAGGCCCAGCCCGTAGTGAGCTACAGCCAGGAACAGCTGGAGCTGCTGCTCCTCCGTGCGAACGATGTGGTAGCCGGTCGCCCCGTTGTCCGGCGACCACGCAGGGTGCGTCTTGACGCCGTACTCGCCCAGGCTGAGCCCTTTGCCGCGGGCACGCAAGTCGTTGGCACGAATCTTGAGCGGCAGAGTCTCCAGATCGATCTCGGGCAGGTCGAAGAAGCCGAAATTGGAGACATCCTGCCCGTCGATGGTCATGGGCAGATCCAGCCCGCCCCAGCCGGACTGGTAGTATTCGGATGTAATGGGATGGAGCCGGTCCCGCTCGCGTATGGCGGCCACGTGGGTTTCGTTCCACCGCCGGGTAAGCCAGGTCTGAAAGCGGAGCCGATCGACGGCGGCTGCGTCGTTCCACCGCCCGCTGTTCGGTGGCCCGAAGGCAAGCTGGCCGAGCTCGGCCGTCACTGCCGCTGCCCCCCAGACGGCGCGGAGCTTCTCGGTGGTGCCGTAACGCTCCTGAAGCCAACGGTTCCACAGGGCCTTCACGTCGGCGGGATGCTCATCGAGCATCATCTGGTAGTCGCCGTTGATGTAGTAGAGAAGACCCGGCGTATCGCCCAGCAGCTCCGCGTAGTCCCGGCAGAGGCTGCTCTGCCCGGCGAGGACATCGTCCCCGACCGCAACGTTGTGGCCGATGAGCATGCCGGGCATGAAGATCAGATTCCGCTGCTGCGTGAGCCGGCTCATCGCCCGGAACGCGCGCCAGTCCTCGTCGGTCATCGCCTCGCTGAGCTTGGGGTATTCAAGGTTCGGCTGCACGTTGATGTACTGAAGGTTCTCGTAGAGGTTCACGCCCATATCACGGGCGGCCCGATGCTCCTGTGCCCAAGTCAGCGGGTTCTCGTGCACGGACTGGTACGTGTAGGCGTAGGCATCCGTGCCGAACAGGAAGAGCGGCCGTCCATTGACGGTGAAGAAGTTGTTCTCGAAGCGCAGTTCCATTCCCGCCCTGGCGGCGCCGGGACGCTCGACGACGAAACCGGTTGTCAACTCGTCGATCGGTATCCCATCAACCGTCATCACTGCCGTGACCTGGCCGAGTTCCGACTCTCCCTCCAATGGGGGCCATGAGGCTTTGAGCTCCTGGACCGTGTGCGGCTCGACTCGGACGTCCATCGCCTGCGTGGCGACCGGATGCTCGGCGCCGGCTGCGCCGAGCGTGAATCGCACGTGCAGCTGCTGAGCTTTCCGGCCCTGGTTGTCCACGCGTACGGAAACGGAGATGGGCTCGCCGGGGCGATACAGGCGATGATCTGTCACCAGGTTGCGCAGATACGTTTTGCGCACCATGAAGCCGGCGAGTTGCTGGAGCGCGCGGGCCATCGGTCCGTTGGCCTCTTCAAACAGATTCAGATTGTCGATGCCGAAGTACCCCCAGCAGGATCCCGCATAGCAGCCGTCATGATGAAGCAGCAGCGCAGCTGCCGCCCCGCGTGGCCGGCCATATCGATCGTAGGTCGCCAGCAACGGAATCCAGCGTGCCTCCCCATCCGGCGCGATGCCGGAGGCGGCCCAGCCGGCAAGGCTCTGCCGAAGCTCGACAGGTTCGCGAATCACGTGTTGCCCCGGAGCGGTGCCCAACGCGCTGGCGCGCTTGAGGGGGAACGAAGGATCGAACATCCCGATCTGCTCGGGGTCGCAGACCAGCCCATCCATCGGCCTGCCGATCGCGGTGTTCATGGGCCTGACCTGCGTGCCGGAGAGATCTGACAGGCGAATGTCGTCGAACCAGGCTGTGCCGTGGGTCTGGTAGAGCCCGCACTTGAGATACAGGCGCACGACCCCCGGTTCAGCCGTGAACACGAGGTGGTGACGGGCCCAGCCGGTGGTTCCCCGAGCAATGGCAAAATCCTTGAAGCTCAGCAGTCTGTCCGCAGGACCGTACTGGTAAAGGGAAATGAAGGCCATGCCGGTTTCGGCCACGCGGTCCGTCTTCATCCACCCGGACACGTCGTACTGCGTCCCCGCTTTGGCCGGCAACTCCTGCCAGAGGATCTCACTACCCTGGGGCACGGCCGGATCGATGAATATTCTAGCGCAGAACTCTCCTTCCTGCGGGGCTTCGGCCACGATCATGCTTCCTGGCCCGCTGCGCGCCCATTGGCCGGCGACGAATCGTCCCGGCTCCGGCAGCGCTTGCGTCGCTTCGAAATCGCCATTGGGTATGAGTGAGTTTTCCCTACGCGTGGCGGCTTGAAAGCGGGTTTTCAGCCGATCGACTTCACTGCTCCACTGGCCGTCCTCCCTGACCACCAGGTGGTTGAACGCATATCCCCCCATGGTGATCAGCCCGCCGCCGGAGCGCAGAAAGCGCACCAACGATTCGCGGGCGGAACTCGGAAAGCTCTCGCCCGTGGGAAGCACCACCAATTCGATCTTCTCGGGATCCAGGATCCGCTGATCCGCCAGTTCATCCGCAGAGACCGGCAGCACGTCGATCCCGGCCCCTTCCAGAATCTGGGCGATCACTCGCGGCGCAGAACCCGCCCCGCGGATGGGCATGCCCGGTTCGTCCAGGACCACCGCCCGCCCCGTAGTGGAACGCGTCGACGCGCCAATCCCGCCCGACGCCGCTGGCTCGGCGCAAAGGCCGGCCGCCGCGGGCAGGCATGCGAACACCACACTCAATATGCCTCGCAACAGACTCACGTGCCTGCCACAACCCAAGTACGGAGCACGTAAACGGGCGTAAACGGTGTCATAAGCCATTATTCCGCCTTCTCCACCACCTTCCGCGGCCGGCCGACCCGGCGCAGGCTGCTTTCCAGTCCCAGCTTGACGGCTGTCCGACACGTCCAGGCCTCATCGCCGCACGGCTGGCCTCGACGCAGGCAGGTGTGCAGCCGGCCCAGCTCCTTCTCGCTCTGCGGCTCGTTGACCAGCCGCCGCCACCCCCGCGGCCCATCCACGGGCCAGTCATCCAGCAGTGCCTCCGCCTTGGGCAGCTTCCTCTCCCGGCACGCCAGCGAGCACCACTGCCAATCCTCGGCCTGCTTCACCAGCCTGGCGCGCAGGGCGTTCCGCTCCACATGCCGGCACACCCTCAGGAAGTGCTCGTCCTGCTGAATGGGGAAGCTCTTGAATCGCGACTGGTAGAGGTGGCCGCGCCCGATGCTGTGCCGGTGGGCGAGCCAACGCTGCGTGTGCGTCATGGTCAGCCACTGCATGGACCGCGACAGATCCCCGTCCGCCCGCGGCCACAGCATCAGGTGGAAGTGGCTGGGCATCAGGGCATAAGCACATACCCGCATGGCCTCTGGCTCCCGGGCCTCGGCCAGCACCCCTTTCGAAGGCCGCACAATCGTGACCGTCCTCGAACAGATCCTGGCCACCGGCCACACGATTCATCACGTGATACGCCATCCCGCCCAGCGATGTCCGCGGTCTTCGAGCCATGGCCCTACGCTACTCTCGCCTGGGTCCACCGTCAATTGGCGTCTGCCCCCGTGTACCCCCCTGGGTGGGCTCAGTCCACCCTTGACTCGCCGCCGCAAGCGAAGCTCGCTCTGAATTTCGCGCCGCGAGATGCGGCGTGCCACGGGTCCACAGGGCCTCAATGAAAGGTTTCAGTGACGCAGCTCATTCACATCCCCCTTCCCCAGGTTGCTTGGCGCAGTCCCGTTATATCCTCCCTTATACCCCCCTTCATCTCACACCTGTCGCAATACCGATGAATACCATCAGGATGATGTATATGAGTAGGCCAACAAACACGGGCCACTTATACCTCTGCGCTAGCAGCGTCTTGCCAATCACCACACATCCGTTCTCGGTGTTTGCGCCACACTCGGGACAACGCCCAGAAGGCAGACCCCTCATCATGCAGCCACATCGCGGACAATACGGAGCTGATCCAAAGCGTCTGCAGAAAAGAAGGCGCCACAGGCCAACTCCTGACACAAGAGATAGTATCGAAACCTGTGTAAATTGAAAAAGCGAGGGGCATCCTCCATAAGTGTTGTTGTGACTGCACTTTGAAAGGAGGAGCCCTGATGGCTACTACAACCGATCGTGGTCGGAAGGTCA
>JAAYDF010000369.1 GCA_012729395.1 Phycisphaerae bacterium
CGTGTCCCGCCGCGCCCGCAAGGCTTCAATAAAAGAAACTAATTATAGCTCCCGTTGCGCAGCGACTCCAACCATTTTGACCGCCTGCACGCCCATGCCGCTCTGGATTCTACGTCCAACCGCCCCAACGGTTCGGCCGTGCACGAATAGGGTGCGCCCTCCTAACGCACCAACCCTCCGTGATCGCGGCGAAGCGGCCTGGGTCGTGCAATTTCCTACACCCGATTGATGCCATTCAAGACACCGGCAGGGCCGGACCGCCCAACCAACATCGGCCATTTCCATGGGAACCTGCGAGATCCTCCTCCCCATCAGAAGCCGCTGCGACAGGAAAACATAGTCACCAAATAGGATCAGGAAGGCCTGCGCCAGTCAGATATATAATTATAAATGAAGTTATAATTGGCAAGATTAGATTGTCCTTTGTACAGGCTCTTTTCCTGAAATTTACCCTTCCCAAAATATCTTGACAAAGATATGTGAATGCATTAGAGTGTAAAAACGAAATATACGTCGTTTTTACAGCCATAATAAACAATTCTATCGGGTTGGGTGATGATCGGACTTAAACAACTATCCCGTGAGTGCGGACTTTCGACCAGCACGGTGAGCAACGTGTTGAGTTCTCGCGGCCGCCACTCCCAGGCGACGCGGGAACGCGTCTTTGCGATGGCCAAGCAATACGGATACACCCCCAGCCGCCTCGCCAGTTCCCTGTGCGGCAAGACCAGTTCCACCGTGGCGGTGCTGGCGACCGATATAACCCACCCCTACTACGCCGAAGTGCTCGACTCGGTGGCCCGGGCGCTCCTGAAAATCGGGCTCGAGCCGATGGTGGGGATTGCTCCGTGGGATAATCCCGAAGAGGCGGGCAAACTGTACAAGTCATTCCTGTCCTGGCGGCCCAGGGGTTTCCTGCTCATCACGTTCGGCGAGGTCATTCCCGGCCTCACGGCGGAGCACGTCGAGCAGGTACAGAAAAACGCCGTGCTGATTACGATCAACCGCGCCGTCTGGAAGGAATGTCCAGCGGTCTATCCCGACAATCGCAGGTCAATGGAACTGGTGGTGGACCACCTGACGGCTTTGAACCACCGTCGCATTGGTTTCTTGAATCTAAGTTCCAGGCCGGAGTGCTACCGAACCCGTCTCCTCAACGACGTTCTCACATCCCGCGGCCTCGCCCTGCGAACGGACGATATCCTGAGCCGTCCGCTGCCGGAGGAAATCGGCGAAGACGCAGCGGGTTTGTGGTTTGACTTGGGCAAGGAGTTTGCCGCTCGTACGGATCGGCCGACAGCCCTGATTTCCCGTTCGGAACCCCTGGCCAACTGGTTTCTGGGCGGCTTCCTTTCCGCGGGAGGGCGCGTGCCGTCGGACCTGTCGATCATCACCCACAACAATTCCCGAAACGCCGGTATGGCGTCGGTGCCCTTGACCGCGGTGGGCGTTCCCACCGGGCGATTGGCCGAACAAACCATCGAACTCCTGCAAGAGGCGTTTTCCCGCCGCGAGGCCGGCGAAGCGTTTCAGAAACAAGTTCAGTTGGAACCCGAACTGCGGGTCCGGATGAGCACGGGCCCGGCCAGGTGCCCTTGAGAAAACAGCCGTGGACCGTCCACGGTCAAAACCAACCCCTATAAAGGAGAGATGTCATGAGAAACCTGGTCTTGGTCTCCATTGGCCTGGCGTGTCTCGTGGCGGGATCGAGCCACGCCGGCGTTCTCGCCGAACACAGCGGCAGCGCGGACCCGGCCACCGAACTCGGCCTTGCCGCCAGCGGCGACACCGGTAACGGTTGGGCGGTCGACGACGGCGGGGTCGCCGCCTGGGCGATCGTGGACAACAGCACGTCCCCGCTGACCTACCAACATGCCATGACCGCTTCGGAACTGGCGGACGCCGCGGCCTACGGCTGGAGCGTGACGGCCTCCCTCAAGCTCCTCGACGTCAACAAGCCCTACAACGATTCGGTGATGATATACGCCCGAATCAACGACCTGCGTCATGTCGTCCAGTTCTCCACCGACGACGCCGCCGTGCCCACCGTCCGCATCCACGGCTCGAACGGCTGGGTCAATGAGTACACGGTGGGGTCCGCCGGTTACCATGAGTACAAGCTCATCTACGATCCCGTCTCCGACAGTTCTGATTTCTTCGTCGACGGCATCGAGCGATTGACGAACATCCCCATCGACCACGACGATGGAACAAACTACGTCTACTTCGGATCGGCCCTCGCAGGCGACACCGGACAAGGGGCGTATTACAGCGCGTTCGAGCTGGCCACGATTCCCGAACCCCTGACGGCCGCTTTTCTGGCCCTGGGCGGACTGGCACTCGTGCGAAAACGCTCGTAACCCAAACGGCTCGCTGCCGTTCGGGCAGTCACCGTTTCCGCTACGCCAGGGGCGCCATAAACGTGGAGCAGCGGGATATCCCGACCTCTCGGGAACCAAAGCGCCACAATGGGGCCATGCAACATGGGCGACGCTCTTCGGAGCGTCGCCTTTCGCACATACACGAGGACCAAATCGCCAGTTCCACACCTCCGGGCCAAGATTATTAAGATTAAGATTATTCGATAATTCGGGACAGTCACCCGTTTCTACACCGAAACACGCCTACCAGACCGTATGCCCACCATCGATCACCACCACGCTCCCGATTATTCGGGACAGTCACCAGTTTCCACACCAAAGATTATTCGAAAGATTATTCGGATTATTCGGGACAGCATGTAGGGTGGATGTTCCTACATCCACCATTTCCCTCCCCCCTGTGTCATTCCCGCGCAGGCCTGTCCTCGCGAAGGCGGGGACGGAAATCCAGTTCCCCGAGAGGCCCACCCGAACATCGCCA
>JAAYDF010000370.1 GCA_012729395.1 Phycisphaerae bacterium
CGACGATGTACGGTCGCGGCTCCGCTTGATGTGCTCGCACGGGTTGGCGGCGACGACTCATATGTGCCTTCTGCTCATCATGGCACTACCGGCCTGCCAGCACGCGTTCGCCCGGCTGGGCTAGCGTCTGGGGCCTTGGAGCGACCTGCCGGCGGCGTATGATTGATGGCCGGGCTCGTCACCCTCGGTCGCCGATCAATCTTCTTCGCATGAGGCGGGCTTGGTCTCGGCGGGCCAGGCGGCCATTCCGCCACGCCGCTCACCGGTCAGGAACAGGTCCGAGTGGATCACCCGGGCGACCACGTCCATGACGCCGAAGAGGTAACCTCGCTCACGGATCATACCCGCGTATTCCCGCTGCCATCGCTGGTCTTCACGGGCCAGAGCAGGCCCATCCACGCTTCGCCACCACGATTCAACTCGATCCAGAGCCCCTGCCGAATGCAGATCGGGGTCGACGAGATCGGCTTGGATCGGGCTGGCGGTCATCACCGCGACGGGCCACACGCGCTCGTGGACCGCTCGCCGAGCCGAAAGCCGGACTTGCGGATCGGCAGACCGGGCCTGGGCGAACAGCTCAGCGTCCGCGGGCGACAGGTCGGCGGGTGGGCGGTCGAAACGCAGGCGGTAGGCCGGCCGGCGCGGCGTGGACACGTAAAAAACATACTCCTTGCTGGCTAGAGGCCGGCGGAAGGTGAACCTCAGTCGGCGGATTCCCTCCGGATCGGCCTGCACAATCGTGGTGTCGAACTCAGGGCCCTTGATCACCATCCCCTCGGTCGGCGTCTCGCTGGGCCGCATCACGTGCATGAACATCGCCGTCGCCAACCCCGAGAAGTAGCCGCTGCCGACGGGCGTATATACCTCGATCTCATGATCGTTGAGAACGCGGACGACGCTCGGCTGATCCATCATCAGAGGATGCGTTGCCAAAGTCAGGGTATAGCCCTCGAGATCATCTGTGCCCCAAGCCTCGCGCAGCACGATAGGCGCATAAACATTCGCCAGCGGCAAATTGACGAAGAAGGCACACGCACCCGGCGGGAGCGAGCCGCCCTGGTCCACCATATCGGCATAGACCAGTTGCTCGGCCCGGAAGACGCCTCGCATCGCGAAACGGTACACGCCCAACGACCATACCGTGGCCGCTACGATGAGCGACGTGACCACCCACCGCCAGCGACGGGCGACACCACGCATCAGGACCGCCATCATGATCGCGTAGGGAACGGCGGGCAGGTATGCGAAGTGCGGAGCCGCGAACACGGGGATGACCGGCACAAACGCCGCGGCGGCCCAGATCGGCCACACCCAGCGGCCGCGCACGCCTCGCGAGGCCCACACATACCAAGCAAGAATCGCTCCAACCAACACGACCATGAGCAAATGGATTAAAACGACCTCGAGCGATAGATCACCCAGCGTCGATACGCCCATCACCATCGGCGTATAGAAGATCTGGGAGAACACGAGGTTGAGCAGCTTGCACGCCGCCCACAACACATAGGCCGGCCCCTCCGGCCGACTGAAGTACACCACCGGAACCGCATCGACCGAGAAGACGACCAGCCGCCAATACAGGAAAAGGATCGACAGCAACCAGACGACAGCGTGCACGGGAAGGCTTCGTCGAACATGCCGCCATCCCCCCGCGCTGAGATCAAGGACCAGGATGATCCCGGGGAAAATGATCGCCGTCTCTCTGCTGAGCAGGGCGAGCAGCCACAACACGATGGGCAGAGCAAAACACGCGCCATGCAGAGGCGTCCATCGCTCGACGGGCTCGTCTGGGTATTGGCGCCGGGGAGCCGAGAGACGTGCATACGCCAGCACGGCAGCCGTCAGCATGGCCGCATTGACCACCGCGTTGCGCGCCGAATTCCACCCCATGGCCGTGGTCGAATGCGGGTGGATAATGAACATCGTCCCGGCAAGAAAAGCCCAAGGCACCGTCAAACCCGCCCACAGGGCCATCCGGTAGACCATCCAACCGATGAAGCCATGCCAAACCAGTCCAAAGGCATGAACCAACAGGGTGTGATCACCAGCCAGAAGATACTCGATCTTGACCGCCAGCATGCCCACGGGACGAGCGTATCGCCACACCAGAGGTTCTTCCTGCCACCAAAAGCGGTTCCATCGGCCCGAGAAATCGATCGTGGCCGACTCGACCAGGTCGTGAAAGCTCCAGCCGCGGTCGTACGAGGCCATCCGCTGCCAATGGTCATCGAGGAACAAGCCGTCCCACAGAGAGGCTCCATGCGAGGCCAACAACACCACCCCAAGGCCCACCAGCGGCAACCACCGGCCGGGGCGCGCATGACATGCCTGCTCAGTCTGCGATGAAGACACCGTCACTCCGGTCAAGTCAGACCCTCTCTGGCTGGGCCATCTGGTTGCACAAGTCTGTCAGGAAGCCGTTACCGCTAAGCCCCGCTCTTGGCGATACCACTCGCCCATCCGGCGGATCCCCTGCTCGAAACCCACTTGCGGAGACCACCCAAGTTCCTTTCGTGCCAGGCTTGCGTCCACAATCTGGTCGGCGGCCATGAGGGCGACCATGGCTCTACTGGCCATAGGCAACCGACCGGCCAACCGTGCGAAACAGTCCTCCATCGTAGCCAGGAGATGGGCCATGGTGACTGAGCGAACCTGGCGGCGTGTACGGGGCAAGCCCAAGGCGTCGCAGGTCGCGTCCAGGAAGGTCCGCTGAGTTACTCGCTCGTCGGCGGCGACATCGTAGATTCTCCCGAACGCGGCAGGATGCGTGCCGGCCAGTAGTACCGCTCGGGCCGCGTCATCCAAATAGAGCGTGGCGATGCGGTTCTGGCCATCCCCGACGATGAACAACTCGTTTCGCCGGGCCATGGGCACAAAATGCCGAAACAGAGCCTGGTTTCGCGGACCATACATGAATCCCAATCGCACGATGGTCCAGGGACACCCTGCCTGCCGACAGCGACGACGAACCAGCGCTTCCGCTTCAAGCTTGGCCCGCCCGTAAAAGTTGTAATGAGCGGGTCGGGTCGGGGTGCGGCCAGCGGAAATCGGCTGTCCAGCCGCCTGAGGCGAGTAGACGGCCGCTGAGCTGATATAGACGAAACGCCCCGGCCTCCGGGGCAAGGCCGCTTCCAGAAGATGACGCGTGCCTTCGATGGTGGTCTCTCGAAACTGCCGCCACGAGCCGACCATGTCAACGCGTGCGGCCGAATGGAATACCACGTCTCCCTCGCTGACGAGCCCGTCGCACCCGTTGCTCACACACAGATCGCCCCGGACGGGCTCGGCCCCCCACGATCGGATACGTACCTCATCCTCCGGGCGGCGATGGAGAACGCGCACCCGGCTTCCGCGGCACAATAGCATCTCAACCAGTGCTCCGCCCAGGAAGCCCGTTCCGCCGGTCACCGCCGCGGTCATGGACCGGACTCCCGCGGCGGCCGAGGAAACCACCTTGGTACACGGGCACAGTACTCGACGTAGGCCGACCCGAACCGCCGCTTCAGCAACGGCTCCTCAAGCCAGATAACCTGGGCATGGGCCAAGGGAACCGCCAGCACAAACAGTAGGAAGATCCCCGTCGAGGAGAACAAGATCGCCTCGCCAAGCAGCATCCCCACCACGCAAGCGGCGATGGGATTGCGTACCCAACGGAACGGCCCGGTCGCCACGAAGGCTTGCGGCGGATCGAACTCGACGTAAGCCCCCCGTCCGTGCCGACTGAGCAGGCAGGAAGCCCAGAGATAGAGCGCAAGAACAACCGTGAAGAACACGCCCCCCACCACGCGCCACACACCGATCTCGATGGTCCAGGCAGGAAAGAACCGGTCAAACTGGTAAGCGAGATACGGCAGTCCCGCCAGGACGGCCAGCAGGAAGAACACGCCGTAAAGAATCATCCGCAGGACAAGAGGAATCGACTGGAGACGGCCCGCCATCCCCTGTGCCGGGGCCACCTCGGAAGACTCAGACGGAGGCCCCACTTTGGACACGGTCACCACCTCACAACGAAGCCCGCCGTCATCCACTTGCTCGACTCCACCGAATGCACCACGACAACATTGCCGGGCTTGAACTCGCCCCTGCGAGCCATCTGGTCAAAATGCAGCAGCAGCGACGCCCCGCCGCAATACCCGGTCTCGCGGGCCTGGAACTTGGCCTGATCGGCTGTGATCCCGAAGTAGTCAATGAACCGACCCAGATTGTCGTCATAAAGCTGCTTGGTGGGAATGGAGAAGACGAAATGGTCAACCGTCTTGGGGGCCAGCTTCAACCGCTCCATCATGCGGACGACACCCTCAAAAAGGATGCGACCGGCGTCTCGATTGACCGCGGCGAAATCCTGGTCCAGATGATGCAACCCAGCAGCCCACATGGCGGGAATCTGCTGATCCGGATCGACCAGGTTGCTGACCCCGCCGCCGGCGGTCATGGCCGGCGGCTTCTTGCCACCCACCGATTCCACGAACGTGCCAAGAATCTCATGCGGCACGCTCTGGCCGGCCGGAGCGTCAACCGCCTCCAGCACCACGGCACCGCCGCCATCGGCGAGGATATAGCGCAAAGCGGCCTGCTTCTTATTCATCTGCGGCTGATTGAGATACACTCTCCGCAGATAAACGCTCGATATCTGGGGGTAAACCACCAAAGCGGTGCGGTAATGCCCCAGACGAAGAGCGTCATAGGCCACCATCATCGCCTTCCCCACGCCGGAGCAGTTCGAGTGGATCTCCATTTCCGCGCAGGTCTCGATGCCCAACCGCTCCTGCAAGAGCGTGGACGTCGGCGGAGTGGACTCATCGTAATTCGAGCTGGCCATGACGAGGAGGTCAATCTCGGAAGCGTCCTTGCCGGCATCCTCAAGGGCCTTACGGCAAGTGGCCTCGGCGAGCGAGGCGACTGTATGGGTCAACCGCCCGGTCTCCAGATCAATCGCGAAATGGCGATACTCGACACCGCTGGCGCCGAGCATTCGTGCCCCGATGGACGCGATGAATGACTGGACGCGGGGCGGGGCCTGGTCAAGCGGGCCAAGAACCTCGTCAATCCGACTGTTCGGGATCGGGTCGTTGGGAAGATACGAGCCCGTCCCCTTGATGACTACACGTTTGAGCGGCGCGTTCACACCTATGCCTCTTTGACAAGCGGGGAGTCTGTGTTACGCTTTGGTTCCGCCAAAGCCACGACCAAAGCGCCGCATTGTGGCGTGGGACCAAGTGACTGTCAACCGGTCGGGGGCGGAACGGGAAAAAAGCGACGTAGGCCGGGGCCAGGCTGGTTGGTTGGAAACCCGCGTCAGGGCGGAAGTTCCGGCGCATCCCTGTCCCAACCGCGGAACGAAGTGGGCCGGCCGACAGTGGCCGATCCGCCCGGATCAGACGGCAAACTGGGAGCAAGCGGTAGTGAAGTTGATCATGCGATTGCTGGTGCTGGCCGCCTTGGGGGCGGGTGCATGGGCCGTTTGGCGGTCGTTCGACCGTCCGGACGAGCTTGAACTGCGGGTGACGACCACGTCGATCGGCCCGTTGGCCCTGACCGTCTCGGCGACCGGCCGTTTGGCTCCCACCACGGAGGTGCTCGTCGGTTGCGAGATCTCGGGGACAGTGGACGAAATCTTCGTCGAGCACAACGACCGGGTGACTGAGGGGCAGGTCATCGCCCGGCTGAAGCCCGAGTTGACCCGGGCGGAGCACGAGCAGGCCAAGGCCGACCTGGCCGTTGCTCAAGCCAGGCTCAAACAGCTTGAGGTGCAGGCGAGCGAGGCTCAGCGACAGTTTGAGCGGGTTCAGGGTCTGCTTGAAAGCGGGGCGGCCAGCGACGAGGAGTTCAAGGTCCGCCGATCGGTGTATGAGGCCGCCCAAGCCGACACCCAAGCCGGCCAGGCCGCCGTGGAGGGTGCTCGCAGCCGTGTCGAGCACACGCAATACCGCCTGGATCGCTCGGCGATCACCTCCCCGATCAACGGTATCGTGCTCGACCGGCGTGTGGACGTAGGCCAGACCGTCGCGGCCGCTCTGATGGCCCCTGAGTTGTTCGTCCTGGCTGAAGACCTGTCCCGCATGGAGTTGCTGACCGACGTGAGCGAGGCGGACGTCGGATATATCTGCCCCGGACAGGCCGCCACGTTTGTGGTCAACGCGTACCGTGACCGCCGGTTCAGTGGAACGGTCCGGCAAATCCGCAACCAACCGAAGACCGTGGGCAACGTGGTGACGTACACGGTGACCATTGATGTGCACAACGAGGACCAGCTCCTGCGTCCGGGTATGCCTGCGGACGTGACCATCGAGGTCGTGCGGCGCGATGAGATCCTGAATGTCGCCAATGCCGCCCTGCGTTTCCGCCCTCCCCTGCCGCCCGCGGAAATCCTCGACCTGATCGAGGGGCTGACTTGGCCGGACCCGCCGGAACAGCTCCATGTCACCGTCGCCCGCGAGGTGCAAACGCGGCCGAACGAAGTAAGCTTCGAACCGCCGCCAATTCCTCCCGGCAAGGGCACTCTCTGGCGGCAGAAAGCCGGCCGTTGGGAACCGGTGGCCGTGTGGACCCTGTTCACAGATAACCGAGCGACGGCGATCCACGGCGGCCCTGTCCTGGGCGCGGGAGTCGATTTTGTCACTGAAGCCCGCAATACCCGCGGGCGTAAGAGCAGCCTGCAGGAGGCGATCATGCTGGCTCGCCCCGAGAACCGCAGTATGTAGGCCGGATTCTGGAATCAGGCCGGTACCGGCGGGCCCCTCGGCGGCTGATGCCCCCCAGATACCTGTCGGCGGGCGGGAACCGATGCGACAGGGGCAGTCCGAAACCCAAACAAAGCCAACGCCAGGAACGCATGAAGAATATCGTCGAAATCGAGGGTTTGCAGAAGATCTACGACATGGGCGAGATCAGGGTACATGCCTTGCGCCGCGTGGATCTGACCATCGCCGAGGGTGAGTTCACCGCGATCATGGGGGCCAGCGGGTCGGGCAAGAGCACGCTGCTCAATGTTCTGGGCTGCCTCGACGCCTCGACGGCCGGCACATACCGGTTGGACGGCCAACAGGTGAACCAGAACGAGGAGGAGGAACTGGCCCGGCACCGGCGTACGAAGTTGGGATTCGTGTTCCAGAACTTCAACCTGCTCAACAGCAGCACCTCCCTGGAGAACGTCGAGCTGCCGATGGTCTACCTGGGAATTCCGCGGCGGGAGAGACATCAGCGGGCCATGGCGGCGCTTGAGCGGGTGGGCTTGGCCGAGCGGGTGGGACATATGCCCTGGCAGCTCAGCGGCGGCCAGCAGCAACGCGTCGCCCTGGCCCGAGCACTGGTGACCCGACCGCGGCTGCTCCTGGCCGACGAACCCACCGGGAACCTGGATTCCCACACCAGCGAAGAGGTCCTCGGCCTGCTCGCGGAGCTTCATCGGGACGACCAACTGACCGTCGTGCTTGTCACCCACGATCCGGATATTGCCGCGTGTACTCGCCGGGTGGTCATCCTGCACGACGGCCGGATCGTCTACGACAAGCCCGGGCCGAACCACGGTGGACCGCCAATCCCGCACATTCGCGAGCTGGCGGCAAGCCTCTCGGCGGAGCAGGTTCCGCAGGCAGACCCGGCCGGTCAGCCGACCGCACAGGGAGGACCTGCCTCGTGAATGCCGCCCTGTGGACCGAAAGCTTCCGCATCGCTTTTCGCGAGATGCTGCGGCACCGCACGCGAAGCATCCTGACGATGTTCGGTGTGATCATCGGCGTTGGGGCAATCATCGCCGTGGTCTCCATCAGCGAGGGGGCCAAGCAACGCATCCAGGGCCAGATCGCCAACCTGGGTACGAACATGATCATCGTGTTGCCGGGCACGGCCTCGGACAGCGGCGCCCGAGGTGCGGCCGGGTCCGCACCGACACTGACTCTCGAAGACGCCCGCGCCATCGAACGCGATTGTTCCGCGGTCGCCTACTGTGCTCCGGTGGCCCGTATCGTCTGCCAGGCGGTCAGCGAGCTCGCCAACTGGACCGTGCCGGTCTTCGGCTCCACGGCCAGCTACCTGTCCATCCGCGGCTGGCCGGTGGTCAGCGGGCGAAGCCTCGAACCCGCCGACGACGACACCGCCGCCAAGGTCTGCGTCATCGGAGCAACCACCGCCGAGCAGTTGTTCGGAGACCTCGATCCCATCGGGCTGCGCATCCGGGTCAAGGGCACCATGATCGAAATCGTCGGGCTGCTCGAACGGAAAGGGCAGAGCCCCATGGGCGAGGACCAGGACGACACCTTGGTCATCCCCATCAGCACGGTTTTCCGACAGCTAGCCGGCGGCGATCGTCCCCATGCCCTGGTCGCCTCCGCCGTCCATGAATCCCAGGTCGAGTTGGCGATGAATCAGATGCGCGAGTTACTCCGCCAGCGGCATCGCCTCAACGAAAACGAACCCGATGACTTCGCCATCAAGTCCATCGAGGAATACGCCCGCATGGCCGAGGCGACCTCCAACGTCATGCGCACACTGCTGGTCAGTATTGCCGCAATCAGTCTGCTGGTCGGGGGCATCGGGATCATGAACATCATGCTCGTGACGGTGATGGAACGAACGCGGGAGATCGGCATTCGCATGGCCGTCGGGGCGACCCGGCGAATGATCATGCGGCAATTCATGATCGAGTCGGCGACGCTGGCTGGGGTGGGCGGCCTGCTGGGGGTGGTTGTCGGACTGCTGGGCAGCGAGGCAATCTCACGCCTGACAGAATGGCCGGCCATTCTCTCGGTAAGCCTGCTGGTAGGCCCGATGGTTTTCGCGGTCGTGATCGGCTTGGTATTCGGCCTGCTGCCCGCCCGACGGGCCTCACGACTCAGCCCCGTCGAATCGCTCCGCCACGATTGAGCATGAGTGCACCATCTCCTCTGCAACGGATCCTCGAGCCCGGCGGCCACTTGCTGTAGAGCGATAGAGGTGGCGGAAGGTACACAGACACAGCCGCCCGCCCCGCTTCTCTCTACTGATCACCTGCTCACCTGTTCAACTGCTCTCGCCCGAAGGGCGCGGGGCCGCTGGGCAGGTGAGCCTGATGCCTTGATGCGATGCCGCCTGAAGATCGGCGGGCCTGGAGCTTACCGGTTGGAAAGGCTGCCCGCGTCAGGGTAGAATGGCAGCATGAGACCCGCATCTGACGTGTCGGCATCCGATCCCGTCCGTTACCGTGACCTGCCGACCGGGCCGCCCGCCCCGACCGGCGATCCGCTCATCGACG
>JAAYDF010000038.1 GCA_012729395.1 Phycisphaerae bacterium
AAGCATCGAGGGTGGCATGGGTCGGTACTCCGACCCGTGGCCAAATGCGGACAACCACTGGTCTGGGTACAGACCAGTGCCACCCAGTGCCCCTGAAATTCGGATGCACCCCCGCCTCACCCGCCCGGAAGCCCTCGGCCGAGCGCCTTCTCGCCGCACGGTTGGAGAACGCGGAAACATCGGATACCTTGAAGCCGTGCGCGTTGACGCCACATTCGGCCGTCGCAACGGTTCCTTCGAAACGGATCGGATATGACCAAGCCCACAGACGTTCGCGTTGTCAGCACCGCCCTGTACTTCATCCCCGTGCGGACGCGCGTACCTCTTAAGTTCGGCCCCGAAACCCTGACCCACGTGACCTGTGCCCGTGTCCGCGTCGAGGTGGAAGACCGGCAAGGCCGCCGGACCTGCGGCTGGGGCGAGACACCGCTGAGCGTGCAATGGGTCTGGCCGAGCACGCTGCCCTACGAGCCGCGCCACGACCGGCTCAAACAGTTCTGCGTCGCCCTGGCGGATGCCTGGCAGCGCTTCGAGCAACAAGGCCACCCCATCGAGGTCGGGCATGACTTCCAGGAGCAGGTTCTGCCCAACCTGCTCGCGGAGGCCAACGCCCGGGCCGCCGACCCCATGCCCTGGCTGGCCGCGTTGGTCTGCTGCTCGCCCTTCGACATTGCCCTGCACGACGCCTACGGGAATCTGCTCGGCAAACCCGTCTATCAAACCTATGCTCGCGAGTACATGAACCGCTGCCTTGCCGACTTCCTCACCCCCGCCGAGGGCGGCAACGTCGATTTCCGCGGCCAGTTCCCCGATGCCTATCTGCTTGCCGACCCGCCGCAAGAACTGCTCGCCTGGCACTTGGTGGGCGGGCTCGACCCCCTCGATGCGGAGGAACTGCGCGGCGACGAGCCCGACGACGGCTACCCAGTGATGCTCGCCGACTGGATCCGACGCGACGGCCTCAAGTGCCTCAAGGTCAAGCTGCGCGGCAACGACGCGACGTGGGACTACCAGCGGCTGCTCAAGGTCGGCCGGCTCGCCGTGGCCCTCGACGTCGACTGGCTGACCACAGACTTCAACTGCACGGTGACCGACCCCGCCTACGTCACCAGCATCCTCGACCGCCTGCTGGTCGAGCACCCCCGGATCTACGGCATGATCCTCTACGTCGAGCAGCCCTTCCCCTACGAGCTCGAGGAGTACCGCATCGACGTGCACGCCGTCTCCGCCCGCAAGCCGCTGTTCATGGACGAGAGCGCCCACGACTGGCGACTCATCCGCCTCGGCCGGCAGCTCGGCTGGACCGGCGTGGCCCTCAAAACCTGCAAAACCCAGACCGGGGCCATCCTCGCCGCCTGCTGGGCCAAGGCCCACGGTATGACCCTCATGGTCCAGGACCTGACCAACCCCATGCTCGCCCAGATCCCCCACGTCCTGCTCGCCGCCCACGTCGGTACCATCGCCGGCGTCGAAACCAATGCCATGCAGTTCTACCCGGAAGCCTCGCGCCCCGAGGCAGCCGTCCACCCCGACCTCTACCAGCGCCGCCACGGCCGCGTCCGCCTGACCACCCTCGGCGGCCCCGGCTTCGGCTACCGCCTCGCCGACATCCACCGAAACCTCCCCGCCCCCGCCGCGGGCTAGGTCACCCCCTCCGCCAGCCTCCACTCCCTGTGATCCCCGCCCTGGGGTGTCTATTCGATTATCGCGGATGCGCCATGCCCCCGCTGCCCGATATGTCGATCCGTCCGTAGCGGTCGCCCCCCGTGGCGACCGGCGAAAGCAAGCGTCAATGCGCCGGTCGCCACAGGGGGCGACCGCTACGAAAACACCGGTGCCGCCCCAAAGAGCCGCGCCCGCCTGACGCTCGATCCGGAGCCCGATGAACTCCACGCCGCCGACCGCGCTGCCATCGACGGCCTCGCGTTCATGCCCTATCGCTTCAAGGTGTTGGAGGGCGAAGAGAAGAAAGGCATCCGCTCCATCCCCAGCCGGCCTTCGCGGATCCGGCTCCTACTCCCACGCCACGCGAGGGGCGTCGCCCCATAGTAGTTCCAGATCGTAATACTCGCGTTTTTGCGGATCGAACAGGTGAATCACCACGTCCACGTAGTCCGCCAGGATCCACGTGGACGCTTCATAGCCGCTGACACCATAGCGGGCCTGGCCGACCGTCCGGGCGTACTCGTCAATGTGGTCCGCCACCGCACGCAACTGACGGTCCGACGTGCCGGTCGCGATGACGAAGAAATCCGCAACCGAGCAGATGCCCCGCAAATCCAGAACCACGACGTCTTCCGAGCGATGCTCGTGTGCGATTCGTGCCGCCTGACGGGCGAACTCCAAACCTTCGATCACCTGTTGAGCTTCAGGTAACGAGCCGCGATGTGATGACGACCTCAGAGTCTTGCCCCTCCCACGGGATTGAACTGGCTTTTTCGGTCCGCTCATGGGCAGCCAAGCGCGACACCGGTGTCTGGCCGATGCCCGAATGTCACAGAAGAAGGGCCGCGGCGAACAGGCCGGCCACACAAGGCCGATACCTCGAGATCTACAGTCGCCGGGCTCCCGGGCCCCAGCCCGCACCCCACCCCATCATCATAGCCCGTCCAGCAACTCGCACAACTGCTTGCCCAGCGAACCGCTGATCCGGGCCAACGCCCAGATGCTGGCCGCGTTTTTGCCCAACTCCACCTGCGAAAGCTGAGAGGTCGTCAACTCGGATCGCTCCGACAACTGCCGCAGCGTCAGGCTCTGCTTGAGCCGCTCCTGCCGAATCCGCTGGCCAATCAGCCGGTTCAGCTCCTGCTCGTTGGTGTAGATGAGCCCGAGTTCTTTGGCGATCCGCTCCAAGGCCGCCAGGAGCTGCTCCTCACTGAACGGCTTGGTGATATAGTCGCGAGTGCCCAGACGCATCGTCTCTGCCGCACTCTGCACGTCAGGGTACGCGGTCATGACCACCAGCGCGACCCGATCGTCTTCCGCGCGGATCTTCTCGACCAGCTCAACGCCCCCGATGTCGGGCATCTTGATGTCGATCAAGCCGACATCGAAAGGCGACTTGCGCACCGCCTGGAGCGCCTGCCGAGCTTGCGTGAAGGTCTGGACTTGGTAGTCGTTCTCCTGCAGGATTTTCCCCACCATCTTGCAGACCTGCGGATCATCATCAACCACCAACACTTTAATATGGTGTCGAACAGCCATGGTATTCTGCGCTCCTTGTCTTGCATTGACGATGGAACATCGTCGCCCACATTGTATCGTAGTTAAAGTGCGAATGCTAGTGCCTTTTTTTGCATTTTGGGACCAGCCCCTTTATTTTAGGGTAGTTACACCTCCCCTTCCACTGCGGGCGGGGGAGGCTGCGGGATGAACATGCGGCACCACTTGGCAATCCTGTATGCCCACTACATCGATGCCATCCTCGATGGGCGAAAAACCGTCGAATGCCGCCTCTCGAAATTGGGCAATAGTCCGCACGGCGTACTGCTTCCTGGGGATCTTATCTGGCTGAAGGATTCCTGTGGGCCCGTTCGGGCGGTGGCCAGCGTGGGGATGGTTCGGTCTTTCGATCGGCTGACGCCCGCCCGGATTGCCTGGCTTCGTAAGCGGTTCAACGAGCAGATCATGGCGCCCCCCGCCTTCTGGCATGAGCGGTCCGGCGCCCGATTTGCTACTTTGGTCTGGTTGAGAAACGTATGTGCTTTGCAGCCATTCAGGGTCGCCAAGAGCGATCGGCGAGCGTGGGTTGTGCTTGCCGAACCGCCGGCCCCGAATCGACCGGTGGCCTCGGTGCCCGATCGCCTTGCTTGACCCACTTGGTCTGCCGTATTATCACTGCGGTTCGCGCGGGTACCCCGGCGCCAGATCGGGTCCGGCGGCCATCGACTCGCCCTTGGAGGACCACCCGGATGCAGTGGAGGTTAGCTGAAGTTACCGGCCGCCGTGGCGGGCGACTGGCCCTGGCGCTCTCTGTCGCCCTGGCCGG
>JAAYDF010000039.1 GCA_012729395.1 Phycisphaerae bacterium
CTGCTGAAAGGGATTCCCCGGCACGGTCACCACCATCAGAAAGGTGATCGTGTAGATAGCCCACAGCGTGGGCACCGCCAACAGCAGCCGCCGAACGAGGTACTTCATCGCGGGGTATCTTACCGTCCCCGGCCGACACCGACGAGGGCCAAAACGAACGAGCCCCGAGCGCAAGCGAGCGGGATCGGCCCGCGAGGGTCGCCGTTGCGCTGGTAAGTTCGCCCCAACGAGATGGTTCTGCCGGCCCAGGGCGGAGCCATGGGGACGTGTCCACCTCGGCCCCGATGTGAACTTTACAGGCTCGTTGAGCTTGCGTTGCGGAAAAGCCCCGACTGCGCCCAGTCGCCGTACTCGTCTCACCAGCGAACTTGGGCACACTCAATCCGTGCTTCCCCCTCTCTCGCGGTCCGGGCGCATTGCTCGACAGGGAACGCCCCACCTGTGTCCCTGCTTGATAGGTTTATTTACGTTTGCTGGTGGTCGAGACCGCGAGCGAGGTTCCGATTGAGTCCCATGTCCTTGCTCTGCAACTTACGCTGCCACCTGGTCTCCATTCTCAGTACATCCTCGACGGTGGCTGACGTCCCGGCAACTTCCAGAATCGAGACTTGGTAATCGCTTGGATCGCGGCTCTTGAGCGCGACGTTGCCGCCATGCCCCGTGTGAACGTATTCCTGCCAGCGTCCCCAGAATCCCTCTTCGCCGGTTGCAGAACCGACATACTGTTCCTTTGTCCTTGGGCAGGTGAGCAGGTAGACGCCGCGCGAGGACTTGAGCGCCGTCGTCCAGCTTACGGGTAGTTTGCTGAGCTTCGACAGCGGTTGGATGAAGTTCAGGAAGCCAGGGAACGCCTCTTCCTGGAACGCCGTGCGTAGTTCCGTAATCCGTTTGTCGTGTCGATCCGCATACTGGACCCACGCAAGGGCTCCCGGCCCCCAATCAATGAACAGCCGCCCAATCAGATCGCTCAAGACAGGATCCACAGTAAGCTCGTATTCATCCTCGGTGCCCGCCTTTGCGATCTCATTCTTGACATGCGGGCTGGGTAGGTCGCGATCCAATAGGCCGCGGTATTGCACCCCGTACAGTCCGCCAAACATCGTCTCGTCGTTCAGGTTGACGATGAAAACGGCCCAGTAGGGCGCTGAAAGCTTCGGCCTGTTTCTGATACTCTGAAAGGATTGATACAGCTCAAACTGAGGCCGGTCGTCACGCCACAGTTCATACGGACTGCGCCCCCTCGTAGCTCGTTTATCCTTGTGACGGAGAAGGCGGACTTCCGTCACGGGCACCCCGGCCTCTTTCAAGAGGGTATTAAACATGATCGGCATGTTGGCGACTCCAGTCAGGTGCACAATATGAACCGACGGGTTGTCCGGCTCGGTGGCTCATCACGCATCCTGCAGCAGGTTTTGCATCGGATCGACTACTGTGATGGGGAATGGCCTGAAGTCTTCGGAGTTGAACGTCAGGATTCGCGTGATGCCATAGGTCTGCATGGCAGCGACCAGCCGGGCGTCGTGAGACCTGAAACCCTTGATCCCCAATGACGTGACCAGGTCATGCCAGCGCGTCAGCAGTTCCTCCCGATCAGGCAGCAGAGTGAATCGCCGTTGGAAGAACCGCAGCCACTGGCCGGCCTGCTCGGGGGTCATGCCAAGCCCGTTCTGGCCAGTTGGGGACCGGCCGGGTCTGCGTGTCGCCACAGCCCAAAACTCGTAGAGAACCTGCGGAAAGATGATAAGCCGATCGCACCTCGCCAGCAGAGCGTGAACTGCTTGACGAGCAGGAGCGAATTGAGGATCGGCACGATCGGTCATGCGCCCCAACACGTTGGTATCCAGCACAATCATTCGTCTTCCGCGCGACTGTAGAGACCCTCTCGCGAGTAGTCCACGTCGCCTGCGTGCACGGTGAAGGGCTCCATTTCGATGAAAACGTCTTCGCTGCCCGTTACACCGGTGTGGGCCGTCGGCTCCTCAACGAAGACAATGGCTTCGCGAACCTCGCCGGCCAGCCCCGCGACGGTTTCAGCGATCGTCTGCTTGGACCCTCTGAGAACCTGTGGCTTCATCATTGACCTCTCGCTGTCGACGATGTCCCGCGGGAGAAGGGTGGCGATCCGATCCAGGATGACTCGGCCCCTTCTGTGCCATTCGTTATCATACTTGGGGGCGTAGGCCCTGGCAAGCACGCCATGAGAGGCGACATGAGCGGGGGTGCATCCACCGAACCGTGGCGGCGGGCGGGCCTGGCACGCGCCGTCGCGTGCCACTGCTGTGTCAGCGTGCCTCTCCCCGAAAAAACACTGCTCACAGAGCCATGCCACACGGATGAGGCCTGCCCCCTCAACAAGAGACGCACCCCATGAGCAGTCACGGCGGGCTCGGGCATCTGGCGGTCGGCCTGCTGAAAGGGATTCCCCGGCACGGTCACCACCATCAGAAAGGTGATCGTGTAGATAGCCCACAGCGTGGGCACCGCCAACAGCAGCCGCCGAACGAGGTA
>JAAYDF010000040.1 GCA_012729395.1 Phycisphaerae bacterium
GGGCGGCCGCTACAAAGGCTAGGCACGGGCGGCCGCTACAAAGGCCAGGCACGGACGGCCGCTACAGTTTGACACCGCCGCCGGACGGGCCGTATTATACCCGCACAAATGAAGCCTGGGGGGCAGATCGGACAACGCCTTGACGACTCTCACCATAGCGGAACTGGCGAGTTTTTGCAGCTCGCAGGGCATACCCTGCGAGATCGACGGCGATCCGTCAGTGCGAATCGGAGCCGTGGCCACGCTGGAGGATGCTCGCGAGGGGCAGGTCAGCTTCCTGTCCAATCCCAAGTACCTCGGGCATCTGGCCGCCACGCAGGCATCGGCCGTGCTGGTCCGACCTGACGTGCAGCCGCCGCGACCCATGAACCTCATCCGCACGCCCGACCCCTACGCCGCCGTCACCGCCGCCATCGTGCGCCTGCACGGACACCGACGCCCGCCGCAATGGGGCCTCTCGCCCAAGGCCCACATCGCCCCGACGGCGAAGCTCGGCCGAAACCCCAACATCGCCCCCAATGTCCACATCGACGAGGACGTGCAGATCGGCGACAACGCCACTTTCTACCCCGGCGTGTACATCGGCCGTGGTTGCCGGGTCGGCGATAATGCTCTCTTCTTCCCCAACGTGGTCCTGTACGAGAACTGCTTTCTCGGCGATCGCGTGACCATTCACGCCGGCAGCATCATCGGCGAGGACGGCCTCGGCTACGCCCCCGTCGACGGCAAGTGGGTCAAGATCCCGCAGATCGGCAACGTGGTCATCGGCGACGACGTCGAGATCGGGGCCAACTGCACCGTGGACCGGGCCACGCTGGGCAGCACGCAAATCGGCTCCGGCACCAAGTTCAGCAATCTCATCGCCATCGGGCACGGCACGCGGATCGGCCCGGACTGCATGTTCGTTGCCCAGGTGGGAATCGCTGGTTCGGTCCAGGTGGGCCGACACGTGACCGTGGCCGGCCAAGCGGGCATCGTCGGGCACATCACCATCGGCGACAACGCGACCGTCGGGGCCCGCGCCGGCGTGACCAACTCGGTCGAGCCCGGCGTGACCGTCCTCGGCGAGCCGGCCGTGCCCATCAACGAATGCAAACGCCAGGTCGCCGTCGTCCAGCGACTCCCCGAACTCAAAAACGCCGTCAAACGCATGCGCCGCGACCTTGACCGCCTCATGAAACAGCTCGAAGAAAGAAACCCCGAAGGCTGAGTCCGCCGCATCGCGACCACCTGGTTCTTACGACTTCTTACATGCACCAATCGGGGTGATCCGTGCCGCGGACTCCTCTTGGGTTATGCCTTGCCCGCATATCACACAGATGGACGCAGACCAATGACGCGCGTCCGCTCCTGTCGCCGGACTTTCGCGCTTGCGGCCGGGACGTGGTAGAATGCCGCCGATGGATGGACGACGGGACAATCCGTTGGGACTGATTGCCGGGGCGGGACGGTTTCCGTTCCTCGTGGCCGAGGGGGCCCGCCGCGCGGGGCGACCGGTGGTTGCTGTGGGATTGCGGAGTCTGACCGACGCGTCACTCCGCAAGCAGGTTGACGCCTTCCGCTGGTCCGGAGTCGTACGGTTGGGCCAGTGGATCAGGATCTTCCGGCGGTTCGGTGTCCGCGAGGCAATCATGGCGGGGTCGGTCCGCAAGTCGGACATGTACGGCCGATGCCGCCTCGTGCGTTACCTGCCCGACTGGACGAGCATCCGTTTGTGGTTCTTCGAGGTGGCGGATCGGCGTAACGATACCATCCTGCGAGCCGTGGCCGACCACATGCAGCGAAAGGGCATTACCTTGACCAACTCGGTGCAATACTGCCCGGATCACCTGCCCGGGCCGGGCGTGCTCACGCGGCAGCAACCTTCGCCCGCACAGCAGCGGGATATCGCGTTCGGCTGGCGGATCGCCAAGGAGATGGGCCGGCTGGACATCGGGCAGTCGATCGCCGTCAAGGAGCAGGAGGTCATCGCCGTCGAGGCCATCGAGGGGACGGACCGCATGATCGAGCGGGCGGGCCAGTTATGCCGACACGGCGGCTGGACACTGATCAAGGTGGCCAAACCCGACCAGGATCCGCGTTTCGACGTGCCCACCGTCGGACCGGACACGATCACCAACCTCCGCAAGCACGGCGGCGCCGCCCTGGTCTTCGAGGCGGGAAACACCCTGGTCGTCGACCGCGAGGCCCTCGTCCAGGCAGCCGACCGGGCGGGGATTGTGGTTGTCGCTCATGCGTCTTGAAAAGGGCCCTCACACGGCTATGCTGAACACCGCCGACGGCGACTCAGGACGAAACGAATGACGTGACTCAGAACGGATGGCGCGAGAACCTCAGGCGGAGCTTCGTAGCGGCCGCCGCCCCTGGCGGCCGCTGGGCGGCGGTAGAGATCTCACACGCCGGCCGCCACAAGGGGCGGCCGTTACCGCAAGACGCCATCCGGCGCTGTCATGCTATCCGGATCGTCGCGGTTGTCCGCGCAGGCGAGGAACCCCATGGCCAAGCAACTGACGGAAGACGAAATCGCTACCGCGGAGAGTATCTTCCGGGAGTACCTGCACGACCGAGGACTCAAGTACACGCCCGAACGCCGCACCCTGCTCCTGGAAGTGCTGAGTAATCCCGACCACTTCGAGGCCGAACAACTGCTCATCAGCCTCCGCCAGGCGGGCCAACGCGTCGCCAAGGCGACCATCTACCGAACCCTGCCGCTGCTGGTGAATTGCGGTATCCTGCGTCAAGTGCAGTTCGGGGACAAGCTGACCCACTACGAGCACGCGTTCGGGCAGAACCCGCACGACCACATGGTCTGCCGCCAGTGCCGTCGGATCATCGAGTTCAGCAGCGAGGACATCGTACGCCTGCGCACGGTGATTGCCGCCCGCTTCCGATTTCACGCCACGTCCCACCGGTTTCAGATCAGCGGATTGTGCTGGGAGTGCGTGCAGGCCCGGCCGGCGGGGGAACAACCCTTCGTCCCGCTCGACCCGGGAGCCATCGAAGACACCGGCTCGCCCCCCAGTGCCCCGTGACGAACGATACCCCGTAGCCCACCATGGCGGCTCGCCGATCATAGCGAGCGCCCCCCAACTTCCGCCACCGCCCCCGAGAAGGCCACTGCGGCCGTGGCTCCTTGACGCTGGTTACTCGATCCGGCAAAGGCCTTCGAGGATCACGTAATGCTGCTTGATCGCAAGCTTGTCCATCCAAGCCCGGACTTCAAGCGTTTTCCACGGCCCCGAGCCCTTCCCACCACCGTTGTCATTGTCCCACAGCCACAGCGGCGTGGTCCACAGGCAGTACTTCGGGTTCACCGCTCGATAAAACGTCTCGTCCACGCCCTCCTGGCCGTGGTGGGCCATCTGCACGTAGTCGGAAGGAAGACGGGCCGCGTAAGGCGAATCCATCAGCTTGCGACCGCCTTCCGCGCCCAGATCGCCCGTGAAGAGAACCGATTTCACCTCGTCGGACATCCGCCAAACCATGCTGGAGTTGTTGAGGGCGTTAACCGTAATCTCCGGATTGCGCACGCCGAGCACTTCGATACGCACGTTGTCAATCCTGAAATCCGCACCCAAGGGCAGATCCACTTCGTGCAGATTCGCCCGTCGCACGGCCTCAAGGTACTTCTCGTACGGAGTCACGTCCGCACTGGCACTGTAGCAGTGCTGCTTCGTCCACTCCAGGCTGGACATGGAGCCATACAGGGTCTTGATCCTGGGCGCATCCGGCATGCTGAGAATCTCGCCCAGTGCTTCGAAATGGTCGCTGTGGGCATGGGACATGAACCACGCCTCTACGTCGTTGCCCAGGGCGGCGAGGAACCCTTTGAGGTAAGCGGCATCGCCTGTCGTCCCACCGTCGATGACGATGATCTTCCCGCCGGTCGTCTTGATCACATAGGACATCATCTGGGAGTGTGTTTGGTTGGGGAGTTGCCAGAGGACGAAGCTCGCAGGCCGGGCGACGGCCTCTTGCTTCGGCTCACGGGCACCCAGACAACCGGGAATCAGCAACGACAACCACACAAGGGAGAAGAGACGGTTCACGCAGTTCCGATTCATCAGCCCACGACGTCCTTTCCTCGGGCTCCTGTGGCCCGACATTGTCCATTTCCGTTCGCCCGGCTACCCCGCCGGATCCCATCCGACCATCGTACCAGCGCCGCCGATCAGCGCGTACCGTAGCCCTACAAGGCGCTTGCCCACAATCCCAAAACCAGAAAACCGCCGATCGAGGTGTCAGCCGAGAACGGCAATGGTTATCCGCACGGCCAATCCGGAGCCACTTGTTTCTCGGACAGACGCCGGCGTCCATCCGCGTTCACTCGTTTCGACTTGACAAGGCGGAGCCGGATTGGTGGTTCGCCGCGGTTTGAGTTCAGGACAATGCCCACTTTGAGATGATCGGTGTGATTCGGGCTATGGGGAGCTGCTCGATCCCGGGGATACCGTGAGCCCCAGTGCCGGCGGACGAAGCGGAGGGACCACGCTTCGCGGTGATCGTCGGTCATGCCGCGGATGGCCCAGCCCACCTCACGGGCACGCAGGGCATCGTCCTGCCGGGTCAGCACAGCGCCGCGTAGGTCAGCAGCGTCAGGACGATGATTTTCACCTTGCGATTGAAGAACTCTGTGACGACCAGTGTCCAGTCCATTGTTCCTCTCCCCCTCTGCCGTCTGTACGCGACGGCCACCATCTTCGGCGAGACCTCCTGCAACGCGCATACCCGTTGCCAGTGCCGCAAGAGCCGCGGGCAAGCAGCCATAATCTCATGTCATGAAGAGAGTTACAGCCTGTTGATCGCGGCTGTCACAATAGGCAAACTGTGCCGTCTGTGACGACACGTCGGCGAACCGATGCGAACAGGCAGCGATCCTGACACCGCAACATCCGATCTTTCAACAGGTTAGATCTCCCGAAGAACAAGCCGGGCGGCCTGATGCACGAAAGCCACAGGAAACCTCCGGATCACCAAGTCCACCACGCCGCCCGGTCACACGGGCGACGGATGCCGGGAGCACAGCCCGAACGCGAAGGTCGGCGGCGAGGTTCTGCATGCGGATGGTCGGGACGTGGGCTCGATGCGGGGAGTTGGACAGGGACGCGTGAAGCTGGGCAGACGCGTATCTCAAATGCTGAATTTGAGATTTCAGATTGACACCCGCGGCCTGGACGTGCATGCGGCAAGCTGGGCAGGTATGCGTAATCTCAGATGCTGAATTTGAGATTTCAGATTGGAGCTTGTACGCCACGTCATACTCCCCCCCGCCCGCTTCGCACCGCCCGCACGAAAGCGTCGGTACCCAGCACCGCCCGCACGAAAGCGTTGGTACCCAGTACCGCCCGTACAAGGGCGTCGGTACCCAGTACCGCCCACACGAGAGCGTCAGTACCGAGCAGCATGGGCACGGGAGCGTCAATGCCGAGACACGTCAGCTGTTGGACCAAGAGCTGGTGGTCGCGGACTCGGTATCCCTGGCTGTCTGTGGCAACCAAGCGGAAGCGCACGCGAAAATCGGCCGCTCCAAGTCGGCAAAACCTGTGCCGGGTGCTTACGGGCGAGCGGCGTCAGGGTTATACTTGCCAGCCGCTGGGACAGAATCCCGGCCGCGATCAAAGGACA
>JAAYDF010000041.1 GCA_012729395.1 Phycisphaerae bacterium
CCGGACAGGTTCGTTTGTGCGATGCGACATGAACGAGCCTTACAGGCTCGCCTCGAATGCAGGGTGACCGCCTCCCCAGGGCTTCACCCTGGGCTGTCAGAACGACCCCGTTGGGGTCGGCAGGGGAATGGGAAAGCGGGCCGGTTGGATGGGAAAACGGACCAGGCGCGTTTGTGGTGGCTTCCCAGCAGAGAAGAACCGCTTCCTGACGGGCGCGGCTCTGCTTGTTGCCGTCGATGGGAACCGGACAGGTTCGTTTGTGCGATGCGACATGAACGAGCCTTACAGGCTCGCCTCGAATGCAGGGTGACCGCCTCCCCAGGGCTTCACCCTGGGCTGTCAGAACGACCCCGTTGGGGTTGGCAGGACAATGGGAAAACGGGCCGGGTGGATGGGCAAACGGGCCAGGCGCGTTTGTGGTGGCTTCCCAGCAAAGAAGAACCGCTTCCTGACGGGCGCGGCTCTGCTTGTTGCCGTCGATGGGAACCCGACAGGTTCGTTTGTGAGATGCGACATCGCTGATCCCGTCAAGCGGATGGTTTGCGAGGGGCGCCACCCGGGGACTTGCGTCCCCGGCTCGTGTGCATGATCCGCGACCGGCTACGAGAGCAGATTCGTCACTCTCGCGACTTGCGTCCCCGGCTCGCTTGCAGGATCCGCGAGGAGCGACATGGCAGAATCGGTGGCGTACAAGTCGGACGATGGGACAATGGACTACGTTTGTCTGTTGTGGCCGAAGCATACGCCGGTCGCCACAGCTTGTCGGGCGCGGCAGGCGGCGGCGGAGGGGGCGACGGCTACGATCAGTCGTGAAACGCTCGACGGTCAGGTTCATCGCCTGATTGCGCGGCTTGACCGTTCACGCGTACGCCCGGATCTCGAAGACGCGGGCGCTGGGGTCGCCTTGGGTGGCCTTGATGGTCAGGCGGATTCCGCCGGCGGTCAGTGGCTCGAACGTGTGGATGCGTTTGCGCTGGTAGTTGCCCTCGACGGTGGCCACGGTGCGGGCGGTTGAGCCGTCCAGGGCGCTCAGTTCATAGTCCCGCACGGTCTCAGGCTGGGCGGCACGGACCATCCGAGCGGTGTGCCCGTCGCTGTGCGACAGGGTCAAGTGTCGTTGCAGGCCGGTGTCGAAGACCAGGTGCACCTCGCGGATTCGTTGCGGTTCGGGGAACTGCAGTTCAATCCAGTGTGGTCCGCTGTGGGCGGGGTCGGAGACCCAGCGGTTGGTCTGGTCGTTGACGCGGCGATGGATGCCATTGATGACCTGTGAGGCGGCGCCGTCGGCGGTTTCACTGGAAGCCCGGACGCGGGCTTTGCGAGCCAGGTCGAGCGGGTCGCGGTTACTGATGCCGAGAATGTAGGCGTCGTCCTTGAGTAGCAGCTGCTGCAAGTCGCCGATCGCGTCGCGGCCGAGCTCACGAGGCAGGCATCCTCGGTGGGCGCACATCGCCGCCGCGGTGCCCACCGCCTGCCCCATGACCGCGCAGGTGGCCATGACCCGCGTACTGCCGAAGGCGACGTGGCTGGCGCTGATGTTCCGTCCGGCGAACATCAGATTGGCGACGTTCCGCGAATAGAGGCAGCGGTAGGGGATGTTGTACAGGGGGATGCGGATCTGGATGGCCGGCCGTTCGGGGCTGTAAATACCTTCCGGCGGGTGGAGGTCGATCGGCCAGCCGCCGAAGGCCACGCCGTCCTCGAATCGTTCGCCGGCCTTGCAGTCTTGCTCGCGTAGCACGTAGTCGCCGAGGAATCGGCGGCTCTCGCGTTTTCCAGGCAGGAAGCCCAGCCACTCCAGAGCCCAATTCTCGCTTTTTGGGTGGTGACCGCTGTTCTTGATGTGGTCCCAGACACCCAGTGCGGCGGCCATCAGTTCCTGGCGGATGCGCTCGTTATCCTTGATGGTGTCCAGTTCGCCGCCCCATTCGACCCACCAGTAACCGTATTCCCAGCCACCGTGCGAGCGGTGAGGCAGATCCTGGCAGTTGGGGAACCTGCGGATCCACGGTGGTGGTTGAAAAGGCATCGGCCGGTCGTGTTGGCGAGTGATGAACAGGAGCGTGCTGCCGAGCACTTTGTTGTCGGCCTGGGGCGGGGCGAGGGATTCGCTGTATTCGCTCTGAGCTTCACGGCCCATGCGGAAATCGGCGCCGGCCTCGACCCCGAGTCGACCGTCCCCGGTGCAGTCGAGGAAGACCTTGCCTTGGATGGTGAACAAATCCTCGGTGCCGTGCCGGCTGGCCAGCGCCGCGGTGATGTGTTGCGGTGATGCCATCTGCACACCCACGCAGTGCGTGTCGAGCAGCAAGGTGATGTTCGGCTCCCGGCGGACGGCATCGTAAAGCACGAGGTCGAGCATGGACGCCGAGCGTTGGGGGTTACTTACCGCCTCGGTCAGCCGCAGTTCCTCGATGATGCCCGTCTCTCGCGTGTCCGTCTGCCCGCTCAGGCCGCCGCCGTCCGCGCCGACGATGTGCATCCGCACTTCGCTGGAGGCGTTTCCACCGAGGACCGGCCGATCTTGAATCAGTACCACCGAGGCTCCGTGGCGTGCCGCGGCCAGTGCCGCGCAGACACCGGCCATCCCGCCGCCCGCGACGACCACGTCCGCATCGAGCGTTTGTCGGGTGACCAGAGAGCCCGGTCCCACGGCCGGATGCCCGCCGGCCGCTCCCGGACTCGTCGGTTCCGCGCGAGCCGTTTTCGATCCTGTGCCGGTCAGGAGGCCGGCCATGACGGTGGTGCTCGTGCCGAGCAGTACATCGCGTCGTGAGACGTTTCGGGAATCCTGCTTGCGAGCCATGCGCCTCAACCTCCTGTATGCGTCCGTCGGTCATCCCACTGCGGGAAGACCGGGCTGATGAGCAGGCGGTGAGCATACCGAGCGCGCCGCCTGCCCATCGCGATGCTGAGCGGTCGAACCCGCCTACTTCTTGCCGGCCTTGCCCTGGGCGGCGACGGCGGCCATGGCGGCCTTCACCTTCTCAGGGTCGCCCAAGTAGTAGTTGCGGATCGGCTTGAGGCTATCGTCCAGCTCGTAGACCAGGGGCATGCCCGTCGGGATGTTCAGCCCGACGATCGCTTCGTCGCTCACATTGTCGAGGTACTTGACCAGGGCACGGAGGCTGTTGCCGTGGGCGGCGATCAGCACCCGCTTCCCGAGCTTGATCGTCGGGGCGATGACATCATGCCAGTAGGGCAGGAACCGCTCGACGGTATCCTTGAGGCATTCGGTCAGCGGTAAGGCACCCTCGGTCAGGTCGGCATAGCGCGGATCGTGACCCGGGTAGCGCTCGTCGGTTTTCTCCAGAACCGGCGGGGGGGTGTCGTAGGACCGTCGCCAGACGAGCACCTGCTCCTCGCCGAACTTGGCCGCCGTCTCCGATTTGTTGAGGCCCTGGAGGGCGCCGTAGTGCCGCTCGTTGAGACGCCATGAGCGGTAAACGGGAATCCACATCAGGTCCATGTCGTCCAGCGTGATCCACAATGTGCGGATAGCCCGCTTGAGCACCGAGGTATAGGCCACGTCAAAGGTGTAGCCTTCCTTGCGGAGCACTCGGCCGGCCTCGTGGGCCTCTTTGATACCGGTCTCGGACAGATCCACGTCGGTCCAACCGGTGAACCGGTTCTGCTTGTTCCAGTCGCTTTCTCCGTGCCGCAGCAATACAACCTTATGCATCGATGACTGTCTCCATTTGCACTTTGTGACTATTCATCTCCGGCATTGCCTGATGCAGGGCCGGGGTTTACTCCGGATAAATCAGGTACTTGGCCCGCACCTTCATAAACGCTTCGAGCGGTTCGCGCCAGAGGTTGGGCAGGGTCTCGGGTCGGTCGGAGGTCTTCACCGCTTTCAACACCTGCTTGTTGAACAGCAGGTTGTCAATCTTGTCGACCTCGAACTTGTCACCGCCGAGCGTTTTGAGTGCCCACCCGATGGTCAGGCCGCTGCGTATCGTTTGGAGGGCGTTGCGGTCGGTGACGATGATGTAGACGCCCTGGCAGGCCTGCTTGGCGAACTTGCTAGAGGTGGGGGTGAACTCGATGGGCACGAATCGCAGGCCGGGCAGTTGGGCGGCATTCAGCAGGGCGGACAGCTTCTGTCCGTCAACCCACGGTGCGCCCAGCAGCTCGAACGGCTGGTCGGTGCCGCGGCCGACGGAGACGTTGGTTGCCTCGATGAGCCCGACGGCCGGGTAGAGCGTCGCCTGCGTCAGGTTGCGCATGTTGGGCGAGGGATTCACCCAGGTCAAGCCGGTCTCGTCCCACCACATGGCCCGCCGCCAGCCTTCGACCTGCACCACCTTGAGATCACAGTTGATCTCGTATTCCTTGTTGAACATGTGGGCGAGTTCACCGACGGTCATGCCGTGCATGACGGGCAGGGGGCCGTAGCCGGTGAAGAGTCGCTCCGACCGGTCGTTGATGGGGCCGTCGACCGCCAGGCCGGTAATGGGATTGGGACGGTCGAGCACCACGACGCGGATCTTGTGCTTGGCCGCCTCCTCCATCGCAAAGCCCATGGTGGCGACGTAGGTATAAAACCGGGCGCCGATGTCCTGGATGTCGAAGACGATGGTGTCGACGCCCTCAAGCATCTCGGCCGAGGGGCGGCGGGTTTTGCCGTAGAGACTGAAGACTTTGAGGCGGGTCGCCTCGTCGACCGTATCGCCCACGTGCTCATCGAGCGCGCCGTAGAGGCCATGCTCTGGCGAGAATAGCTTGACCACCTTGACGTTAGGGGCTTTGACCAGCAGGTCGACCAGTCGGTTGCCGTCACGGTCTCGGCCGGTGTGGTTGGTGATGATGGCGACGCGTTGGCCTTCCAGGAGTTTGTAGTTGTCGCGTTTGAGGATATCAAGGCCGCAGAGCACCTCGGCGGGAGGCCCGGAGGCGTTCCGCATGCTCGCGTTGGCAGCTTCCGCTGAGCGGCTTGCAGGGCTCGCGGTCAGCAGGAACGCGGCGGTCAGCATCATCGTTACCGCAGGTGTCCAGCACTTGTTCATCGTCATGCCCTTTCCTGATAGATCCTGATTTCCCAGATCCACAATCGCTCCAGGTTCACCAAGCAAAGCCGTGCTTCCCAGAAGAGCCGCGTCTTCTGGCAGAGCCGCGACCGTCAGGGAGCGGAGGCTCCAGGGACCGCCCCCTGACGGTCGCGGCTCTGCTCGGGTCGCGGTTTGCCGGCCAACCTTGAGCGGTGTGGCAACGGCGTCGCCCCGGCGTACGAGGGGCATTGTAACCGGGGAGGGCGGTGGATGCGAAGAGCGCGGGTGGGCGTGAACTACGGTCCGTCCGAGGGTACCATGCCGCTCGGGGCGAATCGTGGAACTCGCCCACAGCTCGACGCGTCACGGAGCATGAACCATGTTGAACAAAGTCTGGTTCGCGTTGTTACTCATTGGCCTGCTGTATGGCTTCGGCAAGGCGATGTTGGGCAGTCCGCCGGGTTTGGAGGCTCAGACGCCGGCCGCTACCGCGACGGCATCTGCAGACGATGACTCGCGGGCGGATCAGGCTGGCGTCCCGGCCAAGCCGCCCAGTCGGTCTGAGATGATGACGGATATGGGCCGCAAGCTCACCACCGCAGGGCTCGACGCCGCGAAGGGGAGTGTTGAAATCTGTATCGGGCTGATTGGCGTGATGGCCCTGTGGCTGGGTTTCATGAAGATCGCGGAGGATGCGGGCCTTGTGGCCACGTTGGCCGGCCTGCTACGACCGCTGCTTGGCTGGTTGTTCCCGGATATCCCCAAGGATCATCCCGCCGGTGGGGCGATTGTCATGAACATGGCCGCGAATATCCTCGGCTTGGATAATGCCGCCACCCCGTTGGGGCTCAAGGCCATGCAGGAACTACAGACGCTCAATCTGCAACCCGACACCGCGACCAACAGCATGGCGATGTTCCTGGCCATCAATACCAGCAGCATTACCCTGCTGCCCTTCACGATCATCGGGTACCGGGCCTCGATGGGTAGCGCCGACCCCGCGGCCCCGGTCCTGGCCATGATCTGTGCGACGACGTGCAGCACGATCGCCGGTGTTGTCGCCTGCCGATTCTTGCAGCGGTTCTATCCGGTGCCGCGGCCGCCGACTGCCTCCGACTCATCAGACAGCAAGAAGGCCGCTTCGACCGGCCAGGAGGTGGCCCGATGAATTCGCTGTTCCTGCTCATGAGGGATAGATTGCTGGACACGGCGCACATGGCGAGCCAGTGGGCGGTGCCCGCGATTTTTCTGGTGATTATCCTAGTTGCCTGGAACCGCCGGGTGCCGATGTACGAATCCTTCGTGACCGGCGCCAAGGAAGGGTTCAACATCTCTGTCATGATTATCCCGTACTTGGTGGCGATTCTGTCGGTGATCGCGGTCTTCCGGGCGAGCGGGGCCCTCGATGATATCAAGACGGGGCTCAACTGGATGCTGGCCTTCGTGGGTTTGGGGCACCACGGCGACAAACTCGAATTGCTGCCGCTGGTGTTGATCCGTCCACTGTCGGGCGGCGGTGCTCGCGGGGTGATGCTCGACCTGTTCAGCCAACACGGTGCGGACAGCTTCATCGGCTATGCCGCCAGCGTGATCCAGGGCAGCACGGAGACGACGTTTTACGTGGTGACCGTGTACTTTGGGTCTGTGGGTGTTCGGAAGATCCGACACACCTTGTGGGCCGGCCTGATCGCGGACTTGGTCGGCGTGGTCGCCGCTCTGTTTTTCACCAGTTTGCTGTTTCGGGGCTGATCGCAGAGTCTTGGCCGGTGGGTCGAGATCGGGGCGCGACGCGGGGCGGGGGATGTCGAACGCTTTGCCCCGCGGATGGTGAGTTACGCCCATTCCATACTGACTGGTCGGCGCGTCACTTAACGCGATTCGCGAAAGTGCGGCCGAAATCCTGGCCTAACCGGGGCTTGACGCGGCCCAGCCAGGCGGTGGTGAGGGCAAACGCGATGGATGCTCCCATGCCCCAGCAAAGCTGCTCGCGGACGGCCGACAAGGCGGCGGCATCACCTTCATCTGCCTGTCGTGCCACCAGCGTGCGCAGCCTCACTGAGCCGTCGCGCATGTACAGGTGCAACATGGGCAAACACAGGGCGACCAGGAGCATCTTGACCACGAACCAACGCATTCGCAACAAGGCCTTCCAGATGGACAGGAGCAGGAGCAGGCCGGCCAGCATGGCGAGCCACAGACCCGGGAGGATTACCCAAACGTATGCCGCATGAATGGTGTCGGCCTGTTGGTGCCCTGCGGCGGGGTCCGTCGGCGAAGCCTGGAGCACGATCACCAGCAGGAGGATTTGTCCGCCCAGAAAAGCGGCTACGCCGAGCAGCTTGAGCATGAGCAGATAGGGGCGCGTACCCCGGCCCCAGCGGCGACCGTGAATGTTCTCGTGCGTTTTGTCCGCAAGCTTGCCCATGACAGCTATTGTGCGGCCCCGAACCGTCCTACGCAACGGACCAGCCAACGAGCTCGAAACGCAATCGCCGGGATGCGCCAACGCCCCCGAAGCGCAAGCAATCGTCAGGATGCGCCAACGAGCCCGGAGCGCGAGCGACGGGATTGTGGAGCGTCAGCGACGTACTCTCGCGTTCCCGGCGTAACCCACTCGCTCGCGCTCGGGGCTCGTCACCCGCTCGCTCGCGCTCGGGGCTCGTCACCCGCTCGCTTGCGCTCGGGGCTCGTCACCCACTCGCTTGCGCTCGGGGCCCCCGAAGCGCAAGCAATCGTCAGGATGCGCCAACGCCCCGGAAACGCAAGCAATCGCTGGAATCCGCCAACGAGCCCGGAGCGCGAGCGACGGGATGGTGGAGCGTCAGCGACGTACTCTCGCGTTCCCGGCGTAACCCGCTCGCTTGCGCTCGGGGCTCGTCACCCGCTCGCTCGCGCTCGGGGCTCGTCACCCACTCGCTCGCGCTCGGGGCTCGTTACCCACTCGCTCGCGCTCGGGGCTCGTTACCCGCTCGCTTGCGCTCGGGGCTCGTCACCCGCTTGTTTGTGCTTCGCGTGTGTTCCTTCCCTCGGAGGCTGCCGCCGCTATAATCTCGTGGTCATGGGGGCGGCGGTACGTGCCCACGTCCCATGGCCAATGGTTTGTGCGAGCTGGAGCGGCCATGGAAAGAGACGTTGCGGCCCGATACGACCTGCCGGCCCTGAACACGGAGTTCGAGAAGCGATCTGCCGCTGAGGTCATCGCTTGGGCCGCCGCTGAGTTCGGTGATGACTTGGCGGTGTCCTCCTCGTTTGGGGCGGATAGCGCCGTCATGCTCCACTTGGCGACGCAGATGAAGCCGGATGTCAAGGTCATCACCGTCGACACCGGGTTTCTTTTCGGCGAGACGGTTTGTTTTCGCGAGGAGTTGGCTAAGCGACTGAATCTGAATCTGCTCGTATACCGCCCAGTGATTTCGCGCGACGAGTTCCTGGCGGAGCACGGGCGGATGTGGCGGTCCAACCCGGACGCCTGCTGTGCGTTCAACAAGCGTGAGCCCTTCGAACGGGCCAAGCGGGAGCTGGGTATCCGGTGTTGGATGACCGGCTTGCGGCGCGAGCAGTCGGAGACGCGCAAATGCACGCCGATTGTCGGCCGCGATCATGCGGGTTTGGTGAAGTTGTGTCCGATTGCGCTGTGGACGGCTCGTGATGTGCACGAGTATCTTATGCGGCACGATTTGCCCTACCACCCGCTGCGCGAGCAGGGCTACCTGAGCATCGGTTGCCAACCGGAGGAGGGTTATTGCACGCGGCAGGTCAAGCCGGGCGAGGATCCTCGGGCCGGCCGGTGGGCGGGCTTCGACAAGACGGAGTGCGGCTTGCACCAGTTCGATCAAGGGAGTGGTATCTGATGGGGCGTTCTGCATCCGAAGCAACAGATTCCGGGCGTCGGCCCTCATGGTACCGCCTTGCGCTGCTGGTCGGCGCGTTGACTCTGGGCGTCGGTATGACAGCCTGGGCACAGGATCCGGACCCGCCCGACGCGGTCGCGGATACGCAGCCCGCTTCAGCACCGGAAGACGACTTCGAAGCCGAGCTAGCCAATGATTGGAGCGACATCAAATTGCGCAGAACACCGCACGACGTGCACGAACTGTTGATTGACGAGACCGCGGAGGACTTCCGTCGGGGCGAAACGGCGGAGGTTACGGTTACGTCCGCTCCCGCCGCCGTGTCCATTCGCAAGGCCCTCCGCGAGCGGCAGGGCGGCAAGTATCGTGTGGCGACCTACACTTCGCGCGTTATTCACACGGTTTTTCCTTTCAACGACCTGGTGCCGTCGTGGAATGTCAACGTCCCTGAAGGCACGGGTTTCGTGGTCCAGATCCGCGTGGGTCGGCGAGCGGGCGACTTCTGGACGGATTTCTACTACTTGGGTCGGTGGGGTAAGACGCCGGAGAAAGCAGTCAAGAAGGTGGTTCGCGACGAGAACGGGGCTATCGATATCGACTATCTGCGGGCCGAGCAGGCGTTCGATCGTATCCAGTATCGCGTGCTGCTCGTGACGACTGATCCCGGCCACACGCCCGCACTTCGCCGGTTTGCGCTGGCGTACAGCAACACGCTCGATGATGCGGCCTTGGCTCGTGAGCATCGCTCGAAGGTGCGGCCCGGCGCGGCCGCCCGCTGGACGACGCGGTTGCCAGTGCCGTTCCGCAGCCAGCGGCATGAGGATCCCAAGATTGCCGGCAGCATCTGTAGCCCGACCTCGGTCTCCATGGTGATGGAGTACCGCGGTGCCAGTCAGCCCACCGCCCACATGGCGGAGATCATCTGGGATGAGGAGTACAAGATCTTCGGCAACTGGCCGCGCGCGGTGCAGGGAGCGTATCTGTTCGGCGTGCCCGGGTATTTGCGGCGGTTCGGCAACTGGGACGAGGTGCGGCAACAGATCGCCGCTGGCCAGCCGGTCATTGCCAGTATCCGCGTGAAGGAACTTGATGGTCTGCGGGGCGCCCCCTATCGCCGCTCCAACGGCCATTTGCTGGTTATTGTTGGGTTCGACGCTGACGGTCACGTGCTCGTCAACGATCCCGCCGCACGGACTCCCGAGCAAGGCATGGCCGCCTACTACCTGGAAGATATGGATAAGGCTTGGCTGGACCACGGCGGCGTCGGGTACATCCTCACCGAGCCCGAAGTCGTAGCCGCCGGACAGTGAGAACCAGTCTCACCGCAAGTGTATGGTTCGCGAGCAATTGCTCGTGCGGCACTGCTCCGTGAGCCGTGCGCTTTGTGTGCAATTCCCTTGGCCGCGTTTCGATGGAGGCCCATGGCGACCAGCCTGCCTTTCAGCGGCGGCGCCGGCCGTTGACAGTGGCCAACCGTCGCGTCCCCGTGTATCCTACCCGCTCCGGTTTGAACCTTGGTACCAGCGTGTGAGGTGGCATATGACGCGTGCATGGATGTGGGTATCGGCCGTTCTACTGGGTCTTTGTCAGGTGGGCGCATCAGCCGCTGAGCCGACGCACGCCAAGCTGCGACCTGTCTCTTTTGGCAAGGTCACTATTCAGGACAGCTTCTGGTCGCCTCGCATCGAAGCCAACCGTACGGTCACGTTGCCGCATAGTCTCAAGCACTGCGAGAACACCGGGCGGATCTCCAACTTCGCCAAGGCGGGCAAGCTCATCGAGGGCGAGTTCGAGGGCATTTACTTCAACGATTCCGATCTGTACAAAGTCCTCGAAGGGGCGGCGTATTCTCTGGCTTTGCACCCCGACCCACAGCTCGAAGCCCGCATCGACAGCATCATCGATCAGATCGCCAGCGCCCAGCAGCCCGATGGATACCTGAACACCTACTTCACGCTCAAAGAGCCCGACAAGCGATGGACCGATTTGGCGAAGATGCACGAGCTTTACTGTGCGGGTCATTTGTTCGAGGCCGCCGTCGCCTACTATGAGGCCACGGGCAAACGCAAGCTGCTCGATGTCGCGTGCCGGTTCGCCGACCACATCGATACCGTGTTTGGCCCTGGCAAGAAGATCGGCTACTCCGGGCACGAGGAGATCGAGCTTGCTCTCATCAAGCTGGCTCGCGTGACCGGCGAGCAGCGGTACCGCAAGCTGGCTGAGTGGTTCGTCGAGATCCGCGGGCAGAACCGCGATCCCAAGGAGGAGTACTGCCAGGCCCACTTGCCGGTGGCCGAGCAGAGCGAGATTGTCGGGCATGCCGTCCGAGCCATGTACCTCTACGCGGCGGTGGCGGACATTGCCGGGCTGACCGGTCGCAGGGATTACATCGAGGCCATGGACCGGCTTTGGTTGAACGTCACCGGACGCAAGCTCTACCTGACCGGCGGGATCGGTGCTGAGGCCCGTAATGAGGGGTTCTCGGCCGATTTCGACCTGCCCAACGACAGCGCCTACGCGGAGACCTGTGCCGCGATCGGGCTGGCCATGTGGAGTCACCGGCTGTTGTTGCTTCACGGAGAGGGGCGGTTCACCGACATCCTGGAACGCACGCTTTACAACGGCATCTTGTCGGGCGTGGCCATGGCTGGTGACAAGTTCTTCTATGTGAATCCGCTGGCCAGTCGCGGCCGACATCACCGACAGCCCTGGTACGGTTGTGCGTGTTGCCCGACGAATGTGGTCCGCTTCATACCGGCGTTGGGGGGCTACATCTACGCGACCAGCGACGACGGCGCATGGGTGAACCTCTATGTGGCCAGCGGCGCCGAGATGGATATAGGCGGCAACACCGTCAAGCTCAAGCAGGAGACGAAGTATCCCTGGTCCGGCCAGGTGCGCATTGCGGTCGAGCCGGCCAAGGAGGCCGTTTTCAGCGTCAACCTGCACATCCCCGCTTGGTGCGAGCAGTTCCAGGCCAAGGTGAACGGTTCGGTGTTGCCCAAGCTGCGGCAGGGTGTCGAGCATGGCTACCTCACGATCCGGCGGAACTGGAAGCCCGGCGATGTGGTCGAGCTGGACTTGGCTATGCCGGTCGTCCGAGTGCAGGCCAACCCGCGAGTGCAGGCCAATGTGGGGCGGCTGGCCTTGCAGCGGGGGCCGCTGGTTTACTGTCTTGAGGGAGTGGATCACGGCGGGAAGGTTCGCAATATGGCGATTCCGCGTGCCGCCACGATCAATGAGCGGCACGAGCCTGCATTGCTGGGCGGAATCGTGGTCCTGACCGGCGAGGGCTTGGCGATCGACGCGGTGGACTGGACGGAAAGTCTGTACAGGCCCGCGCTGGGGGGGCGTCCGGTGACGCTCACGGCGGTTCCCTACTACGCGTGGGATCACCGCGAGCCTGGCGAGATGGTGGTCTGGATTCCGGAGGCGATTGGGATAGCCGAAGTGCCGCCCCCGCCGACCAGAGTCTCCGACGCCACCGTGACGGCCTCGCACTGCTTTGAACGGGACACGGTCGCGGCTGTTAACGACGGCGCGATACCCGCTTATTCGCACGATGGCGGTATTCCGCGGTTCACGTGGTATCCGCACCGCGGCACACAGGAGTGGATTGAGTATTCGCTGCCTCGGCCGCAGTTGGTAGACAAGGTGGACGTCTACTGGTGGGATGACGCTGCGACGGGAGGCAACTGCCGGGTACCGCAGTCCTGGCGATTGATGTGGAAGCGGGGCGACGCATGGGAACCGGTGAAGGTTCACGGTGCAGCCCCGGTCCGTAAAGATGATTGGAGCCGGGTGACGTTTGACCCGGTGCCCACGATGGGACTACGCATTGAAGTGCGGTTGCAGGAGAACTACAGCGGCGGCATTCTGGAGTGGCGAGTGCCGTAGAAACGATTTGGAAAGGACAAGTCATGAAGGCAACAAGGTTCTGGATGTGTGCGCTGACCGGCGTGGCGAGCTTGTGGCCGGTGTCGTTCGCTTGGGGCGAGGCGAAATGGGTCGATCTGTTCAATGGAAAGGATTTGGCCGGGTGGAAGGCCCTGGACCCCGCCCAGAACGAGTGGCGGGCGGCCGTTGCGGTCAAACCCGATCCTGCCGAGGAGACTCGCTTCACGATGACCGATGGCGAGGGTGTTCTGGTGAATGGGCCGCGTGGCAGCACCAGCAACATCTACACGGAGCACGAGCACGGCGACTGTGAGCTGCACGTCGAGTTTGTGGTGCCCAAGGGCTCCAACTCCGGCGTCTATCTCATGGGCTTCTACGAGATTCAGGTTCTCGACAGTTACGGCAAGAAAGAGGTTGAGTACAGTGACTGTGGGGGCATCTATGGCCAGTGGACGGAAGAGAAGGGTACCTTCAATGGTCGCCCGCCCATGGTGAATGCTTCACGTCAGCCGGGCGAGTGGCAGAGCTTTGATGTTATCTTCCGTGCTCCGCGGTTTGACGAGCAGGGAAAGAAGATCGAGAACGCCCGGTTTGTCCGGGTGATGCACAATGGGCAATTGGTACACCAGCAGGTCGAGCTTCTGGGACCGACGCGAGCGTCCCTGCCCGGCCCTGAGAAGCCGCTGGGGCCCCTCATGCTCCAGGGCGATCATGGCCCCGTCGCCTATCGCAATATCCGCGTCCGCCCGCTCAAGGATGCCGGCGGCGTCGCTTGGTTCAATGGCAGAGACCTTACCGGCTGGCGGCCAGTCAAGGCGGACCGCAACGATTGGCGCGTGGCCGGGGAAGTCAGGATGGATCCCGAGGATAACAGGAAGCTGGTCATCACGGACGGTGAAGGTCTGCTCTGCAACGGCGCCGCGGGCAAGACGGGCCACTTGGTCAGTGAACGCGAGCACGGCGATGCCCATATCTACGTCGAGTTTCTCGTGCCTGCCGGGTCCAACTCGGGCATCTACTTGATGGGCAAGTATGAGCTTCAGATCCTCGACAGCTTCGGAAAGAAGGAGATGACCTACGTGGACTGCGGCGCGGTCTACGCCCGGTATGAAGCCAGCCGGGGCGAGTTCGAGGGCCACGCGCCGGCCGTCAATGCCAGTCGGCCGCCGGGGCAGTGGCAGACCTACGAGATCGCCTTCCGGGCTCCGCGATTTGACAAGGATGGGAAGAAAGTTGAAAATGCCCGGCTGCTTCGGGTCTTGCATAATGGGCTGCTCATTCATGAGAATCTCGAGCTCACCGGCCCGACGCGTGCGCCCACGCCCGGCCCCGAACGGCCGCGCGGGCCGCTGTTGTTACAGGGCGACCACGGGCCGGTTGCCTTTCGTAACTTCTACATCTGCGATCTGAGCGACTGACGATGAAAACGCTGGTCATCAATTGCGGCAGTTCGTCCCTGAAGTACCGCCTGTTCGATATGGACAGGCAGCAGCAACTGGCCTTGGGCCTCATCGAGCGGATCGGTGAGCCGATAGCTCAGATCCACCACGAAGCCGGGGAGGTCAAAATCGAGGCCGCCGAACCCGTCACCGACTATGAGATGGGGGTGCAGGTCCTGGTTCGGTTGCTCACCAAGATCGGCCGGACTCCGCTTTTGTCCAGTATTGAGGAGATCGACGGCGTCGGTCACCGTGTGGTGCACGGGGGGGAGGCATTCCACGCTTCCGCGATCATTGACGATGAGGTCATCAAGGCGATCGAGGATGTCTCGGCGTTGGCGCCTCTACACAACCCGGCCAACCTGGCCGGTATCCGCGCCGCGATGCACAATATCCCCGATCGGCCACATGTGGCGGTGTTTGATACCGCTTTCTTTCAGACGATGCCCCCCGAGGCCTATGTCTACGCGGTGCCGTACGAGTGGTACACCGATATGGGTATTCGGCGGTATGGTTTTCACGGCACCAGTCATCGCTATGTCGCCTTGGTGGCCGCCCAGTTGCTCGGCAAGTCCGCCCCGAATCTGGTGACCTTGCACCTCGGCAATGGGTGCAGTGCCACCTGTATCCGCGCCGGCGAAGCCATCGATCAGACCATGGGCCTGACCCCGCTCGAAGGCCTCGTCATGGGTACCCGTTGCGGCGATCTCGATCCGGCTATTATCTTCCATCTGATGCGTCAGGGTATGCCGATTGAGAAGATCCATCAGTCCATGGAGAAGAAGGGCGGGCTGCTGGGTATCAGCGGTGTGTCCCGCGACATGCGCGATGTCCACAAGGCTGCGCAGGAGGGCAACGAGCGAGCTGCCCTGGCCATCGATGTGTTTGCCCATCGTGCTCGCAAGTATCTCGGTGCCTTCCTTGCCGAGTTGGGCCACTGTGACGCCGTTGTGTTCACCGGGGGTATCGGTGAAGGCGCGACCTTCATACGCGAGAAGATCCTGACCGGGCTCAGCCCTTTGGGGATCGAGTTTGATCCCGCGCGCAACGCTCGGCCGCGGGACGGGCAACCGCTGTGCATCACCAGGGAATCGAGCAGTACGGCGGCTTGGGTCATCCCCACCAACGAGGAGCTCATGATTGCCCGCGATACGGCCCGGCTCATCGGCGCCGCTTGCCCCGCCCCGGTCAAGGATTGAGGCTCTGCCTGTGGCGGTGGATTACTTGGTGAGTACACCGCTGCCAGAGGAGAGCGACCTGCAAACCATTCGTGGCAGTGCCGCCGACGGATCGGTTGCAGGCCAGGCCGATGTGCCGGTGCACAACGATATATGGAAGGAATGCGCTGCATGCATGTCAACCTCGGCAAAGCCTTGCTGCTATGTTCGCTCTTGCTGCTGGTCGTTCCCGCGTGCCAACAGCCTGACGCTCCGTGTGTGCCCCGTGTCGCCGCGGATTGGACCCTCGACAGAGGCGGAGTCGTCCGCGGCTCGCGTGCCGACAAGAAGCTTGCTCTTGTGTTCACCGGGGGCGAATTCGGTGAAGGCGCCACCGAGATCCTCGATGCGCTGCAGGCCCGCGGTGTCAAGGCCTCCTTCTTCGTGACCGGCGACTTCACGGCCCAGCCGTCGCACGCAGCTTACCTGCGGCGCATGGTGGCCGACGGGCATTACCTGGGCCCCCATTCCCATGCCCATTTGCTCTACTGCCCTTGGGAAGACCGCAACCAGACACTTGTCACCCGCGAGCAGTTCAGAGATGACCTGAAAAGAAACATCCGCGAGCTGACCCGTTTCGGGGCCGACCGCCGCAGTATGCGGTTCTTCATTCCGCCTTTCGAGTTCTACAACGAGCAGATCGTGACCTGGACCTGTCAAATGGGACTCCTGTTGGTCAACTTCACACGCGGCACCCGCTCACACGCCGACTGGGCCCCCGAAGGCCACCGTAGTTTCCTGCCCTCACAGGCCATCTACCAGGGCATCCTCGACTACGAGGCGGGCAATCCCGACGGACTGAACGGCTTCCTGCTCCTGATGCACGTGGGCTCCGGCCCGCAGCGGGCTGACAAGATGCACCCCTATGTCGCTCCCCTGGTCGATGAGCTCCACCGCCGCGGCTACACGTTCGTTCGGGTTGACGAACTGCTGCCCATCCCGCCCGCCGAGTAGTCACTTCACTATGTGCCATGGGCCGGCAAAGACCGCGGATACCCGCGAATCCAGCCGCATCTCTTGATTCACAGGTGATTCACGCGGCCGGCTTGTTGGTTTGTAGGCCTGCCGCGTGAGCTGTCGGCATGCCCGTCATTTTGGTTTCTGCTCGGACGCGGTCCCATCGCTTCCCCGTATCCAGTCCAGCAGCAGGCGGCGACCTTTCGCTTCTTCCCTTGGCTCGAGGGCTACGATTCTGATCGTGTGGTTGCCCGCCTGAAGGTCCGTCTCGGCCACCGTGATTTCAAAAGGCCCCGGGAACGGAGGGGCCTGATAGAGATCGATCGGTTCGCCAGCGGGTAGGTCGTTGAGCGCCAGGGTGAATCGCCCGCCGGCCTCTCCACGACAGGGCCGGGCCTTGATTGTGTACTTGCCGGGCCGGGGCACACTGAACGGTAGTGTGAGGGTGTCGCCCACCGCGGCAGCATCCCATTGCAGCCCGTGCTGCCCGCTGAACATCTCGCCCCAGAAGTGCATCCCCGCCTCGATGACCGTGCCGGCCGACGCTTCGGCCACGTCCACGAGATTCTCGGCTTCCCACCGGCCGTCGTCGCCGGCGTGGGGCCGCAAGTACCCGGGCATGCGCTCCGCCACGGCAGGAAGCTCCCTTCGCGAGGATGGATATCCTGCCTGATACCAGTAGGCGACGCTTGAGCACCAGTTGTGCTGGTCGTTGCCCTGCCAGCCGTGCTCGATGCCCACGCGAATGGATTCACGGAAAGGGATCGGGTCCGAAATATGGTAGCGGTAGATGTTCCACAAGTCGCCGGCCTGCCAAGCCTGCGGCCACTTCCACGGGTCGAGATCCTTGCCTCGTAGGTCGGGTGTGCATCGCTCCAGGATCCCGCTTGCGTTGAACCGGCCGCGGAGCGGCGCACCGAACTGTGGAAACGAGAACTCATGGCTGTAGCACCATGCTCCGCCGAAGTCATCCTCGGTGCCGGTGCCTTCGATCGAGGCGTGCGACTCGCCGTCCACATAGATCCGCACGTCGCCTTCGCCCCACCAGCCTTCGTCCTGCTGCTCGACGGACAGGTTGCAGCCGACGAAGTGCCCTCGTCCACCGTCGGTCTCCATGATGATGTAGGGTGTGCCGTGTTCCGGCGGAAAGGCCTGACGGTACGCGGCAAAGAAACGCAGCCCATCCCGAGGTGGACGCGACAGTCTGCGGTAGTCGATTTGGTAGTAGAGGGCGACGCAATCCTGGGCCCCGTCGTTGGCCACCTCGATTCGTGCCCGCTTCGTGAACGGCATCCGCCAGTACGAGTTGAGTCCGCCGTGCGTGCCCACGGCCAGCGGCTGGCTGGCATAAGCGTAGGTCTGGGCGTGCCCCAGCCCAAAGAAGTCCCCCAGCGGGGCCTCGACGCACGGACCTTCGATGTCGTCGAACCAGATGCGAAGGACCAGCTTGCGCAGCGAGCTGCGCGAGGGATACATGTGCGTGAACCAGATGTGGGTGATCTCGGCCGGGCCCTCGATCTCCGCCAGCGTCAGGGCCTTGCCCGCCTCCACTCGCCTCATGTCCAGATTGCCGCCCGAGGAATCGCTGCTCGACACCCGCTGTGCCGTGTGGTTCTGAATGCGCGTCAGACTATCGAGCGTTTGTGCGACGCCCTCCGCCTGCAAGAGACACACGGCAAGAGCGCTAAGCGAAACGAGGATAGACGGTCTGATGATGAGCATGTCGGGATCCTCAGATCGGGGCCTTGCTCCTGTATGTCCATGCGACCCCACTGACCCGCCTTGCGGGTCGCGCAGTCCGCCTCCGCGGGAGTCATGCGCTCAGCCGACCCGCCGAGACGCATTGAGTCACTCTTGCGGGCCGGCGTTTCGTGACGGCCGCCATCGCCGGAGCTGCTCGCCGTATTGCGGCAATGGCGGTTCCCCGTGTTTCGACACGTAATCGGCGTCGATGTATACCGCGAAGGTTGTCACGTGCCGAATGCCCCGCCGGCCGTACATATCCAAATCAGCGGCCAGGACTCGCGGATCAAAGGGAACCTTCACGGCTGGTTTCTTCCATTTGGAGAATAGCGATACGTCGAGCCAGTATTCCAGCACCTGGGCATCACCACGGCCAAAGACCTCGAGGTTCGCGTCCAGCATTTCAAACTCCTGCCGGCTCTTCGCGTCGTTGGCCTGCTCAAACGGCACATCGTAGCGACGGTGAATGGGGGCGTATTCGAGGAAAACGCCGGGCTTCCGCTTGATCTGCCTGGGCGGCGGGAGCGTGTTGTGGTATGCCAGGTAGGCCACCTGAGCGGCGGAGTGCGTCTCTCGAATGGCGTCGAGGATACGCGTCGCGACGAGCAGAGCCTGATCGCTGTCGCTCAACTCCGCACACCGAGGGCAGCGGCACCAAGGACAGCCGTCGTCGCCCCAGTAGAAATATCGCCCGGTGGTGGGATGTAGGGTCTTCGCCAGATCCACAGCGTTCTGGGCCACCGTCTGCATGGCCAGTTCCGAATGGACGCACAGGTTCCATTCGCGAACCCGTGCCCCCTTGTCGTCCATGCGAAAGAGTTCCGGCGCCTTATCGAACAGCTCCCGCGGCAACAGATCCTGCATGGCGTGCAGTTCATACTCGACGTTCAGACCAAGCCGTCGGCAGGTGCGGAGGAACTGCTGTCCAGCCTCGGATTCGACGTAGTTGGCCAGTGCTCGAGGCGACCTGGTTGCGTGGAGCGCGATGGTGGTCAGCCCTGCCGCCGCGGCGCGTTCAGGCCAGTCGGTGAGCGTCAGGTCTTCGGGCGTCACCACGACGCCGCGCGTGTGGAAGAAGGGCTGGTCCTCACTGGGCCGGCTTGTCGAGGCGAGTGCCGTCCGGCCGACCGCCAGGCCGCAGGCCAGGGATTCGAGGAACCTTCGCCGGGTGATGTGTCTTGCCTTGTGTGTGTGCATACCATTAGCCTATCAACTTGCCGTCCGGAGAGCCATGTTCTCGCCCTGGCTGGGTGCCTTCCATGCCGCTGGCGGAACCATGTTCGCCAGGATACAGTATCGCCGGCGTCCTTGGCTACCCGCTTCGACGGTGTGCCAGGAAGGCCGGCTATAGGAGAAGGGCTCATGCACGACAGGCATATGGTCTTTGGCATTCACATCACCGAACGCATCCGCAACGCGGGGGAGATTCAGAAAGTTCTCACCCAGTACGGCTGCAATATCAAGACTCGGATCGGGTTGCACCACGTTGACGAGAAGGTCTGTTCGCCCGACGGGCTTATCCTCCTGGAAATGTGGGGGGACGAAGGAACCTGCCACGAGATGGCTGCTAAACTGGAGCAGCTCACCGGCGTGGAGGTCCAGAAGATGATCTTCGACCATCCGTGACACGGCCTGCCAGGGAGAGCGATACTCACTCGCTCTGTTGCGCCTCGGCCGGGCGGCCCAGAAGGTAGCCGAACACGATCGTGATACCGACGCCCATGGGGAGATACCACGGCCAAGCCAGGTTGAATTGGCCTCCCAGGGGCTCATCCCCGATCAACGCCGACCAATGCGTGGACAGGGCGATCGCCGACGCCGCCAGCAGCCAGATCACCCGCGGAAACTCCCCAACCAACAGGTACCAGGCGTGCCGTACGTAAGTCTCCTGGTTCTTGATGCGCGGCAGCATCTCAATCTCATGAAACAAGGCGTAGAACCACAGAACGACCAGGGCTCCCACTCCTCCGATGAGCAGGTAATGAGCCCAAGCCTCGTGCCAGATCATGCCGAACGCCGTCAGCACGGCAAAAGACGCACCGAACGCAATCCCGCGAGATGTCCGACGACTGGAAGAGAACGCCAACAGCAGTGAACCGATGAGCGCCCCGTAGGTGAAGCTCGTCAGTCTCAAGGCCAGGGCGACCACGTCTGAGTAAGCGTCCATGCTCTGGAATCCGAAAGCCGCCACGACCAAGGCCAGACCCCACAGGAGAATGAACAGCCGGGCGTATTGTACCTGCGCTGGCTCGTCCGTCGGCATGTCTGCACGAGCACTCATGTTCAGCCAACGCAGCGTCGTCTGTGAGAGAGCCGCCACTGCCGCGTTGACGCTTGAAATGCCCGCGGCCAGAAGACCGGCGACCAGCAGTCCTTTCAGACCGGCCGGAAGGATCGCCGCTACGAACAGGGGGAAGATGTTGTCCGCGTTGACCGAGCCCGAGTGATCAGTGAACTGATCCGGATAGTCAAGGCAGTAGACGAACATCCCGATGCCGACGAACAGCAGCACAAGCACGAACACTTGGTTCAGACTGCTGGCGATGATTGCCTTGCGGGCTTCCCCTGGTGAGCGGCAGCAGAACAGGTACTGGGCGTTCATCTGATCCGCGCCGTTGGATGCCAGCGTGTTGAACGTACTACCGAAGAGGCCTGTCCAAATGGTTAGCTCCAGTGCGTAGTCGAAGTTGAAGTCCAGCAATCGCAGCTTGCCCATCTGTGAGGCCTCAGCGAGCATGTGGCTGAACCCGCCTTCGGACTGCGTGATCAGAAACAGGGCGGTGGCCAGTGCGCCCGCCACGAGCACGCCGAACTGCACCACGTTCGTCCATACCACTGTGCGCAAACCGCCGATCGCCGCCCATAGTACCGCGAGAGCGGCTACAACAAGGATGGTGGTCGGCATGGACACACCCGTGATCAGCTGCATGACCTTGGCCAGAATGAAGACGCGGGCTGACTGGCCCACAATCGCGCTCAGCATGAACAACGCGCTGGTTACCCGCTCGGCCCCGAGCCCGAACCTCCGACCTACGTATTGGTAGGGGCTGTATAACTCGTCCTCGTAAAAGGCCGGAACGAAGTAGTACCCGATGATGAATCTCGCCAGGATGGCCCCGATCGCCAGTTGCAGATAGACAAGAGATCCGGAATATCCCAGTGAAGGAACACCGGTGTAGCTTGCGGCGCTGACTTCCGTTGCCATCAGGGCGAAGCAGATCGCCACCCAAGGCAGATTGCGGTCCGCGAGGAAGAAGTCGCGAATTGTCTTCGAATCACCCTTCATCTTGAGGGCGAAGATGGTGGTGCCCACCAAGGAAAGCACAATGATGAACCAGTCAAACCCGTGGAGGGGAGAACCTAAACAAGCCTGGGACAGAAGGAGATAGGAACTGCACATGATTCGAACTCCTCCCCGATGACGGGGGCTCGGGTTTTCTCGCACCGCGGAAATGAAGCGGCTGCCGTCGAGCCGTCACCGGCTCGTTGCCGCTCGGTCATGCTAATCCCTACCCGCGGCCGGAAAGCTTGTCAAGCGCCACGGAACGCCTGTCGTTTCCCAGATCGCACATGGCGAGGACCGCCGAGGCGGGGTGCGCCCCCGCGTTTCCGGGCGTCTGGCTGGGACTTGGCACCGGACAGGACCGAGCAATGACGGTGGAGCAGTCAGCCGAAGAAGGAATCGCTTATCTCCGTGGCGTCCACTTCTGTGCGGCTATCCAATGAACCGCGTTCTCGATGTCGGCAGGCTGTTCGGTGATGCGCACGCGGGCACCATGGGTTTGGGCGGCGGACTGGACCCACTGAGAGGGAAACGCGGGACCGACGTTGTGGAACCATGCCGGGCCTGCAGTGGCGACGCCCGCGGCACACTGGAGGCCCCCGAGGCGGCGAATGCCGGGCAGATTCACGGAGCCCAGATAGACTTCGTCGCTTGCGACGTCGAGCCGCTGGAGGTCGACGACGGTGACTACGGGTACTGTCTCAGTGATCCAATCGGGAATCACAGCGCGGGCCATGAGCATGGCCGGGCCCAGAACACCGAAGCCCACGAGGTTGACACGTTCCAGCTTCTCGTAGTCCGCCAGCAGGACGCCGAGGATGGTGGCAAGGTCGTAGGTCGCCTCGGCCAGGTCGGTTCGATTGAAGGTGGTGAAATAGGCCGTCGTGCCGCGGGCTTTGCCGACAAACGCTGTGGCTTGTTCAAAGGCTTGGGCGATCGTGGGGGAATCGGTGGAATCGATGGGTCTGGTGGGCTGGCCGGGAAGTCGGAGCTCGCCAACGCCGAAGGGCTCGACGAAGACTACGGTATCAGGTTTCTGCTTGCTCATGGCGGCCAAAACGAAGGCCTCCATCTGTTCGGCGATCGCGACACCTTCTGGATGAGCAAAGATCGTGATGCCACCGCGCGGCCGGGGACACAAACGGGTGTCAAGCTGGAATGTGCGGACGACCCGCTGATTGCGGACGTAGTAACGCTCGACCGGGTAGGGGGGGAAGCCTGCCTTCTCGACGAACTCCTGATTGGCCCGCAGGGCCTGTTCACTCAACCAGCCGTTCATGAAAAACGGCTTGTCGGTCTTGGGAATGACCTGGACCTGCTCACACCGAGGCAACTCGCTGCTGATGGCGTGCATGAGCCCGGCCTGGAAGTGCCAGCTAAGCAGACCCAGATCACGCGGGTTCGTGGGGGACATGGAGTCGAGCTTGGCCTGGGCGGCGGTAATCATCTCGTTCAGCAGTTGGGCGGCGGAGTGGGCCCGAGCGGGGAGGTTATCACCCTCGCGGAAACAAAGAAGGTCCTCGTCGGCTTCCACGGTGAAGGGTGACTCTGTGACCACTGGTCCGCCGGGCTTGCCGAACAGATGCTGGGCGAGAAACTGATACACCGCGGCCCGGCTGGCTTGGTTGAAGTTCGTGGGGCCCTCGATGTGGACGTTTCGGACATCCTTGGCTTGCCCGTAAAGCTCGTAGATCGAGTGGATCATAGGGAACTCAACGGTAGGCGTATTGCGGGTGTGATCCTCGCTGGCGCTGACAAAGAGGGCGGGGCGGGGCGCCACGCACGCGGCCAGCTCCATGTTGTTCGTGTCGATCCGCAAGCCGGGAGCGTTTTCGCAGGGGCAGCCACCCTGCATGTTCGCGGAGACCGCGCAGACGGCGGCGACGGCCTTGACGCGGTCGTCGAGCGCGGTCAAGAGCAGACCGTGCATACCTCCCGCTTCTATGCCTACAATGCCGAGACGCTGGCGGTCCACCTCAGGGAGCGATTGGAGGAGATCAAGCCCTCTAATACCGTTCCAGATCTCAAGCCCCATCGACGAGATGCCCCAGAGAGCAAGCTGTGGCGTGTCAATCACATGCTCGATCTGCTGACGACTATCGCCGAAACCAACCATATCGCATACCAAGACAACCGTCCCAAGCCGGGCGAGGGTCACGCAGGCAGCCGCAATGGAGCAGGTGTCATCGTGCTGCAGACGCCCACGGGGCCAATGCCCGTGTAGCATGAGCACGGCGGGAGTCTTGCCGGGCACTTTCTTAGGGCGGTAGAGATTCCCCGTGACCAGAAGGCCGGGCACGCTTTCGAAGCAGACCTTGCTGATCGTGTACGTGCCCCGGTCGAGCAGGTCCGATTCCTCGGGACGCAGTGGTGTTCGCACGGGTTCAGGCCAGAGCCCTGCGGCGAACTGGATCTGGCCCTTGAGCCAGGCCCGGCGGGTCTCCCAGTCAGTCAGCGTCGCAAAACTCGCCGGTTGGAATGGGGTGGTCGTCTCGGGGAGGTCCTGCCAGCGTAGCTTGGCGGGGGGCAACTCAGGGTGATCGGTCGCCCCGGCCGGGATCGCACCGGCCAGCAGCAACAGGCAGATAGCCAAACTGCTTCGCTGCATGGTGAAGTCTCCTTGCCGATAACCACAAGGACCGGCCGCTCTCCTTCGTGCCGCCGTGGCGGTCGTCTCTTCTGGATGAACTGGCTCGCTCCAATGTCTCCGCTTCGATACCCTATTGTCCCGTCGGCCCGCGAGCTTGTCCATAGATGACGTATCAGCGGGCCGGCTTTTCGGGTAGGGTGGCGACATGGCAATGCCAGCATCCAACTCACGATCCGTTGCTGACACCGCCTCTGCTGGCCCTGAGTCGGGCCCGAAGCTGCAATCGGTCGCTTCGCTGCTTGGCCAAGTGATCGAAGGCGATAACCTCGTTCTCATGCGCAGCTTGGCGGAGGAGCAGGCGGATCTGATCTATGCCGACCCGCCGTTCTTCACCGGGAAGATCTTCAGCGTGTCCCCAGGCAGGACGAGAGGACGCAAGAGGGCCAAGGCGACCCCTGCTGCACAAGGGCTGTTGCCGGGACTGCTCGCGAGTCCGGAAAGTGCAGACGAGGATCAGAGTTCTCGGCCCGACGGTGACGCAACCCGCGGAGTCTCGATACCCGTCCCACGCACTCCCCGCACGTCACAGGCTGTCGAGGCGCAGGGCTTCGTAGATTCCTGGCGGGGGGGGATGGAGAGCTACCTGACTTTTCTGCGGCCAAGGGTCGAGGAGATGCGCCGGTTGCTCAAGCCCACGGGTACGCTTTATCTGCACCTCGATTGGCATGCGGTGCACTACGCCAAGGTGATGTTGGACGAGGTCTTCGGATACGACAACTTCTTGAATGAGATCATCTGGTCTTATCGCACGGGGGGCTTGAGCCGGCAATGGTTCGCCCGCAAGCACGACACGATTCTTGTCTATGCCCGTCGGCTTGGTCAGCACAAGTTTCACGTGCAACGCGGGGGATCTTTCCGAACGGACGGACTGCTCCGCGACGAAGCCGGCCGACCTTACAAGAATACTCGGTCCGGCCGTCTCTACTTTCATCCCGACGGGCCGACGATGACTGACGTCTGGGAAATGCCTTTCTTGTCGACCGTCTCACGCGAGCGAACGGGCTACCCCTCTCAGAAGCCGGAAGCCTTGCTCGAACGTATTCTGCAAACCGGCACGGATCCAGGCGACGTGGTCGCGGACTTCTTCTGCGGAAGCGGAACCACCTTAGCGGTCGCCGCGCGCCTCGGTCGCCTGTGGTTGGGTTGCGATTGCTCCCGCGACGCCGTCCGCATCACCCGCCAACGGCTCCCCCAAAAAATAGTGTCAGGATGATTTTCTCGGCCCCGCAAAAATCATCCTGACACCCTTTTCAGCCCAATTGCGTCACGTCGGCGGGTACCCATGGGGCTGTAGACCATCGCGGCGGCTACGCTCGAACCTCCGCTCGGCCACACTCGAGTTGCGCCACGACCGCTGCCCAGACCGCGCGGATGTCGGCCGCGACACCATCCTCGCTCATCTCAACTACGGTTTGCCGTTGAATTTGGGCATGCGTAAACGCTCGGTCGTAACGAATCCTACCCGCCAGCGGAACGGACTGCTCGCGGCAGTAGGCTTCGATACGTGCCGCAATGTCCGGGTTAAGATCCCATTTGTTAATGCACAGAGCCGACGGAATACCGAAATGGCGGGCCAGTTGCAGAACACGTTTGAGATCGTGCTCTCCGCTCAACGTCGGCTCGGCAACCGCCAGCATCATGCTGGCGCCGGTGACTGATGCAATCACCGGACAACCGATGCCCGGAGGCCCATCCACGATAATCATCGGTACATCCTGCTTCTCGGCCGCACGGCGGGCTTCCTGCCGCACGGTAGAGACCAGCTTGCCCGAGTTGCTTTGGGCGATCCCCAACTTCGCGTGAACCATCGTCCCACAACGAGTCTGCGACACGAACCATTCGCCGCACAGCCTTGGACGAAAGTCAATCGCCTTCTCCGGACAGAGGTTGACGCATACCCCGCAACCTTCACAGGCCACGGGATCGACTGAAAAACCGCCCCCGCCCGCCACTCCCATGGCCACACTCATGGCGTGAATCATGTCGTTCGCCCTCGCGGGGCACGACCGCCTGCAAACGATACAGTTCTCGCAGTCGTAACGGGCAGCGCGAAGACCTCCATCGAGTTCCTCCGCCGGCGCTCGCGACGAAATGGCCCCGAATCGACAATGCGCCAGGCACGCACCGCATCCGGAACAATCCTCCTCGCGAATCACCGCCTGGTGCCCACTGTAGAAGTCGTGGCGATCCAGCACTTTCGGCGAAAGCACCAAGTGCAAATCCGCGGCGTCCACATCACAATCGGCAACAACGCACCGCCCCGCCAACACCGCAAGCGACGCGGTAGTCGACGTCTTGCCCGTCCCGCCCTTGCCGCTGATGACAACCAGTTCCTTCATGAGGCTTGACTCTCACAGGCCAACGGCGACGATGGCGAGACGGCCGCGATCTTACTCAGTTCCGCCAGCAGCTTGCTGAAAAGGTCGCGGTACTCCGGCGAAATCATGGCGGCGAGTTCACCCCGCGAGTAGGCCTCGGCGATTCGCCGATCATCGGGGATCTCCGCAAGAATGCGGATCTGCTGATCGCCGCAATACGTCCAGGTGTGGCGATTACCCGTGTCCGCCCGGTTGATGACCACACCAAGCGGCAACCCGAGACACCGAACCATCTCAACCGCCAGCCGCAGGTCATTTAATCCGAACGGCGTCGCCTCCGTGACCATCAACACGAAGTCCGATCCTCGTACCGTCTCGATTGCGGGGCACGACGTACCCGGCGGAGCATCAATCACCGTCACCTCGGTCCGTGGCGGCGCATCCTTCACTTGCCGAATCAACGGCGTACACATCGCCTCGCCTACATTCAGCACACCGTGGGTGAACTGTACGCCTTGGGCCCAGCCCATTTCCAGCATGCCCAGTTCGCGGGGCTCTTCCCGAATAGCGCCCGTCGGACAGACAAGCGTGCAACCTCCGCAGCCATGGCACAGCTCGGCATAAACCAGTACCTTTCCGCCAAGGGGTACGATCGCGCTGAACTGGCATACCTCGCCACAACGCCCACATTGCGTGCACTTGCTTTCATCGACACACGGCACGAGGCGCGTGGCCGGCCGGCGAGTCAACCAGTTCGGCTTGAGAAACAGATGCCCGTTGGGCTCCTCGACATCACAGTCCACATAAGCGACGGTACGGCCCGCCAAAGACGCGACGTAGGCCAAGTTCGTCGCGACGGTGGTCTTGCCCGTTCCCCCCTTCCCGCTGGCTACCGAAACTCTCATCAACCTTAACCTCGCAGGGCCGCAACAAAGCCCCTGTTCATTCACACGAACGTATCAAAAGTCCCTCTCGGCCCCACTCGTCAACCACCTCGCCGGATCACCAGACGCCCTACCTCGCAGCCAAGATCCCGGGCAATCATGGAACATTTGGCCTTAAGCAGGAAGAACAACCCCTCGCGATGGCAATCGCTGAGCGTCTCATAGTTGCCCTGCCCCTTCGAGATAATCAGATCAGCGGCGTCAAACCGCTCTCGAAAAGCATCGCTGCAGGCCTCAAGCACCGTGCCGGGGATATCCGTCCCATTGTCGATCACCTCGACAAGCTCAGTGAGGCCGGCCGCCTCCGCGTCTTCTCGGGTCGCGTCGTTAATGACCGGTGCACCCTTGACTACAAGAGTCACCTTTTCGGTCGGCAATCGCTCGATCAACAGGCGATCGAAAACGATTTCACCGGCGTTGTCGGCCAGATAGAGAATACTCCCCGCCGAGCCAACCGCCCCACGCAAATCATCGATCCCGGCTCGATCCGGCACAGCCTGGAGCGCTTCGCCGATCGAGCCACTGACCTCCTCGGCCGTCAGGTGCGACTTCACCCCCAGGTCCACGACATTGCCCGCGATCGCAAGCATCACCGCCAGCGCGAACGGATCCTCGGCCTTCGCCGTGCGCGCAGCCAAGTCCGGGTACATCTGGAGCGCGAATGCGTTCGCCTGCTGCTTGGCCGCGCGGTAGGGATCGGGTAACGCAGTCAGTTCGCGAATGCGACGGTGAATAAGCTGCCCCATCACCGGCGGAGGTTGGTCAAACCGCATCGTCGCCGCGACAGTCAGCGTTTCCCGCAACAACTGCTCATGCACCGCCGGCGAATCCGTCACCCGCCGAGCCGAATCGATAGCCTGTCTGACAAAACAGGGCACACAATCAAGGTAAGTCCGCACAACTGCTCCTGGCTCGACCCTGCGATGGGGCTCAAACGAGATGCCGTTCTCCCGGCACCGCGGTCAGCTCTCCTTGGACTCCGCCGATTCCAGGCCCGCGATACGCTGCTGAACCTGCTCCAGCGTCTTGGCGAGTTGGCTGGTCTGGTTCCGCAGCATCTCCAACTCGTTCACGGAGGCCGACGCCGCGACGAACGGAACACCAACGCCGGGTGCTTGCCCCCGTGCCCAAAGAGGCAAACCAGTCGCGTAGAACTGATGCCGCCATCCGCGACGACCGCCGCCTCGCCCTCGCCCAAACCCCATTCCCAGCCCACGTCCCGGCATCGGGCTCGCGAATCCGGGAACCGTGTTCCCAACACAATAGCCCATACCGCGACCCGTCATCGGCCCCATTCCCATTGGTCCAGTTCCATCGCCAGCCGGCATGTCTGATCCTCCTTATTCCAAGCCCGTTGTTTCCCACGGATCGCACAACCCTCCTGACGGGCGTGGTCGACCCACGAGAATCCGTGCTCAAGTCATACTCCCTTGCGGTTTCTCCCCATCCGTCTCGGACGTCCCCTTGACGCCTCGTCGCACCCGTTCGATTGCCAACACCCGCCTCCGCGCCCTCCGCGAAACCGCCGCCGACCACAGCAGCCCGGCATGAGAAAGGCGCCGTCCTCCAGAGTCGCGGCCAGGAAGGACTGCATGACCTCCTCTACTTGGCCGCAGATCTGAGAAACCACCTCTACTCCCGCCGATTGCAGGGCCAGCTCCAACGGCCACGAGATTGCTCCACAGATGAGCACATCCGTGGGGAGGTCCGCTACTTGCCGAGCACGCAATGCGGGATCGGCGACAGTCAATGGAACATCGCGACGCCCGACTTCGCGTTTGTCGGTGACGTCGACGAGCAGAAGACTCCCCGCGACATCGAACACCGGGGACACCCGCCCTTGCCAATGGGGGATCGCGATTCTCATCGCAAGAAGAACACACACTTCCCGTGCCAGCCGATTAGCTTCCAGGTGTTTGCGTATAACACCTGTTTTTGCACTAGGTTGCAAACACTTCGGCACGGAGCTCGCCGATACAACAAGATTGCATCCTGCAACGCTGCAACCTCATGAACACTTGCATTTTGCACACTTCGGTATTAGTATGACAGCGCTGGATGGGGCTGTCTGGTAGTGGCCGCCCCCCGTGGCGGCCGCGGACAGGCTGTGGCGGCCGGGGCCTGAAGGTCTATCGCCGTCCAGCGGCCGCCAGAGGCGGCGGCCGCTACGGGAAGACACCATCCAGCGCTGGCGTACGAAGCGACTACTGTGGCGAATACACGGGAGAACCTTTGGCTATGACCGTCGCGTCTGATTCGCAATCTCAGGATGTCATCCTCGACTCCATCAACGAGGGGGTATTCACCGTCGACCTCGACTGGCGCATCACGGCCTTCAATCGGGCGGCTGAACGGATCACGGGAATCGATCGGCCGGAGGCTCTGGGCAAGCCGTGTTGCGAAGTCTTTCGCGCGAGCATCTGCGAGAATGAGTGCGCGTTACGCCGCACACTGACCACCGGAAAGCCGATCGTCAATGCCACCGCACATATCGTGAACCACCTCGGCAACCGCATCCCCATCCGCATCTCCACCGCTCTGCTTCAGAATGCGGACGGCGTCGTCATCGGAGGAGTTGAGTCATTCCAGGATTTGAGCCAGATCGAGCAACTGCGAAAGGAGTTGCAGGCAAGATATACATTTGAAGACATCGTGGGTCGCAGCTCGGCCATGACGAGCCTCTTCACAATTCTGCCTCAGATTGCCGAGAGCGACAGCACGGTACTGATTGAAGGGGCCAGCGGCACCGGCAAAGAGCTGTTCGCCCGAGCCATTCATAACCTGTCGCGCCGCAGAAACAAACCTTTCGTAGCCATCAACTGCGCCGCCTTGCCCGACACGCTGCTGGAATCGGAGCTTTTCGGCCATAAGGCCGGCGCGTTCACTGACGCCCGCAAGGACAAACCCGGTCGATTCTCTCTAGCGGACGGCGGGACCATCTTTCTCGATGAGATCGGTGACATTTCGCCCGCTATGCAGGTGCGTCTGCTCCGCGTACTACAGGAACGGTGCATCGAACCCCTCGGCTCGCTCAAATCGGTCAAAGTGAACGTCCGCGTCGTGGCCGCCACCAATAAAGACTTGGCCAAACTCACGCGAGCCGGCAAATTCCGCGAGGACCTCTTCTACCGCGTCCGTGTGGTCTACCTGAGACTGCCCAACCTTCGCCAACGTCGTGAGGACATTCCCGTGCTGATCGATCGGCTGGTCACCAAGTTCAACCGGCTTCAAGGAAAGGATCTCGCGGGCGTATCCAACGAGGTCCTTGCCCGGCTCATGGAGCACGATTATCCCGGCAATGTTCGCGAGTTGGAGAACATCATCGAACAGGCGTTCGTCCTGTGCAGCGGCGGGTTGATCGAACTACACCACCTTCCTCCGGAACTCCGCCCCGCCACGGGGCAAGTGGTCGGCGAACACGGTAGCCCGACCACCCTGGAGGCGATGGAGCGAATCATCATCGCCGAGGCCCTGCGCCGCCATCACGGCAATCGGCAACGGGCTGCCCGTGAGCTGGGCATCAACGCCAGCACGCTTTACCGCAAACTAAGCTCGCTGAGAATCGAGACACCGCCCACGGACGGTCGCAGTCGCCGTTGCTAACATTGCAGTCTGCAACATTACGCCATATCACGGATCGCGGCGGGCAGCTTCGACCCCCGGCACAGATCATCGTAACCGCCTGCCCATCAAAGTCTTGTGGCGAACACGGACATTTGCCGTCCGGGTGGAACGCCGATTGCAGCAGGATATCCGGTTGCTCGCAGAAAGGAGTCCACATGCGAATCGTAGTGACATCGCAAGGCGAGGGGCTCGATTCGCCCGCCGACCCGCGGTTCGGGAGGGCGCGATATCTGGTCCTGGTTGACACCGAGACCGGCGAATGCTCGTCGGTGGACAACGAGATCAACCTGAACGCCCCACAGGGAGCGGGCATTCAGACAGGCAAAAGAGTCGTTGAGCTAAAGGCTCAGGCTGTCATCACCGGCCACACGGGGCCGAAAGCTTTCTCGGTACTCGACGCGGGCGGTGTAGCGATTTACACCGGGGCGTCGGGGACGGTCAGGCAGGCTCTCGAGCAGTTCAAGGGAGGCACGCTGCAGAAGGCACAATCCGCGGATGTCGAAGGTCACTGGGTCTGATCGATGTCCCGCGGATAGCGTCACGGGCCTCCAGAAAGCACGAACCCGGTTTGATGTTTTCCAAGAGCGATTCCACAGGAGCAGATGATGAAGATTGCCGTACCAGTCGCCAATGGTCGTTTGTGTCTCCACTTTGGGCACTGTTCGCAGTTCGTGGTGCACGAGGTGGACACCGAAAGCAAGAGAACCCTGAAACGGGAGTACCTCACTCCGCCAGCTCATGAGCCTGGAGTTCTGCCGCGCTGGCTTCATGAGCAAGGCGTGAATGCCGTCATAGCCGGCGGCATGGGGCAGCGAGCACAGGATTTGTTCGCGCAGAACGGCATTCAGGTTATCGTGGGGGCACCGGATGGAGACCCGGACACGATCGTTGCGGCCTATCTGTCAGGAACGCTGGAAGCCGGTGACAACGTCTGTGACCACTAACCTGAGCCATCAGTGTCATCCGTGTTGTCTGGTTTGCGGCAGCGATCGCCCGGATGGCTTGGGGCTGCGTTTTGAACGGCAACCCGACGGAAGCGTTGTGGCGCAGTTCGACTGCAACGCCGTTTTCCAGGGATACCCCGATCGTCTGCACGGCGGGGCCGTGGCCATGTTGCTCGACGCCGCGATGACGCACTGCCTGTTTTCGCGCAACATTGCCGGCCTGACCGCGAAGCTCAGCATCCGGTATCATCGCGGCGTGATGTTGGGCATATCGGCCGTCGTACGTGCGAGAATCGTAGACGCAGAGTCTCCGCTCTACTACCTTGAGTCCGAGGTTCTTCAAGGTGATGATGTCTGTGCGGCAGCCAAGGGCACGTTCTGTGACTCCGCATGTGGCGAGCTTGTTCGCGACGCGATTGCGGATCCTTTGCGAAACTCGGATCATCTCTCGCCTGGTGCATAGCCAACACCACGAGACAGCCAGCGACCTGGAGTCGAGGGCGCGGAACTGAGTGCCCGGTACACAAGTCACGGGGGGCTGCGTTTGAAGACACGGAAGCTCGCATCCTGACGCTCGATGGCAAAGGGGGTTGGTGCCTCGGATTGGCAGACCGGACACACGGCGAAGAAAGGGTTGATCGTGACAACCACGCTTTCGGTCACCGTTCTCGTTGAGAACACCGCCAATCAGCGAGGCCTATTGGCCGAGCACGGCTTGGCTTTCTGGGTTGAGTGCAACGGACAGCGCTTCCTATTCGACACCGGGCAAGGGATGGCTCTCGCCCGCAACGCGGCCAAGCTCGGGATCGATCTGTCGGCCGCCGACGTGGTTATACTCAGTCACGGGCACTACGATCACTCCGGCGGCCTGCAAGCCATCTTGCCAAGTTTGCGCCGGGCAGCCGTCTGTGCTCATGCCACAGCCTTCTGCGATCGCTTTGCTCATAGCCCCCAGACCGGTGCTCGCTCCGTTCGATCGCCCATCGAATCTCTGGACCGGCTCACACCGCACGTGCGCCAGATCATCGCGACAAGCAGCAGTCCCCTTGAGCTTGGTAAGGGGCTCTGGGTAACCGGGCAAATCCCAAGACGTAACGATTTCGAGGACGTGGGCGGGGCCTTCTACCTCGACCCAGCCTGTACACAGCCAGACCCGGTCGCCGACGATCAAGCCATCTACGCGAAGACCGGCGACGGACTGGTCGTGCTGCTGGGCTGTGCGCACTCCGGCGTGGTGAACACCCTGGACTACATTTGCGAATCAACCGGGGAAAGCCGTATCCATGCCGTGCTCGGCGGCATGCACTTACTGAACGCGGATGACAACCGCATGGAGCGGACCATCCGCAGGTTGCGGGAGCTCGATGTGCAAAGAATCGGGCTGGCGCATTGCACCGGCTTCGGCGCCATGGCCCGGCTGCACCACGCTCTACCGAATCGATGTTTTCATTGCGTGACCGGCACGCGAATTGAGATCGGCCCAGCCACGAGAGAGGCGAGAGCGTGATGGCATCTGGAAGCAGGATCGCATGGTCCTCACAGAATGCCTGAAGTAGTTGAGCTCTGACCGGTGGAGTGCCCACCCATGACGTGCGACGTGCAGCCTATCGGGACCATTTACTCACCGTTTGGCGAACCGGCGGGTACGCCCATCCAGCCGGTGTTTTCCGACGACACGCCGGGCCGCGTCGAGGTCCTCGCGCCCTATGCCGAGGGCCTCGCCGACCTGGATGGATTCGATCGAATCTGGCTGCTGTACTGGTGCCACCAGTCGCCCGGGGCGAAGCTGCGGGTCGTCCCCTATCGGGATACGCAAGAGCACGGCGTATTCGCGACGCGTGCCCCGGCCAGGCCCAACCCAATCGGCCTGTCATGCGTGCGACTGCTGCGCATCGAAGGCAACATCCTGCACGTCAGCGAGTTGGACATCCTGGACGGCAGCCCTCTCCTGGACATCAAGCCCTACGTGCCCGAGTTCGACAGCTTCCCAACAGTCCGTAGCGGCTGGCTGGCCGCGAAACGAACCGAACGAGAAATCGCGGACGACCGATTCCACCGCATATAAGCTTCCCCATGCTCGAATGGGGCCGCTTTGTATCGGGGGCTCTCACGGCTTGGTCGCCCTCAGCGCTCACCCGCTCGATTTGGGAAAGGCAGGCTTGATCCTTACACCGAAGAACGTCGCAGGCTCGAAGCCCCCGGGCCGCGATGCTATACGCAACTTACCTCCGTCGAAATGAGTTAACCGCTTGAACCAGGAAGGCTTAAGGGCTGTTTCGGCTTTCAAATGTAGCCACGTACATTTCTGAAATAGTCCTTGACAAGATTCGTTATATGTGGTA
>JAAYDF010000042.1 GCA_012729395.1 Phycisphaerae bacterium
AATGCAACCCTTCCAGGGTTGAGATCCGATGGCGGGCATGGCTTCCCGGGGTGCGCTGCGCGACCCCGGGCTGTGGTCTGGAACCGCGTTGCGGTTCGCACCATTGACGCGTACTTCCTCGCGAGGAGCGCCGAACCTCATCGCAGCCTTGGCCGCAAGGGACGCCGGGCAGGCCTACCATGTTGCCCCCGTCGTGCACGATTGCATGCCGCTTGCCCTGGAGGCCAAACCTAGCCCGTGTTCTGTCCGCGTGATACACCAACCCGGCTTCAATCGCTCTGGCAGTTCGAGGCATGGCCAGGAACATAGCATCAGCTGAGACGAATGTCAGTAATCAGTGATGGCCCCCTTCTTCCGTTTGTTCTCAGTCCCGGGCCTGGTCGACGCACGGGGGATTCCACCGCCACACGAATCCCGAGGAGATGGTGCCATCCGGGTCGGCGCAGATGCAGTAGTAGTCCAGGTAATACCAGGGAATCGGCTCAACGAGGGCCAAGCTCCCACCAGAACGTGGATGCCACATAATGCGCGGTTCACCCTCGATGGGAAGCTCATCTGAGCGCCGTCCATCTGTCTGGTTATAATGCTCCTCCAAAGCAGTCAGGCTATCGGGCAACTCACCCCTGGACTCTACGAAACGACCGAGTGCACTGTGGTAGGGTGCATACAGATACAGGCGACTGACGCCTTCCCGCACATATGCCAAGTATATCAACCCTACCAGTCCAAGGGCTGCCAAGCACGGCAGATACCACTTCCTCATGCGCATCGGCTCATCGCCTCCGTTGTCGCGCCATGACTTCCATCCCTGTTGGCGCCACAAGCTATCCGCAGCCTTTGGAAACGAGCCCATCCCTGCCGCTTTCCCCTCCCTGATCCACAGCTTACGAAGGTCCAGTGGAGGGCCTGCCTACGGCCCGACGCCGATCATCATCACGCAGAGCTATCTCCAGATCATCCTTTCCAAGGACCGTGATGGTGTCCTCTTTGCCATTGGGATATGCATAGAGGACAACTGCCATCCCTCCATCGTTCCACGCTTGGGGACGCAGTATGAGTACCAGGTACGGTCCCTTGTCAAGATGGCCTGCGGGACGGTACTCGGGAACTGGCCAGTCTGGGTTAATCCACCCCCAAGAGTACTCCTCATGCGCGGGATTGCTCGCAACGATGAAGTCAGCCAGATTGTTAGGGATAGGCTTCCCCGCCTCCGCGAAGGATCCGAATGCAAAAGCATAGCCCCGCAGGATGTACCCTCGCCTCTGGGCACTGTTGAAGGTTGCATAAAAAAGCACCCATGTCCCAATCAGCAAAACGGCGGCACAGAGAATGACACAGACTACAATGGCAGGGAGTAAACGCACTCGCGCACGCCGACGGTACCGGTGCGCCGCGCACACGATGGCCGAATCACATTTCGGCGGCAACCGGTTCACGCTGTCCTGTGCCTGTGTCGGCAGCATTGTGTTGTACCTCGGCCGCGATGTTCTGCCCGTCTTGCACACCGTTGACGCGCAACTTACCGCCAAGCGGCTTGCGGCAGGCATCGGCCTGCGTCGCATGCCAAGGGCAAGTACCGAAGAGTCTCCTCCGGGGTACCCGTGGGGCTGTACCGCCGGCCGGCGACCCGTTGACCCAATCCATCATGTTCATACACCGCCTGAGCATAAAGGTTTCTGCTTTCATGCACTGCCGGACGGGGGCACGACGGAGTTGCAGAGGGCATGGCGAAGAGGGTCGCACACCGGATTCTCGCGGGTGGTTCGTCTCGGCGTTTGTGTGTCCTGCTCGTTCAACGGGTGGACGTTGCCGTGGTTCCCCAGTGCGTTTCGATCAGATGATAGAATTGTTGCGGGCTGGTGATCAGGCGGATTTGCTGGCGCAGGCCGGGGCGGTCGGGCAGGCTGCCGAGGTACCAACTGGCCCGCTGGCGAAAGATCACGCAAGCGATGCGATCGCCGCGCAGGGCGCGCAGGTTCTCGAAGTGGCGGATGACGAGAGCGAGGCGGTCGGTGATCGAAGGCGGAGGCGGCACGTGACCCGTGGTCAGCAGGGCGTAAGTATCGCGGAAGATCCACGGGTCGCGCAGGGCGGCCCGGCCGATCATGACGCCGCGGCAGCCGGTCCGCTCGATCATTGTCCGGGCGTCGGCCGGGCTGCGCACATCGCCGTTGCCGATGACCGGAATGCGACGCACTCGGGCCACGACGCGGGCGATCTCGGTCAATCGCACCTGCCCGCCGAACCGCTGGGCGGCCGTGCGACCGTGGACGGTGACGCCGGCCACACCCGCGTCCTCCATTGCCGCCGCCAGCTCCGGAGCGACGATCGAATCATCGTCCCAGCCCAGTCGCATCTTGACGGTCACCGGGACACGGACGGCGCCGACCACGCGGCGGGCGAGTTCGACCGCCAAGCGGGGGTCGCACAGCAAAGCGGCCCCGCCGGCGTGGCGCGTGATCTTCGCGGCCGGGCAGCCCATGTTGAGATCGATCACGTCCGCGCCGTGCTCCTGGCACCACTGGGCGGCATCGGTCATGGGGCCCGGCTCGGTGCCGTAGAGTTGAATGCTCAACGGCCGGTCGCGTGGATCGGTGCTCACCAGTTCCATCGACTTAGGCGTTGCCCGCAGCAGGCCGCGGGGGTTCACCAGGTCCGTGCACGCCAGCCCCAAGCCGCCTAACGGGCGCACCAAAAGCCGGAACGCCAAGTCGCAGTAGCGGGCGATCGGCGAAAGGAGCAGCGGGCTGGCCAGCGCGAGCGTACCCAATGACAGCATATCACGATCCATACGGATTCCAGCCAACTATGATACCATAACATGACAGCGCTACTCTGTAGCGGCCACCGCCTCTGGCGGCCGCTGGACAGCGATAGATTTTCAGGCGCCGGCCGCCACGGGGGGCGGCCGCTACCAGAAAGCCCATCCAGCGCTGTCATAATAAGGCGCTGTGGAGACGCGGGTTTGTGCACCGACGCGGCCGTCCCTACAATGCGAATAAGGTTCAGCGGCACATTCGCAAGGCGGATCATCGCTGCCGTCGGTCCAGGCGCAAGGAGCAGGGAGTATGCACCGGATCTCCTGGCCCAACCGGATCACCCTCGCTCGGATCCTGCTGGTGGCGCCGTTCGTGGTGCTCATTCTGCACGTTCAGGATCCGCGGTGGGGCGACACGGGGCGACGGGCTGCCCTGGCCGTTTTCGCGGTCATGGCTATCAGCGACGGCCTGGACGGCTTTCTCGCTCGGCGACTGAAGCAGGAGTCCGCGGCCGGCCGTTTTCTCGACCCACTGGCGGACAAAATTCTCGCCTTCTGCTCGGTGATTATCCTGGCTCGCGAGAACACGCACGTCCTCGGCATGCGCCTGCCCGAGATGGTGGCCATCATCCTGATCGGCAAGGAAATCATCGTTGTGATCGGTTTCGGCATCATCTATCTGGCCACCTCGCGGGTGTATATCGCCCCGCAGCGGGTGGGCAAGTGGTGCACCACGCTGCAATTGCTGACTGTCATTGCCATCCTGCTGTCGCCGGACCTGCCGGTCGCGGCGGCGCGGCTGCCGATTGGGCTGTGGTGGGCGGCCTCCGCGCTGGCTGTCGTCGCCGTCGGGCGGTACTACCAGGTGGGGCGGGAGTTTGTTGCCCAGCATGAGACGGGAGTGCGAATTGGCGACACATGATCCTACGACCGGTGTGCAAGCGGATGGGCGGCAACCGTGGAGCTGTCTATGGAAATGGGTGGTTGGCCTGCTGGCGGCGTGCGTAGTCGGCTTGCTGCTGCACCAGTGGGACACGTCGCTGATGCGCACTCGTTACGAGTTAATTCCGGGCGAGGTGCCCGCCCAGCAGTGGGTCAGCGGCGTGCGCGAGTTTGGCCAGCCGGTCTGCGTGGTTGTCCTTCTGATCGCGTTGGGGACTTATGCCCAGCGGGGCCGGCGAATCGTGGGCGTGATCCTGCTCGCCGAGCTGATCGCCTGGGTCGGCTACCAGCCCGCCAAGATGCTTGTAGCCCGGTATCGTCCGTTCGCACTGGTTGAGGTTCGCGCCGGCCTGCGAGCCGACCCGGTTGAGACGCCGCGATCGAGTCTCGGCCTTTGGCCGCGAGGACCCGGTGGCGAGGGAACCATCTCGTTACCCGATCCACGAACGAAAGGCGAGGGCACGCCCACCGCCGATGAGATCCTGGCCGACCTCAAGCCTGCGGATACATGGCTGGGCTGGCGGCCCGGCAACGCAAGCCTGATCACGCAGTCTTTTCCATCGGGGCACGCTGCCGGCGCGTTCGCCCTGGCGATCGTGCTCGGCTGCGTCTATCCGCGGTTGGCGTGGATGTTCTGGACGCTCGCGGTCGGCTGCACCCTGTCCCGCTACGTCGACGCCATGCACTGGCCCAGCGACTGCTGGGTTGGTGCGGTCATTGGGTATACGGCGGCCAAGCTCGCCCTTCGCGTCGGCGGCAAGCCGTTTATCCCACCTGTTTCTGGCTGACTTGCTCGAACCAGCCAACCTTGGGCAGCTCACCGACCAGCGGACCGGCGTAATCCCGGAAGCTGTTGAGCACGTTGTTGCCCGCTTCATTGATGTAATCGTCGGGGACCGCCTTGGTGAAGGGCGCCCTTTCCGGGGCAACTTCTTGCAGGGCAACCAGGCGCGTGCCCACCGAGTAGGTTGTGCTCGGCAAACGTACCAAGGCGACGCTGCCGTCCTGATCGGCATCGAGAGAGTAGATCACCGCCATTTGCCCGACCAGTCGGGCCTCCCATGCGTCCACTTCGCTGGTGCAGGAGGGGAAACTTCGTTGCAGGTAGCCGTACGTATCGGCTCGCAGGCGCTTGATGCTCTTGCAGTTTGCTTTGACCATGGCGCACAGGTAATCGGCCAGCGAGCCCGCACCAGCGGACAGCGGCACATTGCCGTGATCGTCGATCTCCATGGCCCCTTTCTTCATCTCGACGACGACCTTCTGGGCCCACGGAATGCCCTCTTTGTCGGCGATGCCCTCGGAGATAGCCACCAGGCAACGGCCGAACTGCTGGTACATTCGCTCGACGTCCGAGCAGAACTGCTCGATGCTGAACGGCCGCTCGGGCAGATAGACCAAGTGTGGGCCGTCGTCAGGGCGCTGGCGGGCCAGAATGCTCGCCGCGGTCAGGAAGCCCGCGTGCCGACCCATGAGGATGTTGATCTTAACGCCCTTCAGGGCCCGGTTGTCCAGGTCGTCACCGATGAACGCCGAGGCGACGAATTTGGCCGCACTGCCGTAACCGGGGCAGTGATCCGTGACCAAGAGGTCGTTGTCGATGGTCTTGGGAATGTGGATGACGCGGAGTTCATACTTGGCATCGGCGGCCAACTTGTTGACTACCTGGGCCGTCTGGGCCGAGTCGTTGCCGCCGATGTAGAAGAAGTACCGCACATCCTGCTTGCGGAAGACGTCGAAGATGCGTTCGCAGTACGCGACGTCGGGCTTGTCCCGCGTGGAGCCCAGGGCGGCCGCCGGTGTCTGGGCGACCAGCTCCAACATGTTATTGGGCTGGCGCATCAGGTCATAGAACTGCTCGTTGATGATGCCCCGAACGCCATGCCGGGCGCCCAGGAGACGCTTGATGTGCGAACACTTCTGGGTCTCCTGGATCACACCGACCAGAGACTGGTTAATCACCACGGTCGGCCCACCGGCCTGACCCACGACTGCCGTACCCGATGCGGGAGATGCCATAACGATACCTCTTGCCTTTACCAGACCCGTTACCTGATAGACGCACCCTGCGCCGCCTGCGGTGACGAAGCAACATACAGCGATGAGCCCAGGCTCCCGCGGAGGATGAGTCGCTCGCGTGTAGCGCAGGTCTTGACCCATTGCCGCCCCTGCCCAATTTCCGAGGGGGCGACATGGGTCGCGCGTTATCGTCCCGAAAGCTGCTTCCCGGGAGGCAAGGCCACCAGCGTGACCCGCCTCAGGAGCCCGGATTCTACCACGTCCGCTCGATGAATCCAGTATCGATATCACCCTTGAGGAACCGGGTGTGGGTGAAGATCTCGCGGAACAGTGGAATGGTCGTCTTGACTGGCTCGATGATGAACTCCTCGAGACAACGCTGCATGCAGGTGATGGCCTCAGCCCGGGTGGGGCGGTGTACGATCAGCTTGGCGATCAGGGAATCGTAGCGGGGGCTGATATTCAAGCCGGCATACGCGCAGGTGTCCAGGCGCACACCCGGACCACCTGGCGGGTAGAACTGAGTGATCAGCCCCGGTGACGGGCGGAAGTTGTGGGCCGGATCTTCGGCGTTGATGCGGCACTCGATGGCCGAGCCCTGTGGTTGGATGTCCCGCTGGCGCATCGAGAATGTTTCTCCCGCGGCCGCTCGCAATTGCCACTTTAATAAATCATAGCCGGTTACCATCTCGGTCACCGGATGCTCGACCTGGATACGGGTGTTCATCTCGAGGAAGTAGAACCGGCCGCGCTTGTCCACGAGAAACTCGACCGTTCCCGCGCTGTGATAACTGGCCGCCCGGGCCAACCGCACAGCGGCCTTGCACAGTTCCTCTCGGGTGCGGCTGTTGAGACCTGGGCTGGGGGATTCCTCGATCAGCTTCTGGTGCCGCCGTTGCAGGCTGCAATCGCGTTCACCGAAGTGCAGCACGTTGCCCGCCCGGTCGCCCATGATCTGGACTTCAACGTGCCGCGCAGCCTCGATGGCTTTTTCGAGATAGATGTCGGCGCTTTTGAAGGCCGCTTGGGCCTCGGTTCTGGCCGCCAATAGGCTGTGCCGCAATGTGGCTTCGTTGTGGACCAGCCGGATTCCCCGGCCGCCGCCGCCCGCCGCCGCTTTGACCATGACCGGGTATCCGACCTCGGCCGCCCAGCGGATGGCGTCGCCGTCATCCTCGATGGCCCCCTCAGTCCAGGGGATGGTCGGCACCTTCGACTTGCGGGCCAGCTTCTTGGCCGCGATCTTGTCGCCCAGGAGGCGCATGGACTGGGCATCCGGCCCGATGAATTCGATCTTGGAGTCTCGGCAGGCGTCCGCGAACTGGGCGTTTTCCGCCAGGAAACCATACCCGGGGTGGATGGCGTCGACGTTGGCGACCTCGGCGGCGGCGATGATCCGGTCGATCTTGAGGTAACTCTCGCCCGCGGGACCGGGTCCAATGCACACCGCCCGGTCCGCCAATCGCAGGTACGGCGCCTCGCGATCCTCCTCGGAGAATACACAGATCGTCTGGATGCCCAGTTCCTTGCAGGCGCGGAGAATCCGCAGCGCGATCTCTCCCCGATTGGCTATCAAGACGCGAGAGAACATGGTCTGTTTCCGTCTCCCCGCTGCGGTAGGTGCCGGTCAGGCTTTGGGCCGGACCAGCATAAGCGGCTGTCCGTACTCGACCGCCTGCTCGTTATTGACCAGGATCCGCTCGATCGTACCCGCCACCTCGGCGTGGATTTCGTTGAAGACCTTCATGGCCTCGATGACGCAGACGGTGGTGGTGACGTCTACCTCACTGCCGATGGCGACGAACGGCGGAGACTCGGGATCAGAAGCCGCGTAGAACGTGCCGACCATGGGTGACCGGATGGGTACCAAACCCTCGTCCACGGCCGGCGGGGGCGCCGCGGGAGCCGGCAGCACGGTCGCCGGCGGCTGCGACATGACCATCGATGGAGCGGCGGTCATCATCATCGGTTCGCCGGTCGGACCCTTGCGCAGGGTGATCATCGATTCGCCCTCGCGGATGCGAATCTCGCTGAGGTCGTGCTCGACCATCAGCTCCAATAACTCGCGGATTTTGTCTATGTCGACCACGCCTCAACCACCATCGATTCGAGATCCCGCTCCAAGTGGCTGAGGATCTCACAACCGCTGTTTGTCACCAGCACATCATCCTCAATACGCACGCCGCCGAAGCCTGGATAATACACGCCCGGCTCCACCGTGACCACCATCCCCGCCTGGAAGGGGCCGGCCGGCCGCCGCGAAATCCGAGGGGCCTCGTGGATGTCCAACCCGATACCGTGTCCCAGACCGTGCGGGAAATGGCGGTCCATGCCCGCCTGTTTGAGCCGATCCACCGCCGCAGCGTAGACGTCGCACATCCGTACCGCCGGCCGGATCGACCGAATGGCCGCGGATTGAGCCGCCAGCACGTGCTCGTAGAGGCGCCGGAAGCGAGGCGGGATTCTATGGATGAACACAACCCGGGTCAAGTCGCTGCAGTAGCCGCGATATACAGCACCCCAATCGATCAGCACCGCGCTGCCCCGCTTGATGGGTCGGTCGCCTGGGACGGCATGAGGCAACGAGGAGTTGGGTCCCTCGGCCACGATGATGGGGAAGCTTGCTCCCTCGGCTCCCTCGCGTTGCATTTCGAATAGTAGCGCCGCCGCGAGTTGCCGCTCGGTCGTTCCCGGGCGCAGTTGGCGGATAACCGTCCGAAAGGCGGACTCCGCGATGCGGATGGCCTCGCGCAGGGCCGTCACCTCCGTCTCATCCTTGATCAACCGAAGCTGCTCGGTGACGCCGGGCAGAGACACCAGTCGGGCCGGCCGTATTGCCTTCCGCAACCCCGCGTGCTGTCGCACGGTGAGGTGATCCGGATCGAAGCCGATGCGTTCGAGTCGGTGACGCTTGAGCAGCGGGGCTACCGTCTTGGCTATCGTGTCCTCGCGGATGATCGCCTTGGCCCAGGGCGTTGTGCGGGCCGCCGCCTCCTTGAACCTTCCGTCAGTCACCAGGATGACCTGTCGCGGCAGAAGGAGCACGGCCCCATCTTCGCCGTCGAAACCGGTCAGGTAGTACTGGTCCGTTCGCCGTGTGACCAAGTAGCCGTCCAGGCCCTTCTGTTGTATCCTTGTTCGGCACGCCTGCAATCGGGCGGTGATGTGTGGCGGCGCCTTGTGCATCCGGACTCTGGGTTGATACGGCAACGGTCGACCTCCCGGCGAATCGCACCACGCCTTCGTGAACGCCGGGACTTTAAGGAACGGCGCAGAACGTGTCAAAGCTAGCTCGGCGATGTGTTCCGTGTGGGCATGACAGCCGATAACCTCAGCAAGCTCCAGCCGGGAGCCATGTACTGATGATGAGGGCTGAACGTGCGTGTACTGGTGAAAGAGGGCGATGCCGTTCTGGCCGACCTGACCTTCGAGGATGAACAGGTCTACGTCGGCTCCGATCCCGCCTGCGCGATTCACCTACCCGACATGCGGGTGAGCGCCCGCAATGCGCTCATCGCCCCCGTCGAAAGCGGCCAATGGCGCATCGAAAGCCTTGATTACAGCAACGCCATCCTGGTGAACGACCACGCCTTGATCGAGCCGCGATCTCTCGACGACGAGGATGAGGTCAGTCTTCACGGATATTTGCTCAAGGTCTACCTGAGTGAGCACCTTGACCAGCGTGCGGTCGAGGCTGACGAGGGTCGGTTGGGAGCTGAGGAGCTGGCGAAGATCCGTCAGTATCCTTTGCCTACGGGTTCCATCGTGAAGCGGCATTTTGACGGGATCACCATGGTCAAGGCTCAGCTCGACCAAGCCTCAAACCTGGGGGTCGAGGTCTCGCACTGCCGCGACATTCACGAGTTGATCGACATTGCTCTTGGGCTGCTGTTGAAGTCGTTTGATGCCCGGTCGGCGTGGATCGGTATCCGACGGCAGTCGCATGGGGAGCTTGAGGTGGTGGGTGGCCGGCTGCCTTCCGGGCAGAGCACCGGGGTCAATCCGGTCATTGATCTGCTCCAGTACCGATGCTGCGAGCGGAACCAGTACGTCTGTATTCGTAAGGTGACCGATCAGCCGGACATTGGCTCGGCCATGGCTGTGCCGCTGTCAACCAGGAAGGGGACGTTTGGCATGGTGTATGTGGACCGTCGGCCGCGGACCCGGCGGTTCCAGATCCCGGATCTTGAC
>JAAYDF010000043.1 GCA_012729395.1 Phycisphaerae bacterium
AAGACCAACGACATCGCTGGCGACGGCACCACTACGGCCACCCTACTCGCGCAGGCCATCGTCCGCGAAGGCCTTAAGAATGTTGCCGCAGGCGCCAACCCGATGGCCATCAAGCGCGGCATCGAGCGCGCCGTGGAAGTGGCCGTCGACGAGATCAAGAAACTCTCCCATGAGATCTCCGGCAGAGAAGATGTGGCCCGCGTCGCCAGTATTTCCGCCGACGACCGGGAGATCGGCGACGTCATCGCCGACGCCATCGAGAAAGTGGGCAAAGACGGCGTCGTCAACGTGGAAGAATCCAAGACCTTCGGCATGGACCTGGAATTCACGGAAGGGATGCAGTTCGACAAGGGCTACATCTCCCCGTACTTCGTCACCGACGCCGAGCGCATGGAATCGGTGCTCGAGGACCCGTACATCTTGGTGGCCAACCGCAAGATTGGCGCCGTTAAGGACCTGCTTCCCGTGCTGGAGAAAGTCATTCAGTCCGGCAAGGCTCTGCTCATCATTGCTGAGGATGTCGAGGGCGAGGCCCTCGCTACTCTCGTGGTGAACAAGCTACGCGGTACGTTCACCGGTATCGCCGTCAAGGCCCCGGGCTTCGGCGACCGGCGCAAGCGCATGCTCGAAGACATCGCCATCCTGACCGGCGGCGAAGTGATCAGCGACGAGATGGGGCTCAAGCTCGAGAACACCACGCTCGCGCAGCTCGGCCGCGCCCGCAAGGTGGTGGTCGACAAGAACAACACCACCATCATCGAGGGGGCCGGCGAGCTCGACGAGATCAAAGCCCGTGTCAACCAGATCAAGACCGAGATCGAGAACACCGATTCCGACTTCGATCGAGAGAAGCTGCAAGAGCGCTTGGCCAAGCTAGCCGGCGGAGTAGCCGTGGTCAAGGTCGGCGCGGCCACCGAGACCGAGATCAAAGAGAAGAAGCACCGTGTCGAAGACGCCCTCAGCGCTACCCGTGCCGCTCTAGAAGAGGGCATCGTCCCTGGGGGCGGTGTGGCTCAGCTCTTGACGATCCCGGCTGTGGAAGCCGTCGAGGCCGAAGGCGATGAGCTCACCGGTGTCCGTATCGTGGCCCGTTCCCTCGAGGAGCCCCTCCGCCAGCTGGCCAACAACGCCGGTCTGGAAGGCTCAGTCGTGGTCAACGAGGTCAAGACCCGTCCCAAGGGCACGGGTTTCAACGTGGCCAGTGGCGAGTATGAAGACATGATCAAAGTCGGCATCATCGATCCAGCTATGGTGACAAGGTCGGCTCTGCAGAATGCGGCCTCGATTGCCAAGAATATCCTAACGACCGAAGTCATCGTCGCCGACAAACCCGAGAAGAAGAAGGTCGGCATGCCGGGTGGCATGGGCGGTGGTATGGAAGAGTACTAATCCTCGCCGCGTGCCGGGAGCGCTGGGTGCCACACGACCCTTCTCCCCACCACTCTCCCGACAGCGACTACGATCGCACCCGGCAGCTTCAGGCCGGTGGCCGCGGGGATTGAGGGCGCGTGGCTCGTGGTCTGGCGGGCCTTTGTCCCGCGGGGGCGAGGTCAACGCCAGGCCCTGGAGGCGAGTCTCGTCGGAAGGCCGTGCCCGAGGACCGCCTCCCGGCCATTACGATCTCGGCGGCAGACGGTAGCTTCCGGCTCAGTCTGCCAGGGGGCGAGGTATTGGTCGGTTGGATTTCAGGGATCTCAGTTGACATGGCCATCCTGCGCCTCGGCGGACGCCTGAAACTCAAGTCCACCGGCCACTGGCTGGTGATCGGAGGTGCGGTGACCGGGCTCTTGTCGGGCTTGGTGGGGAGAACCGGATCACTGGGCGCCGCGGTGTTCCTTGCGCTCGGGCTGCCTCCCGTAGCCTGCGTGGCCAGGGACGCCACTACTGCTGTTGCCATGCATACAGTGAAGGCCGGCGTCTACGGGGGGATGATGACCTTTGCACACACCTTCTGGGCGCTGGGCATTGCTCTGAGGACCGTGATGGTGTTGGGTACCTGGGTGGCTAAGCGCGTGATCCAACGGGTGCCTCGCCAGGCCTTCGAGCGGTACGTCGCCGCTCTGCTCATCATCATCGCCGTGTACATGATCGTGCGGGGATAGGCGAGCGTCTCCCCGTCTGCCCACTGATGCCTCTGGCGCTTATCCTGTCTGGCTCACACCGCTGCAGTTCGGCGTGTCGCCCATCCGTTCGGTCTCGGGTCCCGCGACCTAGACCTCTGCAAATAGGCATCTTATTCTAGCTACCCCGAACTGAACCGGGGACAACCGCCGAGATGCGTTGTTCACCCAGGCGGACTCTGCACTTCTGGGTAGGCACCCGCTGCAGCTCCGCCGTATCTAGCGGTGTGGGCAACTCGGTCACGGTCCTCAGTCCGTCAAGGCGCGCAAGATCAGCTCGTCACTTGGGATGCCGCCGGACCCGGCGGGAGGCAGGTACGGCCGTCAGCCAAAACCGAAGTCCCCTGTCTCTGCGACCTCGGGTTGCAGATCGCGGCCCCGCACGCGGATCGTCGGCGAGCCCGGGAAACGCAGGGTCTTGACCTCGTCCTCGGTCGTCACTGCGGTCACAGTAAGGGAGATCGCGAAACCGTGCTCCCTGGCGACGCGCAGGACGGCGTCACGCGCCGCCTCCCACCGGCCTCAACCGGGCGTATAAAGGACTTCCACCGGGATCGCCTCTCTGATCATGAGCGCACAATACCCGCATCGGTTGCCAACCACCAGTTCGGCGACCCCATGGCCCGAGACCTTAAGTCAAGATTGTGGCAGGTTCGCAGCTTGGGCTGTTTCAGTGGAACCAAAGTATCGACCGTGCCCCAATCAGGCGGTGGCAGGCTCGGCCAGACAGCCAGCCGGAACTTCGACCCGATTGAGGAATCGACGCGGCGCTTCGGCATGCTATGAGCTGCGGATGTCCCCGCGTTTCGTAGGAACGCCGTGGGCAGGGTTGTGGCTTGACCCGCTAACGGGCGCTTCGCCCGGCTGCTCACCACTCATAACCCGAAGGTCGCAGGTTCAAATCCTGCCCCCGCTACCATCACTAAAGCCCTGCAATTGCGCAGGGCTTTACTCTTGCGTAGCGGCTCCGAAACTAGCCGTCATTTGGGGCAAATCCCCACGACCTGCCAACGCACCAATGCCAACGCACCAACACACGGGCGGCAACAGGGCGGCACGAGTCCACACGGGGACCATCGGGCGATATTCCTGGCAGGCGGACCTCGCGGCGCACAGTCGAGCAACCACGCCAGCCACCAGCTCATGGGGGTGTTCACGTTCTGAACCCCTTACTCCGGCA
>JAAYDF010000044.1 GCA_012729395.1 Phycisphaerae bacterium
GTTCATCGCACCGGCTCCCACCGGGCCATTCGCTGCCCCGCGAGGGCTTTCATCGCCCCGACCATTCCCGCGGTGTTGCCCAGCAGGAAGAGAGCGGCAGTCGAGACCAGAGGAATCCGTACCCCCGAGGACGCGGCATACCAACCGAGCGCGGCAAGAATGTAGAACAACACCTGAAGTCCCGCCAGGGTTGTGTACAGCACATTCTGACCCACAAGCAACATGTTGCTGACGAAGACAATGAGCAGTGGAGCCCAAAGCCACCAGCGAAGCATCTTGTGACTCAGTACCTGGAACTGATAACCCCAACAGCCGTGACGAATGAGCTGGCCCACGATATAGGGAATCATCGTGGTCGTACGAACCGCGATGCGAACCCGGCACTTGAACTCCGCCGCCGGGCTCTGGCGCGAGTCCTCCAGGCACACCGCATCCTCTTCATAGACCACGCGATGCCCCTGGGCCACCGTATGGATGGCATCCACGACGTCGAGCGTGTACGCGGGATCGCCCGGACGAAACAGATGACGCCGCATGGCATGGATCGCCCCGCTGACCGAGGTTTGCGAGCCGAATCGACTCTCCGCCCGCCTTACCGCCACCGCGACACGCTGATATGCCCTGAAACCGGAGGAGGTCGCGTCCTTCCCGTAGCGATATGCCACACGGCCGGCCACGCAGCCGACCGACGGATCATTGAAATTGGCGACCAGCTCCCGGATCGAGTTGGGGCTGAACACTCCCGTCGCGTCCGAGAAGATCAGGATGTCGCCGGTAGCGGCATGGGCCACCGTTTCGTTAAGCATGTGCGTCTTGCCGCGCCGGCCTTCCACCCGGAAGAGGCAAACTCCGCGATCCGCGTAGCGGCGCACGATGTCGTCGGTACCGTCCGTCGATCCATCCGAGGCCACGATGATCTCGAACTGCTCGCGAGGATAGTCCAGGGCAAGCGTCTCCTCGATCTTGCGGGCGATCGCCTCCTCCTCGTTGTAGGCCGCAATGAGGAAGCTGACCTTGGGAGTGATCGCCGCCTTGGCCACCTTGCGCCGCACGATCGCAGCCAACAGCAGGCTCAGTGCCGGGTAGACGAACAGCGTGTAGAGAACCAGGCCCAGCGCGACCCAGAAGATGATCTCGACGATCCACATCATGTATTCCTTGCGGAGACTGCGCAGGCGAGCTCTTCAATCAGTTCGACGTAGGAACGATACAGGACGCGGCGATCCCAGAGATTCTCCGCCCCTTGCCGGGCCGCCGTACACATCGACGCCACACGCGAGTGATCCGCCGCCAACTCAGTCATCGCCCTGCAGGCATCATCCACGTCGCCCGCTCGGTAGGTCAAGCCAGTGCCGGTCCGATCTACCCAATCGGCGCATTCGCCCGGGATGCTGTTGAGCACCGCCAGCCCCGCCGCCCAGTAATAGAACACCTTGTTGGGAAAGAGCACCAGCGCCTCCGGCCAAGCGGCGTTCCAGCCGATGTCACACTGCGTGACCGTCGCCGCCCAGTCTTCGAAGGGGGCGAAGCCCAGGAAATCAACCCGGGGCGCGCCAGCCACGATCCGCCGAACTTCCGGTTCCAGATGCCCCCGCCCGCTGAAGATGAAACGCACATCATCCCGCTCGCGAGAAACCCGCGCGGCCGCGGCGGCGACCGTCAACACGTCGTAGTTGCGCGACAAGCTCCCGCTGTAAATCGCCCAGATCTCGCCCGGCGGCTTCTCGCCCAGCAGGCAACGCCCCTTGCTCACCGCCGCATCGAACGACGCCAGATCAATCCCCAGCGGCACGACCTCTCGGCGATAATCGCGCCGGCCGTACCGGCGAGGCTCATCCGCGTAGCCGCCCGCCACACCCACCACCGCATCCGCATCCGCGTAGGCCCGTCGGTTGGCCCGAATCCACGGCTGGAACAGCAACCGCCAGCCCCAGCGAACCACCGGCGGCAGGAATCGCCGACTGGTGTCGATCCAGATGTCCTGCACGTCGACGATCAGCCGGGCCCCGCACGCCGCCTGGATGCTCGCCGCCGCGGCCGCCGATTCCAGCGGCGGATTGCTCGCGATGATGACCTCCGGCGACGGCTCGCACAACGCCTCTCGCACAAAGCCATCCGCGTACGCACGGTGCGACCGCACACGCGCCAGACTGACATTGTTCTGATAGCCCGGCACCGAAACGAACCGCGCGGTAATGCCGAGTTGGCGACATGCCGCGTGAATCGCGCCGGGCTCGATCTCACGCTTGAACCGATGCGACCACGTGGCCGTCCACCACGTCACCTCATGCCCCGCCGTCGCCAGCAAACAAGCCAGCGTCGCGTAACGACCCGGCTGCTCCGGGTCGCCGGGCAGCGGATCAAACGGATTGACAATCCAGACCTTGGCCACGGCAATCGCTCAATGCGGCAGATAAGCGTAGCGTTCGATGGCCACGCGGTCCCCCACGCCGAAGTCCGCGATCAAAGCGTCACACCCCCCGCTCGATTCCCCGGTCGGCGCGAATGACGCCATGGAGACGCCCGCCTCCATGCGAATCGTATCCTTGTCCATCGCGATGATGCGGCCGGCCTGCGTACGCCCGGGTGCCACCAAGTGCATCCCCGCCAGCCGAAACGAGTGCAGAATCCGTGTCGCCGTCTTCACCGCCCGGTTCTCTTCATCCACCCCGTCAATCCGCACACGCCCGGTGTAGACGTCCGAGCCCGTCACCTTCAGCACCAACGCACCGTCTTCCCAACGTGCTTCCCCGATTCTATGCACGCAGGAGTGATCCTCGTTGTATACCCGCACCGCCAGGCCCACGAGGGCCCCGGGGTCGTCCGGCTTCAGACCATCTACCACCCTCAGCGTCCGCCCGGCGTAGTCCATCGAGCCGACAACCCCCGTGACCGTCTGAGGAATCGCCAGCGATTGCCCGGTGACGCTATCTTCGAGCTTCGTCCCCCCCGCCGCGAACACCTGGCTCCACGCCCCCGCCCGCGTCGTCACCACGGCCACTGCGGCATCACCACTCAGCCCCGCCGCCCCGGAAAACGACCGGCCCGCCTCAGGGGACACCAACACGCGATCCACGTACTCGCCGCGATGCACCTCCAGGCTGACTACCGCATCCGAGCCCTCGCCCGGCTCCCGCCCAAACGCCACGCGATCGATCATCGGCTCCGTCCGGAACGGTTCCCACACCGTCACAAACGTACTGCCCGACGCATCCGCCTCCCGCCGGGCAAGCATGTATTTGAGCACCGCCGGGATCTTGCGGTTCGGCGAGACGTAGGCGTCCGCAACGATGACCTCCTGGCCGGTGTGCGGGGCAAGGTGGACACGCAGACCTGCCGGCGGCGGCTCCGTGCGACGGTACGTACCACTCGCCCAATCGGACGGCTCCGCCCGCTGCCAGTTGAAGAAGTGTTGATACCCACTGCCGGTGTAGCTGCCGTAGCCACCTTTGTAACCAGCGGCCCCGAGTTTGGGATCATCGTACATCGCCCCGTAGGGCACATCCCGACCGGCCCAAGTGCCCTCCGTCACCGGAGCACTTAACGCCGAGCCCGCCCATTCAAACACCCCCTCGAAACCGTGCATACTGAGCACATGTTCCCGGCCACCGCGAACACGAAACACATCCACAAGATATCCATCCTGCTCGCCGGTGTTCACCAACACCAGCGTCCGACGATATACGTCGACCTGCGGAAACACACCGCCGCCATCGACGTCAACCACCTGCACCGTGGGGCTATCGTGAAAACGCAACACCGGGCTGGCCACCGTAGCCGTTTGCCGTGTTCGGTCCACCGACACGCAGTTGTGGCTGATCGTATGCATCGACCACGAATAGATGCCGGGCACAAAAGCGTTCATCGCGTCGGGATAGCCAAGATCGGGCGACAAACGCCGCCCTTGCCCAAACAGCTCGATATTCAGCTTGTCCCAATCACCATGCCCCCCGCGGAGGCCGTAGTACATCGACACCGCCAGCATATCCGCCGGGTTGTTCAGAATCGCCAAGCCGTAGCCATCAAGAAAGCGACTGCGAGGCCGATGAACATAAGCCTGCATCGCCTCGCGGGCCTTGTCGTTGGCGGAAAGCGGCTCCTTCAGCAGATCGCCCAGACTGTTCAAGCGACTCGCCTTCAGCCCGCCGAGTCGATGAAAGGCCCACGCATATTCCGGCTTGCCCAACCGGCGGTAGGCGGTGTCGTACACCTCTGGTGCCGGCCCGATCCATTCCGAGGTGATACTGCCCGCGTTCCCGATCGCCGGCGTGAATCGCCCCAAGCACGAAATCCGCAGCGGAGCGTCCAGCATCGCCTCCAAACGCGGATGCTGGTACAGGTTCGTCCCCGACGGCCACAGCGACTCCGCAATCCGAACCAGACTCGCCACCCAGCCCCAGCAGTAACTCGGCGACGTCTCGTACGGCATGCCATCCTTGTCCACGAGGTTGAACAAGGCGTAATGAATTCCCTCGTCGCGCTGATCCTTCGTGCCCGTCCGCATGAACACGTCGCGAATCAGATCCCCCATCGGCCCGTGCTGACGAGCCAATGCCGAGGTGATCAACGACTCCTGATGGCTGCCGTAATTGCCCAGGATGTCACCCCGTGCGATCGCGTCAAAGCCCTCTTCCAACAGGTTCGCTTCAATGTTCGCCCGTATCTCCTCCGCGCTACGCCAAGGCAACGACACCGCGTTCGGCCCAACCAGCGCGTCGAACACCCTGTCGTACGCCCGAGCCAACCAGGTCAGCGTCCCGGTCTCCCAGATCGCGTTACGAATCTTGCCCTGATATTGCCCCCTCCTCAGCTCCGCGTAACGCGACTGCTTGCTGTAGTCCATGCCCGGATAGACCTCCGCTACCCGATCCAGCATCGCAATCGCGCTGCGGGCATAGCGAAGATCCCCGGTCATGACATACGCCTCGGCCAGCCGCGCGATCGTCGGCAGAAAATGCTCCGCCCAGTTCCAATGGCATGCATACGCGACGAACCAGTATTTCTCACCATCCGGGGCAACCCAGCCGCGACCGTCGTCCGCGTGCGAACCCGTCAGCAGACTCCGATCCGTCATCCCCCCCCGATAATACGCCTCGAAATCATTGCTCGGATACCGCTCGCCGCCGACGGGACAAGTCACCGTGAACGGATGCTTCGGATCCAGTTTCCACGGGTAAGTGCCGTGCCGATAGATCGCCGTCCCATGCACCGGGCAGCCCTTCGCCGACACATCAAACGCCCGCGGCACCCGACTGTCCGGCAACAGGCTACGCAGCTCTTCCGCCGACATCGCCGCCCAGTCGCTCACCCGCCGCACGATGTAGTCCCGGTAATCCGCCGCCGCCTTATCCCGCCGGCAGCGCTCCCGCACCCGGGCGACCTCCTCGTCCGTCATCAGAACACGCGAAGTCTTCAACGGCCATTGCGGCTTGCGAGGAGCGAGGACTGCCGTCTCCGCCCGCACAACCGGCGAACCGATCAACACCGTCGCGAGCAGCCCCCAACTCGCATACCCCCATGCTCTTGAACACCGCCGCATCATGACGCAGCCGACGCTCCGATCAGCCGCTCGTAATGCCCGGCCAGCGTTCGCATGTTCGTGGTCCAGTCGCCCCGCTCCATCACCCGCTGCCGGTTCCGCTCCATCACCGTTACCCGGGCACCCACATCCTGAGCAATCTCAAACGCTTTCAGCAGGCACCCCACCTGCGCCTCGATGCTCTCGTGGTCGAACAGCAGGTCACCCGACGCCGCGTCAAGCCACTCCCGGTTCCCCGCAATATCAGAAACCACCGGCACGATCCCCGACGCCATCGCCTCCAGCAGCGCCGGGCTCGTCCCATCCCACCGCGAGGCCGACACGTAAACATCCGCCTCTGCCAGAATCGCGGGAAGCTGATCCTGCTCGTAACCGCCCAGGAACCTCACTCGCTCGCTCAGCCCGCACGCCTCGACCTGACGTCTCAACTCCGGCTCCAACGGCCCCGTCGCCGCGAACGTCATCTCAAACGACAACCCCCGGCCCGCAATCGCCGCTAAGGCCGTAACCGTCTGGTCGCACCGGTAGACCGGTAAATGCTTCCGTGTGCACACGACGCGCGGCGGCCCCTCCCGCCTTTCGCGACGATCCACCGCGAATCGCTCCGCCTTCACCCCCTGGGTCAGTTGCAGCACCTTGCCCGCGTCAACCCCCAGCGACAGAACGCATCGCCGCAAATCCCCCGAAACCACATTCACCAGCTCCGCACGACCCATCACAAATCGGACCATCCACCGCTTCATGCGACGCGGCATCGCGCTGTAAACGTCCGTCCCCCTCGCCGAGACCACCAGCGGATGAAACCCGCTCAACGCCGCCATCAGCCCGTTGCTCGACAGGTAGTGGGCATGCACGATGTCCGGATGAATCTGCCGGATGATCTTGCGTACCCGCGCCGCCGCCCACAAATACGGCCCCTTGGCCTCCATCGGGTCGAAATCGTTGTCCAGCGGATGATGGTTCACCGCACCCGGAAGATCCTGCCGCGTCAGGCTGATCAGGTGCACCTCGTCGCCTCGACCCGTGAAATACTCCACGTACGGCCGAGTGAAGTGCGAGAGCGAATGCGAAATGTAGCACACACGCATGATCTGCCCGCCAGCCGACTCACCCGCCCCGATTCTTGAGCAAGCCGCCGATCCTGCGTAGATGACGCCATCTCAGCCGACTCAACGCCGGAATCACACCGCCCGCATCGCGCAGAAAGCGAATCGGCTTCCCGACCAGCTCGTACTCCATACGCCGCCTCGCAAAGTACCTCGCGTACTGAGCGTCCGGCAGACTCAAGGGCTTGCTCAAACCTTGGAGAGCATGAGCGCGGGCCGGGCTCTCGTCCTCTCTGAGCAAATCGCCTTCAAGGTAGAACGGGATCATCGTGGCCGACCGCACCTGGCCCCCGGCCAAGCGACACTGGGCCACCGCCGCCCGACGCGATGCCGCCGGCCATGGCCGAGAAGGATCGATGTTCCCGAATACCAGGTTGCCCAAACCGTAGAACACATGGCCCTTGCCCCAGCCCTCCTGCCCCTGCAGGCAGTGGCTGTGGTGCCCCACGACGACCGTAGCCCCCGAGTCGATCAACCGGCGAGCGAAACTCCTCTGCCACACTGTCGGAAAAGCGAAGTAATCCACGCCCCAGTGCAGATGAACAAGAACCGCGTCACAGTCTGCCGCCAGTTCCACCACCTCGCGAAGCGCTCGCTCCGGATCGAGCATGTTCAGGAACACACCGGCTCCCTCGGGCAGGCTCGGGTGAGTATCGCAGGCCACGTAGTTCAGCAATCCGATGCGCCGCCCTCTTCTGCTCAGCAACAGCGGGGCACTCGCTTCCGCCTCACTTCCGCCCGCGCCCAGATGCCGGATACCGTTCTCGTCCAAGAACCGGATCGTGTTCGCAAAGCCGGCCTCAAGGCAGTCGTAGGCGTGATTGTTCGCCAGAAGTGCAACATCAATCCCCAGCGAAACTATGCTCTGGGCCGCATCGCGTGTGGTGCACAGCCGCGGAACCTTCAACGTGTTCACGCCGCCGTCACCCCACAAAGGCGACTCCCAGTTCACAATGCGAAGATCAACCTCGCCCAGGCGACCGCGAATGGCTCCAAGGTTCTCAGCCAGTGCCGTATAGGCCGGCGGCTCACAATAGCGGCCGTTCAGGCTGATATCCCCCGTCCACTGAACGATGAGTGGATGGTCCCCGGCACTGTTATCTTCTAGCATCATCATCTTCGCTGAAGCCCCGGCCCACTCACCCGACCGCTCTCTGCCGCCCAAGACAACCACCGTCCGGCTACCCGCCTGCCGGATCCCACTCCCGTACAGTGAACCGCAGCTTCCCTGACCGGCTGCGATCAATCTTCTCCACCTCTTGGCAATCCACATCCATCTCGCCGAGATA
>JAAYDF010000045.1 GCA_012729395.1 Phycisphaerae bacterium
GAGAGGTTGGCGGTTCTTTTTTTTGCCAAGGGAAATGGTGGATGTAGGAACATCCACCCTACACGACTTCGGCGGCTGGAGCGGACGCGGCGGTTGACCAAGCACGTGATCCGGGAGCGGCGGCAGATGCGTCGGAAGCTGGATCTGGTGTGCCGCGATCTGGTGAACGCGTATCGGGAGCTGGCGGTCAAGACGGCTCAGCTTTTTGGGAGGGGCAGCGGGTCGCAGGAGTGATCGTAGGAGTGAACTTGGGAGCGAACTTCCGCCCAAGCGGAATAATCATAGATGGAGCCGCCAGCCGCGAGGTTGGCGGTTTTTTTTGGGGGGAGGAATGCGGGCTGTCCCGAATTACAATGCGCGTCGGAGGCGTCATCGTTCATGAGCGGAAACGTGGTGGAGATCGACGGCGGGCACACGGTCTGGTAGTCGGGTTTCGGTCCTGCATTCCTACGAACTATCCCAAAAACTAGCTGCGTCCCCGTTTCGATCCCATGACTCTATTGTGAAACAAAGTGCAATACTCTCCGGATATGTGGTTTGATGTTGACAAGAACGAGTTGCATGATATGTTAAGTCGGCAAATGGGTCAATAGTATTTTGCCAGAAATGAAGAGAAAGGTTTTATAATGCGGATTACTGGATTGGTGATGACTATTGCGGCTCTGTTGTCTGCGACCGCGTTTGGAGGAACGCTTCAACCCCGTCTGGCCGATGGATTCTATCCATTGCCCGATACGCAAGCGGTAATCCATTTGGAGACGAAGGACATTCCCGCCGACAGTTGTCTTGCGTATAAGGTCTATGACTATTGGGAAGAGTTCGAGTTTGAGGGTTCGACGGTGGTGGGCAAGGATGGGGCGGTTGACGTGCCGGTGAAGCTCAAGGCTGGTTATCATGAGATTACATTTCCTGACACTGGCCAGACGTTCGGGATTGGGTGCCTGGACAAGGTTCACGGAGCGGCGGACGAGTTTTTTTGTGTCGATGCTGGGATGTCATGGACGGGTAATGGTGATCCCTTCTGGCGGAGTTGGCTGCCGATTCTGGCGCGTCAGGGTATTGCGACAGTGCGGGAACGGCTGACCTGGTCTCAGGTCAATCCGGCGAAGGATTTGTTTCAGTTCGAGCAACATTCAGGGTATGACATCGTGAGGAATTCTTTTGCCGAATTCGGCCTGAAGGCGCTCGAGGTCTTTCATGACACACCCGCGCATTGCCGGGGTAACAACGTCTTTCCACAGGACACGATCAACACCGCAGAGGCGTGGGCAGTGCTTGCACGGCGATGGCACAAGGGTTGGGGTGCGGTTGAGGTTTGGAATGAGCCAAATTGCTTCGGCTTGCCCGGCGGTCAGTATGTGCCTATGGCCAAGGCTATCGCCTGGGCGATCCATGAAGAGAAGATGGGTGATGTACTGGTCGTCGGCGGGTGTTATAACCCGGGTGCGTCGAGCGTGTACCTTGAGACGTGTGCCCAGAACGGTCTGCTAGACGTTTCCGATGCGATCAGTTTTCATTTGTATGCGGCCCCTTCGTCAATGCAGAAGTACGTAAAGTCCTATCGGGATCTGTTCAGGAAATTCGGCAAGGACTCGATGCCGCTTTGGTGCAGTGAGTCGGGGTCCCCCTGGCAGCACCTTGCGGAGAGGCGTCCGCCAATTGAAGAGGATAATCGCTGTGCGACCATGACTACGATGCGGGGGATCGAAGGACGGGCGTGTGGGCTTGCGAAGTTCTTTCCATTCTTCCTGAACCCGCACCGCGAGGGACCCATCGAGTGGGGCATAACTGGACCTCATCGGACACCGCTGCGTCAATGGGCTGCGTGGCTTCAGGCGACGAAGATTCTGCGGAACAAGACCTATCTGGGCGACCTCAAGGTTGCTGCGGGCGAAGTGTCCCTGGCGCGGGTGTTTGGCGACGACAACGAGGCGATTGTTGTTCTGTATGGTGCGTCGAAGGACGCTGTAAAGCTCGATATTCCGGTGAAAAGCATCGAAGGAGTTGACGGCAGGGCTTTGTGTAAAACAAAGACGGGCCTTGTGCCAATGCGGGACAACCTGACGTATGTCCGAACCGGCCGAGTAGACGTGGCAGGAAAGTTGCTTACGGATACGGAGACGATGCGTCTATTCAAGATAAGCCAACAGCCGGCGCCTGCGGTGATGGCCAAGCCCGTCGTACTCCAGCCGATGATGGACTCAGAGAATGTCACGCGGGTTTCGGAGTTCGGGTACGATGTGGATACCGCACAGGCCAGTGCGTGCAAGGTTGGTGCGAAAGCGAGCAACTTCACCGATAAGAACCGAAAGGTCACGGTACAACTTATGCTTCCCCAAGGCTGTAACCTCGTTGAGGGCAAGCCGGTCGAGACGATCGATGTGCCAGCCAAGGGGACAGTATCGCTGTCGTGGAAGGTTGATCTGTCGTCAGCGCTCGCGGTCGATCGCAAGGCGGCGGTTGTTGTAACGGCCACTGACGAATCGGGCAAGACGGCGGACAGGATATTCATGCCATTCCGGGCGATTTCACCGAGGACCGTGTATGTGGTGCCGCGAAGCGAGCAACATATCGTAATTGACGCTGATGTCACACCGGGGGAATGGGACCCTGCGCCGGCGATTACGGATCTGACCATTGTGAACCCCTCTGGGGCGGATGAGAAGATCACGACGGCCGATCTGAGTGCACGCGCACGTTTTCAATGGGACGAAGCCGGATTGTATTACCTTATCGAGGTGACGGATCAGAAGCACGTTCAGGATGGGAATGCGGGGGTGTCGTGGCAGCAGGACAGTGTGCAGGTTGCGGTCCATCAGGCGAATTCGGAGCTGGATCAAAACCGGTTCGAGTGGGGACTGTTTCTGGGCCCCAAAGGCGCGGAGTCAACCACGACCATGACGTCAACAAATGAGCCGCTATCCAAAGAAAGCCATGTGGCCATTAACCGCGACGAAAAGACGAATCGCACGGTGTACGAGGGTATGTTCGCCTGGGTCGACCTCGGTTCGATGAAGGTTATTCTCAACAAGGAAAAGATGCGGCTGGGTCTCACTTTCGTCGTCAATGACAGTGACGGCGAGATTCGCAAATGGGCCGAGTGGTCGCCCGGCATTGCAGGGACGAAAGATTCCAGCGAGTTTCCCGAATTGATTCTCGATTCAGGAGCGGCGAACGTTGTCTTGAGCGACATGTTTTCCGACAGTGATTTTACCTCGAATCCCAAGTGGAACGTCACCGACGCGAACCCCAAGACGACTGACTGGTCGATTATCAACGATGACGGGAACCTGCGACTGCAAGCGATTGAGGCGGACGGTGCGCGAATTTCGGTCGATCTGCCCGCTCTCGAGCCCGGTACGCCAGTAACGGTGACGATGATCTTACAGACGAAAGGATGGACCGGCCCGGGGTATGAGATTCGGATGGCACTATATGAAGCCGAAACGGCAATGGGCTATGCGGCATGGTGTGCGTCGGGGACTATGTACGGCGGGTCGACTGGCTTTGTGTTCTCAAACTACGACGAAAACTGGCCGGCACTCGGATTGGCGGGCGCCCATCTGATGCAAAGTGCAGATCCTCAGAGACTCACGCTGACATATGATCCGCTGACCGAGTTACTTAGTATTTCTCATGGGCCTCTTAATGGTGCGCAGCGGATCGTTGCGCAATGTACCGGCAGATACGAGCTGGCGACAGTAGACCGATTCGAGATATGGACACCTTCGACTTGGGGTGCCCCGCCGAGGGTATTCGACGACATTGTGATTACGGGTACGAAGGCCAAAGAAGCCAATGGTAAAAAAGTTTTCTAAGTGATCAAGCGATTCGGCAGTCGTTGGTCCCAGACACTAGCTGCGTCCCCTTTCGATCCCCGAATGAATTACGCGCCAATCACCCGCAAATAACACGTTGTCAGTCAAACTCCCAGTCCGGATTCAGTTCTGCCTCATGACACCACGCGATCCCGTATCGGTCGTGGAGGATACGTTTCTTGCATTCCCAGAAGACGAAGCAATGTCCATAATCGCCACCGGCCCCGACTTCCCGTTCGGCTTCCAGTGACGCCCGTAAGAGGATCGTTGCGAACGCCGGATCGTCCTCCATCGGATCATGCCGCGGGCCACACTGTTTCATTGTATCACAGGTGCGCGTGTGGTATTCCTCATGGTTCCGAGCGGCTACGATCTGGCGGTACTCCCCGACCGTGGCGCGATGAAGAGTCTTTCGGCACACATCCGGCGACAGGCCAGTCCGCCGCTGAACCTCTTCGCCCATCCATCGTGGTGGATCGCTGAGTTGCGGCGGCTCACGAGTTGCCTTTCTTCGGAACGGCCACACGTTTCGATCTCCACACGCCGAACTCTGTATTGTACGACAACGGCCGTTTGCTGGACGGAATGGACCCGCAGGGCGAAAAGTACCGCCGAAATGCCGCCGCGTCAAGTGTTCTTCGGCGGGAAGTTGACGAGACCCGCTGGCGGGCTGCCATAACACCGGGAATCCGATGCGTTTACCTCCCTTAAGGAACCGCCGTTCGTGACTGTCCCGAATTATCAGAATTATCGAATTGTCCTAACGGCTCGCCGCTGCCGGTCGCGTGGGAATGTGGGAGAGGCACGAGTAATGCGGCGGTGAGTTTGGCGGTGGAACGTGTGGCGATGTTCGGGTGAGCCTTCGGAAACTGGATTCCCGCCTGCGCGGGAATGACACAGGAGGACGCGGGAATGGCATGGGGGGGGCGTTGATGAGAGTGACATATTGTGGAGGGCGCGTCGAGGCGTCGGGTATTGAGGTTGGCCTTGGCAGGGAGCGGTCGGATGGTGCGTCGGGACGGCGTTGCCGGCGACCCACGCGGTTTTGCCGGTGTCGCGGTGGGATGGTTCGTCCGGAGGACGCGCGCTACGTTTTCAGTTGACGGTGATTTTTCGGACGAGGATGGATTTTCGTTTTCGGCCGGCGGCGTCGGGGTGGTTGAAATCGGAGTAGACGATGAGGGCTGAGCGGTCGTCGAGGGGGATCATTTCGGTGTGTCCGCAGGTGTCCCAGGCGCCGGGTTCGGGCGTGGAGACGCGGGTTTTGACGGGGTCGGTCCAGGCATGGCCGGACGGGTCGGTGGTGGCGCGGACGACGAAGTAGCCGGGTCCGCCCGAGGCGCCGTAGGAGGCGAGGGTGACGCCGTTGGCGAGGGTCAGGAGTTGGGGCATTTTTCCGAAGGTGTCGAAGGCTTTCGGTTTGGACCAGGTTCGGCCCTGGTCGAGCGAGTGGGCGAGGTACAGCGGGCCGTGGCCGTTGCCGTCCATGGTCCGCATGACGGCGAGGATGGATCCGTCGGGGCGGAAGCTGTAATCCGGCTCGGTGAAGCCGTCGCGTTTGCTTGCGTGCGGGTCGGCCTGCGGGTCGCCCTGGTAAGGGATTTGGCTTATCATGTTCCATGAGCGTCCGGCGTCGGTCGATCGGAAGAACATGGGCAAGTATTTTGGCAGCCCCCCTACCAATCGCCATTGGTACGTGACCGCCCAGAGGGACTGGTCCGGTGCGATTCGGATTTTGCCCCAGCAGAAAGGCAACGGCAGCGGGCCTTCGCGGACCTGTCCGACGGTACCGACACCGGGTGTCAGGCCCGTGGTTTTCTCATCCGTGACGTCGTAAACTTCGTCCGGTATGTGCACGGCTGCGGTCTCTTGAATCCAGCGGTCGGCGCCGGCGGGCCGGCGTCGGAATCGCCAGCCGGCGAGTTCCCTGGGCAGGTCTTCGGCCCGATAGAGCGATCGCGGGTATCCGTAGCTGCAGACGAAATTGCATACGGAGGCGGGCAGGTTGAGTTCTTTGGCGTTTTTGGATTCGAGCTGGACGGGCACGAGCCGATCGCCGTTCGGCAGGAGGGCGCCGTCTTCGATGTCGTGGCTTGGCTTGGGGGTTTTCAGGTTCCAGGTCTGGCCGTTATCCGCGGATTGGGCGTAGCCGACGGGCTTGCCGTAGGATTCAGCGGAGTCGGGCTCGATTGAGAATCGGACCTGGATTTGGCCGTCGGCCTGGCGGGCGATGAAAGGGAATTGCCAGCGTCCCCAGGCCCCGGCTGCGCGGTTCAGTTCGGGCGGGGCCTGGGCGACGACGATGGGCTCGCTGAGGGTGATGCGGACGGCGGCTTGATTGTTCATTGCTCGACCTTTTCCAAGGATATCAAGGTATCTATTGGACCAGAAGCATTGATTTTGGCAAGGGGTTTTCCTGGTGAAGGAAGATGTGTGTTGTGGCGGGCGAGAATACGCCCTCCTGGCTTACGCTGTGAGAAGCCGCCAGGAATGAAGAATGGCGGCGTCGGCATTGACAGGATGATAGTTGGAAATGCAATCCTTTTGATCGTTGCAGTCATCTACTGCACGTTGCTTTGTGCTATAATAGACATTTTCATTGATTGGCGGGCGGCGGGAGGCGTTTTCCGCTGGGTTTACGCCAGTGGATGAATGTAGGAACGCGCATGCCCGGCGGCGGTGTCGGGCGGCGAGTGTGGGATTTGGCCGGTGCGAGGGAATCGAGTATGGAGTCCTCGGAATTGAATGAGAACGGCGATCCCGGCGTGGTCGGTCTACCCGGGATTGTGCCGGAATTGCGAGTGTCCGCGGAATCGCAGGAGAAGCTGACGTTCGTGGCGAACGCGGAGTGGAAGGTGGTAGACACGTCCGACGTGCAGGTGAAGGCGGGCAGCGCGTTGGATTTGAGGGCGGTGAGCGCGGTGCCGTTGGTGGAGGGGCCGTCTGGCGGGAGCCAGCGGCCGGCGCGGCTTGTCATCGGCCCGCGTGGAAAGCTGGTGGCCGAAGGGCGGCCGGAGACTCCGGTCCGATTGAAGGGGTTTATATTTCATTCGGTCAGCGATGAGGCGATGAGCGTTGACGGTTTCGGCTGGTTTGGCGAGGCTGCTACGTGGAAGGGGAATGTGGACCGTTTTGTCCGGGCGTGCCGGATTCAGGGTTACAATCTGTTTCGGATATTCGATATCGACCTGATGTCGCCGGAGAAGAGCCTGGACATCCGTCCGGAACTGCTCGATAAGGTGGATTACCTGATTGCCCAGATGGGGCGGCACGGGATCTACCTGCATCTGACGTTGCTGGGCTACGGGCTTTTTCAGCCGGTGGCGCCGCCGCTGAAGTACAATCCGGAGGTGCAGGGCCGGGAGTGCGACTTTAAGGCGCGGATGTTTCTGGGGGATCCGGAGATGCGCCGGATCTGGCTGTATGGGGCCGAGACGCTGATGAACCATGTCAATCCGTACACGGGATTGGCGTGGAAGGACGATCCGGTTGTTGCCTGCATCGAGCCGTATAACGAACAGGAGTCGGGATTTCTGGCGCGGTTCATCTCGTCCGAGGAGATCAAAGAGGCGATGAACCGGCGATTCGGCGAGTGGCTGGAGGCGAAGTACCAGACGCCGGCGGCGTTGGCCAAGGCCTGGGGCGACGCGGCGATCACCTCGTTCGACCAGGTGACGACGCCGGCGGGGAACCTGACGTTCACGCTGCCGTATTACGCGTGGACGGGGATCGGATCGAGTTTGAGCGATCAGGACTTCGTGCGCTTCTGCACGGAACTGGTCCGCGAGAATATCGCCTGGTACACGGAGAATCTCAAGCGCATCGGCTACGACGGATTGGTGGGTCATTACAGCCTGCCGAATTGGTGGGGAGACCATGCGGCACGGTACGAGCACACCACGATGGCGCTGCGAAATCAGTTCTTTTCGTTTCCGAACGGCGATTGGCGCGGCGGCCCCGGCGCCGTCTGCCCGCAGAACAGCTCGGTGGGCGACACGGCGGCGTATATCCGCATCATGTTCGCTGCGAAGTTCGCGGACCGGCCGTTTTGCGCGACGGAGTACAACCATTGCTTCTGGAACCGGTATCAGCGCGAGTTCGGGCTCGTCTACGGCGCGTATTCGGCGTATCAGGGATTCGACGCGATGGTGTATGCTTCGGCTCCCGTCGTGTTCGAGGCGAAGCGTCTCGGTTCGTTCCAGCCGCAGGGCTCTCCGGTGACCCGGGCCTGCGAATTTCTATTCAGTTGCTTCTTCCTGCGCGGCGACGTGACGCCGTCCGACCATCGGGTTGAGCTTCAAGTGCCGGAGTCCGTTCTGGGCGAGTTCAAGCAAGCCTCGAGCGAGCAGACCAAGCTCGGGTTGATGAGCGGTTTTGCCATTTCGTTCCCTGAGTTGCAGCCTCCGGAGGGAGTCGCGGAGCCTGTGGAGCCGGATGTGATTCTCACCCCCGCCGGCGGCGTGAAGATCCGCCTTGACGGCCAATGGACCGACGTGGCCGCCGATGGCGAGTCGCTCGATGCCCTGGTCGGCCGGATGAAGCGCAGCGGGCTTCTTGCGGAGTCGAACGTCAGCGAGCCGTCGAAGGGCGTATTTGAGAGCGATACGGGCGAGATTACGATGCGGGCCCAGGAGAATCTCCTGAAGGTGGTTACGCCTTTGAGCGAGGCGGTGACTTTGGAGGCCGGTCGGAGCGAGGCGGTCGGACGGCTGGAGGTGATCGGCAGCGATACGGCGGCCATGGTGGGCGTTTGCTCCGTGGACGGGAAGGATCTGTGGGAAAGCCGGCGGATGGTTTTGCTGTATACGACCGAGACGGCCAACAGCGGCATGGAGGTGACGCCCGATCGCACGACGATGTTCAACTACGGCACGATGCCGACATTGATGAAGGTGGGGCGTCTGGACGCGACGTTACAGACCGCCCACGGCAAGGACATGGCGCTTTACGCGCTGGGCCTGAATGGCGAGCGTCGGGAACGGTTGGCGCTGGCCTGGGAAGAGGGTCGGCTCAGAATTCATCTGGATACGGCGAGTCTGAAGGACGGCCCCACTCCGTTCTTCGAGCTTGTCATGGACTGAGTGTGGAGCGGCCGAGTCCTTTGGCGGCGTGGATTTGGGAGACGTGACTGTCGCGAAAGTGCGCGGACACATTTCGAAGAGGGTGGCGACGGTCTCGAATAGTGATCCGGTCGGGCCTAATGTCTCCGTCGAAGCGGCAAGGCGCCCAGAGTCAGCAGGAGGAGGGTCATGGGTTCAGGGACTTCGACGTAGCTCAGGCCGGCATAGTAGGATTCGGGTCCGTGCGGGGCGATATCGACGGAGAGCGACGAGCTGCCGCTGACGGTTCCCAGGCTGTGTTCGAGCAGCGCGAAGCCGGGCATGGGCACATATCCGGTGTTGATCGAATTGGAGAACGCGCAGAGATCGAGAGGATTTCCGGAGAGTCCACCCAAGATCGAGGCGCCGTCGTAGGCAATGAACCGGAGATAGACCTGATATGTTTTTGAAGGATCCAATCCGTCGACAGTGGTGGTGATGGCCGGGGCGTTTTCGCCGATTGCCGCGAGGGTGCTCAGGCCCAGATTCGGGTCCCACACGTTGCATACGGCCCAGAGATTATCGCTGCCGTTCGCCCATTGGTCGGGATCGGCGGTAATGGCCTGGGCCGGCCCGGTGTTAGACGGCGTGGCGGGCACGGAGGTCTTCTCGCCCACCGGTTGGGTGGAGATAAAACCGATTTGTTGGAGGAAAAAGGGGGTTGTGACGTTCAGATTGCCCTGGACGTTGGGATGAACGCCTTCCCAGGAATAGGAGAGATAGGTTGCGCGGTTTTGAACGCGGAGGTCTTCCCATTGCGGATAGGAATTGATATGCAAGAGGCCGAATTCGGCGGCCACGTCGTCGTAGATGTCGAGCACCTGCTCGTGATAGGGTCGGTAGGTTCGGCTGTCGAAGGCTCCGCTGGGGTTTTCCTGTGCCGTGACGTCTTCGGGAGACATGAAGTTGTGAAAGATGACTTCGGCGTCGGGATTGTATTGAAAGACGGTTTGGACCATGGTGCGGAGGTTGTTGGTCAGGGTTTCGGGATGGAGCGGATCGAAGAAGCAGGTGGCGGCGTCGTTGATGGCATAGCCCATCACGACGGTGGAGGGGCAGACGGCTTGCATGTCGGTTGCGACGTGCGTCAAGCCGGACCGAATGTCGCCGCCTCCGTCGGGTCGGGAGACGATATTGACCAAGTCGCCATACTCCGTTACCAGGGCGGATCGGGTTTGGGTAATCCAACTGCCGCCCGTGAACCAGTTGTTTCCCGCCTCCACATAGTTGCTCGTTCCGAGCATGAGGATGGTTTGCGGGGTTCCGCTGTTGAGATTGTCGATTGTTTGTGTCGCCGCCGAAGCTGCGGAGGCCAAGCACCACGCGAGAGCGATCAGGAATCCGATCCCGGCTGGGAATGATTCTCGTCTCACATCTTTCCCTTTCCCAAACGATTGGTGTTGGGTGACACCCATACAAATGGAAGGTGTCAGGCGAATCACCTGGTTCTGACACCTTCCATGCATTGCGTAACAACGCGGATCAACTTGCGATCTCTTACGCCTTTCGCCGCAGGAGCAGAGCGCCGAGGGCCAGCAGGACCAGCGAGACGGGTTCGGGAACCGCGACGTAGCTCAGGCCGACATAGTAGGATTCGGGACCGTGCGGGGCGATATCGACGGCAAAGGACGAGCCGCTGACGGTTCCGAGACGGTGCTCGAGCAAAGCGAAGCCGGTGAAGGGAACAAATCCGGTATTCGTTGAGTTGGCGAAGGTGCAGAGTTCGAGGGCGTTTCCGGCGATGGCGCCCTGGATCGATGCGCCGTCATAGGCATTGAACAACAGATAGACATCGTACATTCCGGCAGGATCGAGGCCGGTGACGGTCGTGGTGATGGTCGGCGCGGGTTCGCCGATGGCGGAGAAGGAATCCAATCCCAGGCTCGAATCCCAGACGTTGCACACGGCCCAGAGATTGTCGCCGCCGTTTGCCCATTGGCTGGGGTCGAGGGTGATTGCCTCGGCCGGTCCGGTGTTCGCCGGGGTGGCCGGCATGTACGTTCCCGTCACCGCCGCCGACGCCATGCCCGCGATGCCGAACACCACCATAAACGTGATCACTCTCTTCATATAAATCTCCTTTCTGAAAAGCCAACAACTCACAGGAAGCACCTTGCCACAGCGATTTCGCTGTCGGTTCGCCAGAATCAGAGACCGGTCGTCGGAGAACGGTTGTCGTTCGCATCAGCAGCGAAATTGCCTGACCCCCTTGACTATACACTTTTCTACGGGTATGAGAATGGCTTCCGTGGTCATTCCATGTACGATTTGGCATGCGGTTCCGATAATGGTGTGAGGAGAGTTCGTATGGGATTGATCGGTGTGAATACCGGCGTGGGGAGGTTTCTTGGTTCGGGCATCGCCCAGGACGCCTCGATGGGGCCGCGGATGCGATTACAGCCGGAGTACTACTCGTTCGCGTATGTGTTGGAAGGAACGGGTAATTACCGGAATACCAGCGGCTATAAGTCTGCGCTCGAGCCCGGTTCCATGATCATCAACTTTCCGGACCTCGCCCACAATTACGGTTCCGTTGCCGGAGGCCACTGGACGCAGATCTGGTTTACGTTTGACAAATCCGTTTTTGCGCCCTGGCATGCCTGCGGGATTCTGGATCCGTCTCGACCGGTGCGCCACATTGCCCCCGTGGATCACTGGTTCAAACGTTTCAAGGCCATTTACGAGGCGATAAACGCCAACAGACGAGGGTATCCGATGCTGACTCTGGTCCGTTTTCAGGAGATTCTGCTGGAGGCGTTGGACGCGGAAGGGCTGGACGCGACGTATCAGCACGATCTGGCCTGGGCGGATCAGGTGTGCGAGATGTTGGGGGACGATACGTCCCGAAACAAGTCGTTGCAGGTAATCTCAGAAGGGGCGGGCCTGTCCTACGAGACATTCCGAAAACGATTCACCCAGATCGTTGGCATGTCGCCCCAGCAGTACCGCAATCGCGTCTTGATCGAGCGTGCCTGCCGGCTCATGCAGGAGACGCACCTGAACAACAAGGAAATCGCGTATCGGCTCGGGTTTTACGACGAGTTTCACTTCTCCAGGCGTTTCAAGCAGGTCGTTGGTCGGTCCCCGAAAGAATTTCGAAGGACCCTGCCGTTGAATACCAGGCCCGTCGGGAAGGGAGACGATGCTGAATTCGTCGCGGCGTTGAAGAAGCGAAGCTCCGGGAGAGGCGGCGGGCGCGGTCCGTCGTGAGGTCAGGCGTCGTCGCGGAGGGGATGCGCCGGTGCGGCAGGATTGGTTGGCTGTCCGGTGGTGTTTTGTGGCGATCGCGTTGTGGTGGTGCGTCGGGACGATGCAGCCTACGTATCGAAGGTTGTGCGGCGGGCGGGCGGATCGGGTATACTATTGGTGTGGTCGGGTAATCGGCTTGGTTATGGATGGGTGATGACGATGACGGATATGGTAGTGTTGGACGTGGTTCCGTTTCGGGTTGCGGCTGAGGCGCTTTTTGAGCGGCTGCATGTGGCGTCGGATGGTGAGGACGCGGGTGCGGTTCGGCGGCTTATCGGTGAGGCGGAACGGGTGGGCCGTCCGAAGGCGATGTACCGGATGGCGTACATCGACGAGAAGGGGGAGGACGAGGTCGTGATCGGCGGGGTACGGCTGAGCAGTCGGGTGCTTCGGGTGAATCTGGATAAGGTGCACCGGGTGTTTCCGTACGTGGCGACGTGCGGGGTGGAGCTGGAGGCGTGGTCGGCGACGATCACGGATGAGTTGGAGCGGTTCTGGGCGGACGCGATCAAGGAGGCTGCGCTGCGGGCGGTGATGTCGGCGTTGATTCAGCACATGAAGCGGCACTTTGCCAACGGGACGAGTTCGACGATGAATCCCGGATCGCTGGGGGACTGGCCGCTTCGTGAGCAGCGGGGGTTGTTTGAGATTCTGGGCGACGTCCGGGCGACGGTCGGGGTGGAGCTGACGCGGAGCCTGCTGATGGTGCCGACCAAGTCGGTTTCGGGCATCCGGTTCGCGACGGAGGCGCAGTTCGAGAACTGCCAGCTTTGTCCGCGTGAGAACTGTCCGGGGCGGCGGGCGCAGTTCGAGCCGAACTTGTACGGTCAGCGGTACGGCAAGGCCTGACGTCGCGGCGGGCCTGGGTCAGTAGCGGCCGAACTGTTCGATAAGTTTGGGGAGCATTTCAATTCGGTGGCGCGGGGCGTCGGTGGGGACCTGGTCGCCGGCGGCCATGATGAGTCGCGGGGAGGTGTGTCGGGTTTCCAGCCAGTTTTTGACGCACTCGACGAACTGGGCATCGGTGCCGGTGGTTCCGAAGACGTTGGCGGGGATTCCGCCGGAGAGGATCAGGTCGGGTCCGGCCTGTTCGCGGGCCTGTTGCGGGGTGAGGGCGAACATGGGGGCGGGGGTGGCGGCGTCGATGCAGTCCACACCGCACTCGGCCATGTTGCGCAGGCAGCCTCGCATTTCGCCGTCGACGTGGACGGCGAAGTGTTTTCCGGCGGTGTGGACGCGGCGGGCGACTTCCGAGTAATACGGTCGGGTGTATTCGTCGAAGAAGGCTGGGGGGTGGACGTTGCCGTCGAAGTTGTCGCTGACGAAGAGGACTTCGAAGGGTCCGTCGATGAGAGTTTCGAGGATTCGGAGGTTGCAGGCGTTGACGGAGTCGACGAGTCGGCGGACCTTTTCCGGATGGTCGAAGACGGCCATGCAGGTTTTTTCGACGCCGAAGTGGCGGCTCAGGAGGTAGCCGAAGCCGGAGTAGGGCAACTGACAGTAGATGAAGGCGAGTTCGCCGAGGGCGTCTTGCCAGGCTTTGTAGCGGTCGAAGCGGGGCGTGGCGGTGGTGCGGTCCATCAGGTGGCAGACGACGTCGAAGTCGTCGACGGTTTCGAGGAGGTGCTTTTTGATGTTGTAGGAGTAGCTGGCGGGTTCGAAGACCCGCTGTTCTTCGAGGCGGCCGAGCGGGGTGACGATTTCGGTGTGGAAGACGCCGTCTGCGTCGGTCCACGAGCGGGAGGAGACGGAGTCGTCGGTGAAGCGGAGGTCGAAGTGGCCGCCCATTTCGCAGTAGGCGACGGCGTTGAACTGCTTGTGGAGGTCGACGAGGCGTTGATCTACCTGCTGAAAGCCGCGGAGGTCGAAGAAGACGTTGTAGTTTTTCTTGTACCAGTGGGACAGGTCGAGCATGAGGGGAACCTGGTCGGGGGTTTTGCCCTGGTAGACGGCTTGGACACGTTGTCGTGGGGTCATGGGATCGCCTTTGGAAAGATGGCGGAAGCTATCGCCCGAGGCCCGTCGGTCGCGTGAGGCCCAGCCGCCCTCTTTGTAAGCTGTTACTGGTTCGCGGCTTAGAACGCGCCCGGAGGGAGTCGAACCCCCAACCCTTGGATCCGAAGTCCAATGCTCTATCCAATTGAGCTACGGGCGCTTATCGAAGCGGAAGGTAAGTGTAGCGGGAGGGTTGCGGTAATGCAAGGTGAAGGACGACGATTCCGGGGAGACGGGAGCGGATATCTCGTCGCACGGGGATTGTCGGGCGGAGTCGGGTGGGTCGATGGCGATTGCGTTGCGGGTTCGGCGGCTGATAGGCGTGGGCGGCAAGGGGATCGGCGGGCGGTTGAGGGGGCGGGAAAGAGGGGGACGCCGACGGGCTTGACGGAAGCGGGTCGGTATTATAGGCTGTAGGTGTGATCGAGGGGAATTCGGGCGCTCGTCGTCGTATGGGGGGTTTTCAATGGGGGTGTATGTTCA
>JAAYDF010000046.1 GCA_012729395.1 Phycisphaerae bacterium
GAAACGCAGCTCGAAAGGAACGGCGGGGGTGCCGTCCTCGGCCGATTTGAAGCCCGTTCGGGTCTTGCTGTTGATCCCCAATCCGTATGCGGTGTTGGGCTGAAGCTTGACCTTGATGATGCAGGTTCTGTTGTCCGGAAAGTAGATCGGGTCATCGCCGACCAGATCCGGGAAGTTCAGGTCGCCGACCACGACCAGCGAGTGGCTGTTCAGTTTCATTGGGGTATCGAAGGTGATGACGATCTGGTCCAGGCCGGGGGCGACATCCGTGGCCTCGGAGGCCGGTACGGTCTTGGCGACCTTCGGGGCTTGGGCGACCGCCATTTCGCCCGCGACACGGCTCAGAACGACCAACGCGGTGACGAGAGGACGTGCGTTCATGGATCATTACTCCAGGAGGTGGTTTGAGTGAACACCCAGGGCAATCTGCCGACTCAGCACGGTGCACCTAGCGGTCAACACCTGGCCGCCCACGGAGGCGTATTGTAGCTATAACGGGCTTGGATCAACAGGGCGTACCTCGCCATCCGCGGATGGTGAGGATGGCGACGGCGGGCACAATGAAAATCGGCCTTTCGCTCGCGATGTGTGAGGAAGGAAACAACCTCGAATGCAGGGCAAGTTCACGGCCCAGGACACATCGCTCCAGCGGTGCCTGTTCTGACTTTGCCGTGCGGGAGGCGAGTTGCGCCCGGAGCAATGGGCACAGGAGTTGACACTATCTCGTGTTGCAGGGCTTGCCGGCGCACTGGAATAGCAGTAAAAACGCGGCACTTCGCATGGAGAACAGAACACACGAAATCAGCTCGCCCGCCCTGGCACTGGTTCGTCGATTTCGGCGACAGGTGCTTTCGGGTCAGTTGCTTCCAGGCGCGAGACTTCCCTCGGTGCGACGGCTTGCCCGAGAGGGGGGCGTGGCGGTCCATGTGGCGCACCAGGCATTGCGGAAGATAGAAGCCGAGGGGTGGGCCAAACGCAGGAAGAGCGGCTACATCCTCTGGGTGATCGAAGACGCCCGAACCCTGGCCGAGGACCAGCTACGGTGCGAGCCGCCGGTCGTCGTCACCATCGTCAGCCCCAAACGCAACCGCAGCGCGGACGCCAACCTGATCGATGAACTGGCCGACGGCATCAACGAAATCTTCCCAGTGTGCTCGCTGCGCACACTCTACATCGACCGCGAGAGATGGCTCGGGCAAGTGAGTCAACTGCTGGAGCAGGAATCACGGGCCTCGCGAGAGACAGGGTTCCTTCTCCGTTCCGTGCCGCCGGAGATACAGCACTTCTTCGAATCCAGCCGCGTGCCGTCTGTGGTGATCGGCGATCCGGAACCCACCCTGAAGCTTCCCTTCCTGCGGCAGGATATGACCGAGGCCGGGTTGCTGGCGGCGCGAGCGCTCTTGCCCCATGGGCGAACGATCGTGCTTTGCCACCAGGACCTGACGGGTGGCGAGGTCGAACTGGTTCGGGGCTTTTCGCTTGCGGCCCAGGAGCTCGACCTGCCGGGCCCGACGCCCACGAGCCTGTATTACCATCTGCCCGAGGAACCTGACGAGTACTTCGCCGTGCTTCGGCGCCTTCTTCGCGGCGGGGATCGCCCTGCGGGCGTTTTCGCCATCCGGCCGGAGTTCGCACTCGCCACGGTCAAGATCGCGGCAGAGTGCGAAGTGCGAATCCCTCGGGAACTCCAGGTGATCGGCTACCCGACGCACCCGATGTACCGCTTCGCGCATCCGGAGATCACGTCGATTGGTATTCCATCGATACGACAACTGGGCAGGCAAAGCGCTTCGCTCCTGGCCACCTGCATGGGAGGCCTGCCCGCCGAGCCGAGCGGTCAGATCCTGCCAACCGAGATCATCGAGCGAGCATCGACTCTGCCGAAGGGGCATCATGCCTCTGCCCGTACGCCTTCGACGGATCAAGGTGCCTGAATCGCAGAGGAAGGTGTCCGATCCGGACAACGGCTGACGCCCGATGCCATCATCGCAGCCAGAGCGCCCGACCGCCGCGCGGCCTGCCTGGTGGTCTCGGACGGATACCCTGTGACACAGTCTTGGCCAAGGCGAGACGCCCACCAAGGCGGGCAGGTCGGTGCCACACCCGAGGATACAGGCTGCTTTGGCGGGGCACACTAGTCTGTGGTGCCGGCGGCTTCTGTCGCCGTGCGGTCGGTGATCCAGTGAAGCATCAAGCCGACCAGGGCCAGGCCGCCCACCAGCACCAGGGCGAAGAGCACGACGTTGGTCCATTGCGGATAGACGGTCCACTGGTCGAGGGAGAAGCCCTCGGGCTCGATGCGGGCCAGTGAGGAGGTGCGGACCTGCTCGTGCCCACAGAGCATGCCGGCCGTCACCAGCACCCCAGCTCCCGCGGACATGGCAAACCAGGAAAACCGGCGCACGTGCTTGGCCGCGTAACCCATTCCCAGCGGTAGCAGCAGGGCGATCAGCAAGGTCACCGACCAGATCCCGCCGAGGAAGGTCCTGAAACCGAGCAACTCCCACATGACTCCTCTGTCCAAGGACAGCAGGAAGTAGAGCCCAACGATCACCTGAATGGTGCTCAGTACGGCGGCGACGATGAGTCCCAGCCGGATCATGCCGAACTGGGCCTCCGGCTCGCCCGTGCCCCGGCGAACGCGCCACCAGCCGATCGCCGCAAGCCACAGCCCCGCTATCGCCGTGGCTCCAACCGTGTTATGCAGGAAACGAGGAATGGTGGTCGCCGACGGCACGAACCATCGCGGGCTCCGCCATGCGTCACCGTCCGCCCACAGATTGGGGTGAATGCTCATCTCGTGGTTGTTGGTCAAGACCCACGCGATCCAGAGGAAGCCCGCCGTCGTCAGCACGCCGACCGCAAGTCGCCGAAGGGGTTTGTCATCCCACGCTCCGGTTCGCCGCTGCAACGCGTTGCTCCCGCGGTAGGTCAGCCAGTAGGTCAGATAGAATCCCACGAGCAGAACCGCCACGAACGAGAACCACGCGAAGCCCAGCAGCACGTTGGCGCTGTAGAAGAACGGGCCGTAGAGTACCTGCACGAATAGCAGGGGGGCTACGCCCATGGTCACCGCCATGCTGATCATCGGGGGCATGGCTTGGTGAATCAGGTTGGCGATGGGGTGGGCCTCACGCCGGCCCGCCAACGCGGCGACATTGAGACCCAACGCGAGCACGCTGCCTCCCAACACGAAGTTCATGAACAACAGATGCAGCAGCACGGTCAGTAGCTGCAGGAAGACGAACAGGGCCGGTGGGGCCGGCAGCCCGACGGGATCCAGTGCGGGGATCGACACGGCGGCCAGCATCATCGCGCGTCTCCTTCATCTCTCACCCCTCGCCGGCTTGTGGGGGGTGTCGCCGCAGACGATGTCGCACCGGGCGGCGGGGCGTAAGCCTCCCCGTGGGCCAGGAACAACTGGTATTCCACCAAAGCACGCTTTTCGTGCTCGGTGCCCAAAAACGGCGGCATGAAATGCTTCAGCTCGTGCAGCTCCGAGGTGATCTTCGTCAGCAATTCCCGCGACGACTGGTTGACCAGCGGTGCGGGATCGTTGGTGCCCTCAGGCTCATGGCATATGCGGCACTGGGCGTTGAAGACAAAACGTCCCATCGCGTGCGGAGGCAGACGATGCACCTCCTCCAGCGTCGTGGTCGGCGGGTAGGCGAACCGGGCATAGGTCAGCAATCCGTCGCGGTTGATCCGTTCTCGCCACTCGTCCGTGGCCAGGATCCCGTTGCTGTACATGTGCCCATGGACCAAGTAGGGCTTGCGGATGCCCTCGCGCATGAACTCGAGCGACCCGACGGCGACAAAAGCCAGGGCCAGCAGCAGGACGGAGGTCTGCAAATTGGCGTAACTGCGCTCGTGGATCAGAGCCCAGTAGGCATACCCGGCAATGAACAGGCTCAACACCGCCCCAAAAGCGAAGAAGAGAGTCATCGCGATGGCCCCGCCGAAGGCGAAGTTCCGCGAGTTCTCGGGCACCGCGAAGAAGAACCACGCCGCCGCCGGGGCCACCAGCCCAATGGGCATCAGCAGGTAACTGCCCGCGTTGATGATCCGTGTTTTCTGCTCGCGCGAGTAGCTGCGGATGCAGTTGACCACCATCGCCACCGAGATGGCCGCCAGGGCCATGGACAGGATCGTCCGCAACACCAGCGAGGGCCAGTACGTCGGGTTGAAGAACCCGATCCAAAACGCCTGCTGCCCGTCGTAGGCGGAATCCTGCCACGGCGGTACCCAGTCGCCCGGCGTGAGCATGAAGCAGATGATCCCATTGATCACCGCCAAGCTCATGAACGCCCCGAAAGCGTAGATCCATGCCACCGCGATGTGTCGCCGCGGCGTCAGGCGATGCCAGCCGTAGTAGTACATGTAGCCGGCGACGATCTCGATGAGGAAGAACACCCACTCGATCGCCCAGCCCCAGACGAACAGGTGGATCAGCATGCTGGTCGAAGGCGGACTGACCAGCGAGATCGTCACCCAGATCCCGACCCCGGTGATGGCCCCGCTGACGAACGCCAGCAACACCAGGAAGCGCCCGAACCTCGCGAGGAAGTCGAGCAGCAGCCGGTCGTTGTTCCGTACCGCCAAGGTGTGGGCGATGGCGATGAACAGCCCCGCGCCCACCGCCAACTGGGCAATCACCACGTGGATGATCGCCACGATGCCGATGAACACGCCGCCGCCCATGCGGGGCACTTCGAACAGCGGGTAGTCCACTTGCGGGCCTCCTCACAGCGGCAGC
>JAAYDF010000047.1 GCA_012729395.1 Phycisphaerae bacterium
CCGGAGTCTCGCCGATAGACGGCTGACCACTGGCCACCGACGACTGGCCCTCGCCGACCGCCTCCGGCAGCACATGGTCGAGCTTATCCACCCGCCGATGAACGGCTCGACCCTCGACCGTGTAGACGTTATCCGCCCAACGGCCCTCGACGTGCATCAGGTGGAACAGCCGCGGGCAGTAGGCGTACTCGTTGAGCATGCGGACGGGGAGGAGCGGAACATCATGGCCACCCAACAAGGTGGAGGTATTGATCTCCATGGACGATCCGCAGGATGCTCCCATCGTCCCCTCCCTCAGGCCGGCTGGGCGGGGGTGAAGTTGGGAGTTTTTTCCACCAGAATGCGCCGACATCGGTACAAGACGGAGATTCCACGTGAACGTAGTTGCTGGGCATCCGGTGCCTCCGCCTGAAGCTCGGATAACGCAAGAAGCGAAGCAGCGACATCCAGATTGATTGGGCAGGACCATAGCGGCCAAGTCCATCGGGTGTTGTCAGTACGAGTGCCGGTGAACCCACGTGTGATAAGCTTGTCTCCTGCCACGATTGACTGGAATAGTGGAAACGCTTCGATGGCAAGCCGGTTTGCTCCAAGCATACCACCGCGTCTCTTGCGGTCGGGATCGCCGCTGGGCTTGCTCCACTGGTAAGCGTGACGACGATCTTCGCTTGGTTCGATGTGGAGTGACTGGTTGTCGAGTGGGTCAGCATAGTCCCAAGACTGAAAGAGGGCTCGCCGGAGGTGGTTAACGGTTGTGTGCCTCATCACACTTTCCAGGTTCCCCCAGAAGTAGTCGCGTCTGACTGTCTGCAATTGGCTAGTCGCTTCGGTCGCCAACTCCGAGCTCATAGCGGAGAGCATATCGAGATCTTCGCGATCTTCGGCCCCAACTACGCTGGCTCGGTCGCGGAACAACTGTCGCACGCTCTCCGGAGTCGCTTTGTACAGGCACTTCAGGAACGCAATCGAGTGGGTCGTGGCATCCTTTTCAAGAGTTGCATCGAGGGCGTTGAGCAGTTGGCTTTGATCGAGCACGTGATCAGAATGCAAGGTCGGCGCCCACATTCCACCCTGGACAAACCAAGATAGTTTGACGTCCCGATCTTTCCATGCACGTGTAAGCGTGCGTAGTGTTCCCAGGGCGGCCAGGAAGGCGAGCGGGTTACTGCCGTCGATCCCGGAAAGCACGAGTTGGGGGTTCATGGGTGATCCTCCTTGGCAACGGCTTCGCTGGCGGCCCAGTCGGCGAGGCGAACCATGGCTTCGAGCCAAGGTAAGCCCCACCAGCCGAAGCGGCGGGTGAGTTTCCAGAATCGTTCGGCCACGCCACTGTCGAGGCGTTCCAGACCGGTCGCGGAAGATGCCTGTAGGGTGCGCTCGGCGTCTTTGAAGATCACGTTCGTCGGGTTTGCGTCGCGGACCACTGGAGCGAACGGCCGGCACCAGCCGTGATGGCTGGCGATCAGATGAAGGACCATGTCGCGGTCATCAGGATCTGGCGGTAGAACGCTGTTGCTTTCTGCCAGGCGAACGGCCAGGAGTTCGTGGCGGGCGTCGGGCGGATAACCCGCCCGCTCACGCGCGAGTTGGCGCTCCCGGTTGGAAGGTACAGGCCCGATCGACTTGGCGAGCAGGTACGGGAAGACATCTGCCTTGCGTCGATTTCCTCCGTGCAGCAATGCCTGAAAACGCGGATCGGCCTTGCCGATGTCGTGCAGGAGGCCGGCCCACTCAACGGCATCAACTTGTTTCGCTTTTAGCCCGCACCGATCAGCGAACCGGCGGGCGAAGTCAGCAACTCTGCGGCAGTGATCGGTAAGAACAACCGGGCGATCCGAGACTGATTCCGATGATTCATCCGCTTCGACAAAGGTCGGATCGAACTGGCCGAGGCGTTTCTTGCCGACTAGGACGAAACCTCCCAGCGGATGCGGCTTGACCACGCGCTTGCTTCGCCTGGACAGGTTCTCGGCGGCACGCTGCACCCAGTCTCGCGGGTCGGATGCCAGCGCGCGGAGCGCGTCGGACAGTTTCGCTTCGAAGGCATCATCGTCCACGGTCACTCCAGCCAGAGAGGGGATATGGAGAACCGTCGGCGTCAGTCGAAGGATCGCCCGATCGCGGGCCCGCTGAAAGGCCACGTCACCCTGGTCGGTCGGCAGTGAATTGGGAAAGTCGCCCAATAGGCAGAGGTTGGAATCGACAGCGATGGGAACCACGTACAGACCGCCGGGACGAACCTCAGCGGGCGAGGCAATGACGCCGGTCTCTGATGAATCAGGCCCCTGCCACCGCAGGACAGCTCGGCGTCCAGTCGGCTCCGGCTCTTCGCGGTCGAGGATCGATTCGCCCTCCACGTCGCTGGATTCGTCTACGGTGTCCTCGCGACTGATCCACCGTTTGAACACATCAATTCGGACGGGTAATGATTCAGCGGATGACGGCGGACAGAGCGAGGCGATTTCAGGCCACTCTGTCTGATCGTTCCCCAAGTCGGCGCGGAAGACAACCTGCACATCCGGTGTGCTGCGCGACGGACCATGGAGAAACACGGCTGGATCGGGATCAGGCAGGGGGATCGGATTCGACTGGCACCACATGTCCAAGTGGGCGGGCAGGAGCACCGCGGCATCGTTGACCGGCGCATTCAGTTGTGCTTGCCGGTCGGCGGTCAGCGTGTCCCACTTGGCTCGGATCGACGCGACACTGAAGTCAATCCAGGGACCGGTTTCGTCATCCACGCCGTCCTTGTTCTCGTTCAGCCATTTCCAGGTATTCGCCAGGCTATTGCCGTAAACCGGGTCCTGCTTTGACAGGTCATCGGTGGGTTCGATCTGGTCTCCCCGCACGACGATCACCGCTTTAGCGCCGGATCGGGCGGCCACTCGATTGAGCCTGCCGAATCTTTGCCGCAGGGCGTCGAGGCTGGCGCACTCGGTGACCAGGGCGTGGAAATCCAGATCGGCGCCAACCTCCAGGCATTGGGTGGCAACGACAAACGTCGGCTTGGGCAAATCGCCCGGGCCTCCCGACAGGAGCGGCTCGATCTTCTTGAGGGTATCGTCGCGATCCATGGGCCTCATACGACCGGTCAGCAGGACAACCTCCACGTCATTGCCTTGCAGCGATGCGGCGGTTTCCCTCGCGGTCGCCACCCGATTGACAATCACCCCGACCGCACGGCAACCACTCTCCATGCGTGCGCGGGCATGCTTGACCAACTCCTTGACCAGGGCGGATCGCCAGTTTCTGCCTACCGCCCGGTCGGCCACAACCAATCGGGCTGGTTTGCTTGCCCTGATACGCGGCCCCAACCTGGGGTCGGCGTGATCTTCCTCGCGATCGCGCTCGATCTCCCCCTCCGGCACTTCGCGAGAAGGTGTCGCGGTCATGGACAC